>CAJOHG010000026.1 GCA_905234395.1 uncultured Selenomonadaceae bacterium
GGAAAAGGCAATCAACGCCGCCAACGACAGCAATACTGACGAAGACCGCGCAACAATTCAGAAGGAAATCGATCAGTTCATCGACCAGGTTGACGACAACGCCCTTACCCAATTCAACGGCAAATATCTCATTGACGGTTCCAAGAACAACGCTATCAACAGCACCAAAACCATCCTGCTCAACCAGAGCTTATCCACGGCAACTGTAACAACTTCCAAATTGTCTGCACTTAGTGACCGCGTGGGCAACTCTCTCGAAATTCTCAGCACCGATAAATATCAAATTTCGTGGGTTGTCAATGGCAAGACCCAAAGTTCAAGCGGTGTAGTCAGCACCTTCACGTTGGCAAATCTCTTCGCTAAAGCCAGTGTAGACGGTTCCAACGGCTCGTCCGCAACCATGATGGGCTCGGATAAATTTGGTCAAAGAGTCTACACACCGGATGGAGAAAAAGGTGTCGCTCTTGTTTCCAGCACAGCGGGCACAACTCAACAGGTCGCCGGTTTCACAATCAGTATTTTGGATCAAGCGGGCAACGTCAAAAAGGCGGCTAATGCGGCTCTCGACCAGTTCAAACAGTATCAGATGGCAGAGAACAAGACTGAAGGCGGCAACAAAGCTCTCAACTTCCACATCGGCTCGGAAGCCAACGTCGCCATTAAAGTCGGTTTGCGTGACATGCGCGCTGAATCTCTCGGCTTGAAAGGCAGTGCGGGCGACAGAATTCAAGTCACCACGAAAGATTTTGCCAACGCGTCTATCAACGTCATTGAAAACGCTTTGACTAAGGCTCTTGACCAGCAGACCACTATCGGCGCAGTTGAGGCTCGTCTCGAATACACCAGCACCAACCTCACGACCTCCAGCGAGAACGTCCAGGCGGCAGAGTCCACGATTCGCGATGCTGATATGGCTAAGGAAATGACCAACTACACGAAGGCAAACGTCCTTCTGCAGGCGGCTCAAGCCATGTTGGCTCAAGCCAATCAATCAAGCTCTGCAGTTCTCAGCTTGCTCCAGTAAAATTTACGGCGTCAGCAATGGCGCATGTTGTTCGATACACAAGATCGTCGGAAGTCGACGCGGCTTGATATAATGAAAAAAATTTTTTTGCGAGGTCTTATGATGAAAAGAAGTGTCACGCCGACAATCGAAGGCGGCTTGCTCGTGGCGATAACGGTAATTCTCGGACTCGTCTCCGTTTACGTCCCGATTCTCGGCATGTTTGTCGAATTTTTCTGCGCAGTGCCATTAACGGTGCTGACGGCTCGTCAAGGCGCGGGCAAAGGTTTCAGCGCATTAATAGTCGCATTTATCCTGCTGATGATGTTAATCGGTCCAATCTTAGCATTGCGGTTGACGTTGAGCTATGGAGTATGCGGCATCGCGCTGGGTTGGTGTGTCCGCAAAAATTTCGGCGCAGTAAAAATTTTCTTCGCAACGCTTATCGTCGCGTCCGCCGCGCAAATCGTCTCGCTCGCACTGCTGTTGGTGATAATGGACGTGAACTTTATCGAAACGCAAATCGAATTGGTGCGCGAATCATTTGCCGAATCGTTCGCAATGTATGAATCTATGGGCGTGGACAAAACACGAATCGCCGAGGCAAAAGGTCAAGTCGAACCCGCGTTACAGACGATTTCAATGTTGGTGCCTACGCTGATAATGTTGACTTCGCTCATCAACGCGGCGGCAGTTTGGTTTACGGCGAAATGGATCTTCCCGAAATTGCAACTGAAATTGCCGACGTTCCCCGCCTTCGCCGAGTGGAAGTTCCCGCCGATTTTCCTGTACATTGCGGCATTCGGAGCGATTGGAATTTATTGGGGATTTACTCGCGGCTGGACGCTCGTCTACGAAGTTTCAATGAACTTGACGCTGATTTCAATGCTAATCGGGCTTGTTCAAGGGTTGTCTCTGTTATCGTTCGTCTTTGACCGCCACAACGTCTCAAAATTTCTGCGTTGGCTCTGCTACGCGCTGATAATGTTAAACATGTTCTTCGCGCAACTGGTGGCGATAACGGGCTTGATTGATATGCTCTTCGACTACAGGAAACGACTTTTCAAGGATAATGGTTAAAGCTTTAAGGAGGTTTTCATCATGATTAAAATTATTCTTTCTGACATTGACGGCACATTTCTTAAGGACGACAAAGCCGCAACGCCGCTCCATGCTCATGCAATCAAATCTGTCGTGGCAAAAGGTTTGAAATTTGTCTTTGTCTCCGCACGTATGCCCGAAGCCATCTACCCGATAACCGACGCAATCGGAATGGCGCACACGCCCGTTATCAGTTATGGCGGCGGACTTGTTTTGACCGAGACGGAAGAAATTATTTTCGACAAAAAAATGCCCGCTGTCGACGCGAAAAATATTTTGGCGGAAATGAAACGTCGTTGGCAGGACATCACAATCAACTACTATACCGGGCGTCGTTGGTTTGTCGAGGCGATTGAGGAGCGCGTTCAACACGAAATGGACATCACCGGCGCGACTGCTGAAGTTGCAAATTTCGACGAACTGTTGAGCGAAAATATTTTCCCGAACAAAATCATGATTATCTGCGAGCCGTCGACTTGTCGCGACATGGAAGTTGAACTCGGCAAAAAATTTCCCGCGCTGAACGTCGTGCGCAGTGCACCGTATCTGTTGGAGATCATGGACAAAAGCATTTCAAAGGCGACGGGCATTGAAGTTATGCTAAAACATTACGGTTTCACGCTTGACGAGGCGATTGCTTTCGGCGACAACTACAACGATGTTGAAATGCTTGAACTCATTCCGCAAAGCGTTGCAATGGCGAATGCTCCCGACGCCGTCAAAAAGCTCGCAAGTGCCGTCACCGACTCGAACGAAGACAGCGGAATTTATACTTACCTTGTCAAAGTCGGCGTCATTGAGCCGGTTTAATCTGTCAATTCGGAGGTGTTTGCCGTGAAGTTAATGCGTTGGGGAATTCGTGCGATAATCGCGGCGGCGGTCGCCAATTTGATTTTCGGGCTGTACATGCTGTTCAAAATGTTGACGGTTTAATCGCAAGGAGGAGATTGAAATGACGGATCAAGATCAAATTAATGTGAACCTTCAGCGACAAATTGACGCACAGAGCGCACGAATCGATAATGTTATGGCGAAGGTTGACCTGATGATTTTGGAAGCTCAACAACAGCGCGAAGACATTCGACGCTTGCAGGACAGGCAGGACGCCGCTCAAGCCAAGCACGATGCCGAAATGAAGGAAATGAACGCTCGCTTCGATGCGAAGTTTGATAAAATCAGCGACCAGATTCATACGATGACAATCATGTCAGTCGTAGGATTCGGAGCAATAGCGGCGGCGATTGGCGGCTTGATTATTACGGCATTGAAACCGTGACTTGTCTAATCGCTTCCGACAAAATTATCGCGGCAGAAGTTGCGACGTTCAAACTCTCGGCGTGCCCGCTCATTGGTATGAAAATTTTTTGGGCAACGTCGAGAATTTTTTTTGAAACTCCGGCTGCTTCTGAACCGAAAACTATCGCGACTTGATTTTTGCTGAAGTCGTGGCGCGAATAAATTTCCGCTGAACTGTCCAATGCCGCCGCCAAAATTTCTCGCGAAGTCATTGCCGATAAAAATTCGTCGCAAGTCGTCACGGCAAGCGGCAAATAAAAAATCGCGCCCATTGACGAGCGAACGACCTTTGGATTAAAAATTTCCGCCGAGCCGTCCAACATCATCACGCCGCAACTAAACGCCTCTGCCGTCCGTAAAATCGTTCCGACGTTGCCGGGATCTTGCACGCCGTCAAGTACGACGATTATTTTTTTTTGCGCAACTTCCTCAAGCGTCGACAACTTTTGTCGCACGACGAGCAAAATTCCTTGCGGAGTCTGCGTGTCGGAAATTTTTTCCATTGTCGACGGCGGAACTTCCTGCAAAATTTTCAGCCGTTCAATCAGAGCTTTTGACCGTTCATCAGCGACAAATTCCCGCGTGAAAAATCCGAACTCGACTTGATCGGGCGGGACTTCCTCGCAGAGCCGCAAACCTTCCGCGACAAAAAGTTTCGTCTCGTTGCGGAATTTTTTTTGTGCCAACTTGCGCACGAGTTTTAATTGAGCGTTTGACATTGTAAATCCTCCGTGTTATATAGTTGATAAAAATTTTCATGGGAGTGATTGACGTGAAAAAAACTTATAAAATCGACGTGGACTGTGCAAATTGCGCGAACCTTATGGAGCTTGAAGCGAAGAAGACTTCCGGCGTTAAAGATGCTGTCGTGAATTTTATGACGCTTAAAATAAAAGTCGAGTTTGTTGACGGCGTCGACGTGAAAGAAGTCATGGAACGTGTCCGCGAAAATTGCAAGCGCGTCGAGAAGGATTGTGAAATCTTTTTATGAACGTCAAGCAGAAAAAAAATCTTGCACGAATCATAATCGCGGCGGCGTTGCTAATCGCGCTGAACTTCGTCGAAATTCACGGCGTCGAAAAACTTTTGCTCTACGCGGTGCCGTATCTGATAATCAGTTACGACATTTTGTTAAAGGCGATTCACGGATTGAAAAATCTGCGCGGGCTTGACGAAAATTTATTGATGACAATCGCGTCGCTCGGAGCATTCGCGCTGGCAATTTACGAGGGCGGAGACTGCAACGAGGCTGTTGCCGTCATGCTATTCTATCAAGTCGGCGAGCTGTTTGAAAGTGTCGCGGTCGGACGCAGTCGCAAAAATATTTCGGAGCTCATGGACATTCGTCCCGATTATGCCAACATTGAGACCGCTAACGGACTTGAGCAGGTTGATCCCGATGAAGTCGAAGTCGGCACGATAATTGTCGTTCAGCCCGGCGAAAAAATTCCGATTGACGGCGTGATTGTCGCGGGAACGTCCACATTGAACACAATCGCTTTGACCGGCGAGAGTTTGCCGCGCGATGTTTCAATCGATTCTGAAGTCGTGAGCGGTTGCATAAATTTAAACGGCGTCTTGAAAATTCGCACGACAAAAGAATTCGGTGAGTCCACCGCGTCGAAAATCCTTGAGCTCGTCGAAGATGCAAGTTCGCGCAAATCGAAGTCCGAAGATTTTATCGCGAAGTTCGCCCGAATTTATACGCCAATCGTCGTCAGCTGCGCGGCAATGTTGGCAATAGTTCCGCCGATAATTTTTGGTGACTGGTCGACGTGGATTTATCGCGCGCTGATTTTTCTCGTTATAAGCTGTCCGTGTGCGCTCGTGATTAGCATTCCGTTGAGTTTCTTCGCGGGCATCGGCGGAGCAAGTCGCGAAGGAATTTTAATCAAGGGCTCAAATTTTTTGGAGACGCTCTCGAAAGTCACGACGGTTGTCATGGACAAGACCGGCACTTTGACGCGCGGAGTCTTTGAAGTCGTTGCGATTCACAGCAAAAATCTAAACTTCAGCGAGACGGAACTTTTGCACCTTGCCGCGCACGTCGAAAGATATTCCACGCACCCGATAGCCAATTCCTTGCGCAAAGCTTATCCGAATGAACGCGACGATTGCACGATTGAAAACGTTGAGGAAATTTCCGGGCGCGGCATTCGTGCGACTGTCAACGGTCAAATCGTCACTGTCGGCAACGAAAAATTTATGGACGAGGTCGGCGCGAAATGGATTGCCTGTCGAAAAATCGGCACGGTGATTCACATTGCGGTTGACGGCGAATACGCGGGGCACGTCGTCATTTCCGACGCGATTAAGCCGCACGCCAAGCAGTCCGTTGACGAAATGCAAATTGCCGGCGTCGAAAAAATTTTCATGTTGACGGGTGACAGCGAGAAAATTGCCGCGAAGGTCGCGACTGAACTCGGCATAAAAAATTATCGCAGTGAACTTTTGCCCGCCGATAAGGTCACGGAATTTGAAAAGATTTTGTCCGCGCAGGTGACGGGTAAGGTTGCATTTGTCGGCGACGGCATTAACGACGCACCTGTTTTGTCCCGCGCAGATGTCGGCATTGCAATGGGAGCTTTGGGCTCGGACGCGGCGATTGAGGCGGCTGATGTTGTACTTATGGACGACGACCCGTTGAAAATTTCGCGTGCGATAAAAATTTCTCGAAAGTGTCTTTCAATCGTCAAGCAAAATATTTTCTTCGCAATCGGCGTGAAAGTGCTGTGTCTGCTGCTCGGCGCAATCGGACTTGCGAACATGTGGATGGCAATTTTCGCTGATGTCGGCGTGATGATTTTGGCGGTGCTCAACGCGATTAGATGTCTCGTCGCTCCGAAGTGAAAAATTTCGCGGAAGTGTCTTTCAATCGTCAAGCAAAATATTTTCTTTGCAATCGGCGTGAAAGTGCTGTGTCTGCTACTCGGCGCAATCGGACTTGCGAACATGTGGATGGCAATTTTCGCAGATGTCGGCGTGATGATTTTGGCGATACTCAACGCGATCAGGTGTCTCGTCGCTCCGAAGTGAAAAAATTTTTGACAGGTGAGAAAAATGTTTGAACGTAAGCAAACACGACAAATCAGCGTCGGCAAAATAAAAATCGGCGGCGGCGCACCGATAAGCATTCAATCAATGACTAATACAAAAACTCATGACATAACCGCGACGGTCGAACAGATTCAGCGATTGTCGGAGGCGGGCTGCGATATTGTCAGAGTTGCCGTGCCCGATATGGTTGCCGCGAAAAATTTGGGCGCGATTATTTCTGCAGTCGACGTGCCGATTGTCGCGGATATTCACTTTGATTACAAACTCGCGCTTGAATCGATTGCTCAAGGCGTGGCGGCATTGCGATTGAATCCCGGAAATATCGGCGGTGCGGCTCATGTTCGCGAAGTCGTCAAATCTGCGCGGGCGGCGAAAATTCCGATAAGAATCGGCGTGAATGCAGGCTCGTTAAGTCGCAAGTTGTTGGCAAAATACGGCGGCGCAACTGCGGAAGCGTTGGTTGAATCGGCATTGGAGCACGTGGCGATTTTGGAGGCGGAAGAATTTTTCGACATAAAAATTTCGCTTAAAGCTCATGACGTTCCGTTGACATTGGCGGCTTACCGATTGATGAGCGCGAAAAAAAATTACCCGCTGCACGTCGGCATAACGGAGGCGGGCACGATTAACACGGGCGTCATAAAATCTGCGGTCGGTATCGGCGCACTTTTGGCTGAAGGTATCGGCGACACGATTCGCGTTTCGTTGACGGGCGATCCCGTTGTTGAAGTCGAAGTTGCCAAAGAAATTCTCAAGTCGTTGGGATTGCGTGACGGCGGTGTCACGTTGATTGCTTGTCCTACTTGCGGGCGCACGAGAATTGATTTGCCCAAAATTGCCGCGCAGGTCGAAGAAAAAATTTCCGGCATCGAAAAAAGTTTGACGGTTGCGGTTATGGGTTGCGTCGTCAACGGACCGGGCGAGGCTCGCACTGCCGACGTTGGAATTGCCGGCGCGGACGGCGAAGGAATTATCTTCCGCAAAGGCGTCATTGTCCGCAAGGTGCCCGAATCTGAACTTGTCGCCGAACTTTTCAAGGAGATCGATAAAATTTTAGCCGAGTAAAAAATTTTCCATAACAAATCTTGACAGCATATATATATATATATAATGGCTCCCGTAATGTTGATTGTGATTTTTGGAAGGGAGCAAGCATTATGGAGACAAGTAACAATTTCAACGAAAAGACAACGGCGAACGTCGAGGATTTGCAACCCGAAAAATATTCCGCAAAAGAATTGCAAGGGCTGAAAATGTTCATTGACAAAGTTCGCGACGTGAAAGCCCGCACTTCGTTAGCTTGCTGGGGCGATCATGCGGATCATTGCAATACTTATTGAAAATTTTTGAACGATTCACTGTCCGATTCCGCTCGGAGTCGGAATTTTTTTTGCGGAGGATTTTTCATGGACAAACTTTTTAAAACGGTAGTGATTAAGCCGACTATGGCTTGTAATTTGAATTGCAAGTATTGTTATGAGAGCCGCCACAACGAGGGAAAATATTCCAAAGCCGGATTTTCTGCCGACGAGTTGCACGATTGGATAATTCGTTTTGCAAAAGTTTTTCCGCAGTCGGAGATTCTTTGGATGTTTCACGGCGGCGAACCTTTGACGACGGGAATTGATTACTTCAAAAAATTTATTGCCACTCTGCGCGAAGCCAACGAAAATTTTGATGTCAAGTATCAATTTGCAATTCAAACGAACGCGACTTTGCTCAACGAAGATTGGATTCGCCTCATTGAAGAAAATCTCGACTTGATGAGCGAACGCGTTGTAAGTATAAGTCTCGACGGCACACAGGAGATAAATGACGCCGCACGCTTGACCAAACAAGGCAAATCGTCTTTCGCGGCGGTGATTGAGGCAATGGACATTGTAAACGGTTGCGAATTGAATTACACGACGATAAGCGTCGTCGGCAGGCACAATGTCAATCGTCCGCAAGAAGTTTACGAGGCGATAAGGAGCCATAAGCCGCGCTGTTCAAAATTCATTCCCTGCTACAATTTCGACGAAGCGGGCAATTCGGAAATGCTCGGAATAACGCCGCTTGAATATGCAAATTTTATGTGTGCGCTGTTCGATTTGTGGATGCATGACAGAGTTTCCGTCACGGACAGAGAATTTGTTATCGAACCGATTGCGACGATAATTTCAAATCTGGTTGATGTTCCCGTGAATTGGTGCGAATATCGCGACGAGAAATGCGACTGTTTTACCACGATATATCCTGACGGCGGGCTTTGGCTGTGCGACACGTTCAATCCCGACACAATGAAAAATTTCGCTTATTTGGGCAATATCAAGAGCTTGTCCGACGAGGAGCTTGCGGCTGCGTTTTTAAAGCCGACTTCGCGTTGTGAATATCAATCTTTGTACGACGACATCAGAAGCGGTTGCGGGAAGTGCGATATTTTTAATTTTTGTCACGGCGGCTGTATCCCTAAGCGTTACGAAATGAAACAAATTTCGGAGCGTTTGTTCAAAGAATACTGCGCGGGAAAACACAAGCTGATAAAATACGTAAAGGCGGGCGTGGACGGTGCATTGTCTCAATCTGAAACTGACTTATGATTGCCCGAATAATTGCGCGTTTTGCTTTTCACGCTACATGAAGAGCGAGATTTTGAGCTTGGATAATTTACTTGTTACGATAGAAAAAGGTTATCGCAACGGTGCACGTGAACTTGTCCTTTCGGGCGGCGAACCCACGATTCATGAAGAAAAATTTTTAAAATGCTTGACGGCGGCGGATCGTATCGGCTACGAGAAATATATCATTCAGACGAACGGCAGCGGGATTGCGGTCGGCGAATCAATCATAAATTTTCTTGCCGATTTTTCAAAGCGACGCGACGTTGCAATTTCCTTTTCGATTCACGGCGCGAATTCCAAAACTCATGACGAATTGTCTTGCACAAGCGGAGCCTTCGACAAGCTGATTCTTGCAATGAAAAAAATTTTTGTGGAAACGGCTTGCACTATCTACACAAACACCGTAATCACGCGACGGAACCTAAACGAACTGCAGAGCATTGCGGATTTTGTAAAGTCTTTCAATCCCGAAATAATTCAATTTGCCGTGATGCACGCACCGGATTTGAAAAGTTTGTCTGTCGGTTTGAAAGAAAGTGCCTTAGCGATTCGCAAGCTCAACATAAGCCGCGACGTTCTAAAAACGGAGGGCATTCCTTATTGTTTCATGTACGGTTTGGAAGAATGCGTCGGAGAAAGTTATTGGCCGGAAGTGCTTGACATTTACAATCGCGAGGGCAATTATCTTGCCGACTTCAATCAGCGCGAACACGGCATGAGATGGAAAGCCGCTTTTTGCAAAGAATGCCTGCTGAACGAAATTTGCGCCGGCATTTGGACGGAACACAAGGCGGAATTTTTAAACTCCAATGTTCGTCCCATAAAATAGGAGAAAGCCATGTCGATATTCAAAACGCCCGCAAAAGATTACGATTTGCAGACGACCGAATTCGTCTGCAACAAATTTGGCTTAGCGGAATTTCTGGCGGAGAACTTTGCCGAATACAATTTGAAATGCGCCAATGTCCTTGATGTCGGTTGCGGTGCGGGAGCTTTGAGCATATATTTGGCGGAGCAGTTTTCGGCAAAAGTTTTGGCGGTCGATTTAAATCCTCAAGCGGCGGCGTGTTGCAGAGCGAATGTCAAGAGATACGATTTGACAAAAAGAATTTCCGTTGCCGAAAGAAATTTCGCCGATTTATATGCGAAATTGGAAGAAAATTCCTTTCAACTGATTTTGTCTAACCCGCCGATAAATTTTTCGTCAACCGAAAATCCTGCCTTTGCCAAAGAAGATTTTATCTCAATGAATTACTCGAAGTATCAGTTTCTTACCAACGGTTGGCACGATGAGCGCGGCTTGGATTTGACAGATTATATCCTCCTGGCGGGACGAACATTATTGGCTGAGGATGGAAATATCGTTTTGGTGTGTTGCGACGCTGACGGAAATTCAGCGGAGTACATGAAAAATCAAGCGGACAAATATCAATACGATTTGAAGTTGCTTTGCGAACGAAAAATCTCTGTTGCCGAATTGGGAATGACTTCGGCAGACAGAGACTTTGTACGCGGCTATATTTGGTTGCTAAGCAGATAATGAACTTGTCGCCGAACTTTAAGCGGAAATGATTTTGATGCCCAATTTTTCTGCGGCAGACTTGAGATCGTCGGAAAGTTCCGTCTCGGTGATAATTCCGTCAACTTTATCGAGCGTGGCGAAGCGGTAAAGACTTTCCGTGCCGATTTTTCGAGACTCGGCAATAATATACGAGCTCTTGCTTAATTCAATCATTCGCGCCTTGTGAATGCCGCCGGCGGTATCACGCGAGGTCAGCGAATTTTTTTTGATGTCAACACCAAACGCGCCGATAAACGAAATTCCCGGACGAAAATTCGATATGAAATCTATGTTCAGCGCGTCAGAAAAACCGTCGCGGCTCTTATTGATTTGTCCGCCCGCAAAGATCAAATTTATTTTCGGGTTGCGCGCCAACATGACAAGTACATCAACCATATTCGTCAGGATTTTGTAATTGTTCTCCGTCTTTTCAAGAATTTGCGCGATGGCAATGCTTATCGTGGAAATGTCAAGGAAAATCAAATCGTGCGCGTTGATAAGTTTGACGGCAGCGGCAGCGATTTTGCGTTTTGCCTCCACGTCAGAAATTCTGCGCTTGTGAGCTTCGGTCATCTGCAACTTTTCTTTGATTCCGACAGCACCGCCGTAAGTGCGTTTCAATTTCCCGTCAAGTTCAAGCGAGCTTAGATCTTTGCGAATGGAATCTTCCGTCACGCTGAAAATTTCCGCAAGTTCCTTGACCAAAACTTTGCCGTCCTTTTCGAGCATCTCCAAGATTTTTGCATGTCTCTCTTCCAAAAACATTTCGGGATTTTCGCCTCCAATTAAAGATACCGCACCAATTTAATCACCAACGACCTTTACGCCAACGCCAAATAATCATGCCCGAAATCCAACCGACCGTCACCGCCGCGCAGATACTCCGACCGCCAATGTGATATGCCGCCACGTCAATCGGAATCAAAATCAGCAGATTGATTATCGCCACGGCGTATTTGCGGAAAAATTTTTTGTAGTTGTAGTTGAGAATCGCTTTTTGATTTTTATAGATGACGCCGCCCAAATACCAACCGATAATCGCGCCGATGAAGCCGGGCACACCGTTGAAATAGAAACTGCAGACGCCGAAGGGAATAAAAAACAAAATCATTAACTGTTCTTTCGTTAACCGTTTAAGAAATTTTTTCATGATACATCACGTCCTTATCTGCGTCGCTTGTCGAAAGTCGACATCAAGCCGGAAATTGCCAAACCGTAAGCCAAGCCGGAGAACCAGCTGTACCAACTCCGAATCACGTCGCAGAAAATATAACAAAATGTCAACGTAACGAGAATGAACAGATATGTCAAGCGCAAACAAAAAATTTTGTTGTTCATCGCGTGCAACCTCCTTTTGAACGCATTATAGCATACGAAGTTTTTGGCGTCGATAAAATCTTTTGACAAGTGCATTTCAAAGGAATAAAATTCTGCGTAATTCATGGCAGAGTTTTTACGACAAAGGAGGATTTGAACATGAAAAAAATTTTTCTGCCATTTATGTTGGTAATTTTTCTTATAACGGGTTGCGCAGGTAACAAAGACTCGGACAAAGTTGGCGATACAAAGCTTATTATCGGCATTGATGACAACTACGCGCCAATGGCTTTTCACGACGAAAAAGGAGAACTTGTCGGTTTTGACATTGATCTTGCTCGCGAGACTGCAAATCGTATGGACGTCGAAGTCGAGTTCAAGCCGATTGATTGGAGCAAAAAGAAAGAAGAAATTACTTCCGGCAACATCGACATCATTTGGAACGGACTTGACATCACCGACGAGCGCAAAGAGTACATGATCTTCAGCAAACCGTACATGAAAGACCGACAAATTATTTTGGTCAAGGCAGGCAACGACCAGGGCATAATAACTGAAGGCGACATGGAAGGCAAAATCGTCGGCACGCAAGCCGGTGCGTCGCCCGAAAATTACATCAACGGGAATGAAGAATTACTCAACAGTTTACGTGAATTCAAGACATATCCGAATTTCAAAGAGGCGTTCACAGCTTTGGACAGCGGAGAGATTGACGTGCTTATCTGCGGCGAATTGACTGCGCGCTATGAAATCGGCAAAACGCCCGGCAAATTTAAGGTGATTGAAGTGACTGTCGGTCCGGTATGGGAAATTGGCGTCGGTTTTCGCAAAGACAATGTTGCCCTGCGCGACAGAGTTCAAAAAGCTTTTGATGAAATTGTTAAAGACGGTACCGCCAGAGAAATTTCCGAGAAATGGTTTCAAGCCGACTTAATAAATTACAAACGATAACCGGTAAGGAGGCAGCGTCATGAAAAAAATTTTTATCGCGGCGATTTGTCTGTTGGCAATGTTGATTGCAGGTTGCGGCGATTCTCCTGCCAATACGCACGGAGAAAAATTCGTTATCGGACTTGATGACGAATACGCACCGATAGCTTTTCACAATGAGAAAGGCGAGCTTGTCGGTTTTGACATTGACCTTGCCAAAGAAGCCGCAAAGCGTATGGGCGTTGAATTTGTTTTCAAACCGATTGATTGGAGCAAGAAGAAGGAAGAAATTACTTCCGGCAACGTCGACATGCTTTGGAACGGCACGGACATCACCGAAGAGCGCAAAGAGTACATGATTTTCAGCAAGCCGTACATGGACAACCGCCAAATTATTTTGGTCAAAGCAGGCAATAAACAGAACGTGCGCACTTTGAGCGACCTTGAAGGCAAAATCGTCGGCACGCAAGCAGGCTCCAGTTCCGAAAATTACATCAACGACACAAAAGACTTGCGCAAAACTTTCCGCGAATTCAAGACGTATCTGAACTTCAAAGAGGCGTTTGCGGATTTGAACAGCGGTGCGGTTGATGTGCTCATCTGCGACGAACTTGCCGCGCGTTACGAGTTGAGCAAAGTCCCGACGAAATTTGACATAGTCGAAATGACAATCGGAGCTGTCTGTGAAATCGGAATTGGTTTTCGCAAAGACGATACCGAGTTGCGCGACAGAGTTCAAACGGTTTTCGACGCAATGATTAAAGACGGAACTGCCCGCCAAATTTCCGAGAATTGGTTTCAAGCCGATTTGATTAAGTACAAGCGTTGACGATTCAAAGTCAGGAGAGAGCGTCATGAAAAAAATTTTTTTTCCGATCCTGCTGATGATTCTGTTCATGACAGGTTGCGCCGATGAAACTGCGCCGCACGAAAAGCTTGTTATCGGTGTCGACGATGAATTTGCGCCGATGACTTTCTACGACGACCATAACAACCTTGTCGGCTTCGACATTGATCTTGCCCGCGAGACTGCAAAGCGTATGAAAGTCGACGTGGAATTTAAATCAATCGATTGGCACAACAAAGAGGCTGAAATAACTTCGGGCAACGTTGACATGATTTGGAGCGGTTGCGACATCATGGACGAATACAAAGACTATATGATTTTCAGCAAGCCGTACATGGACAATCGCCAGATTCTTTTAATCAGACGGGAAGACAAGAAAAACATCACGTCGTTAGGAAATCTTGAAGGCAAAGTCGTCGGCACGCAAGCCGGCTCGAATTCGGAGACTTATGTAAACGACAATGAGCCGCTCAAAAAAAGTTTCAAGGAATTTCGGACATACACCAACCTTAAAGACGGTTTCGAGGCTTTGAATAACGGGACGTTCGACGCGCTGATTATCGATGAACTTGCCGGGCGTTATGAAATTATGCGGCATCCAAATCGATTCACAATCGTTGAAGTGACGGTTGGCCCGGTCAGCGAATTCGGCATCGGCTTCCGCAAAGACGATACAAAATTGCGTGACAGAGTTCAAACGGTTTTCGACTCAATGATTAAAGACGGAACTGCCCGCCAAATTTCCGAGAATTGGTTTCAAGCCGATTTGATTAAGTACAGACGATAAACGATTTTATAAATAATCAACTTAGTTTTCGCGCCGTCATGAAGAACGAAATCGCCAACGGTATCAACGCGCCGATCCAAGCCATTGGTGCCGCCAAACATGCTCCGAAAAAATTCAGATAATCGACCAGGAAAATCGCGGCGGCAATTCTCATCGCCAATTCGACGACGCCCGCGATTGTCGGCACCAAACTTTGTCCGAGCCCTTGCAACGTGAAGCGGAAGATAAACAGCAACGCCAGCGACCAATACGACAAGCCCGTTACGATTAGGAACAGTTGACCGTATTCAATGACCTGCACTGCGTCCGCGCCGACGAACAGTTCAATTATTTCCGCGCCGAGATAAATGTTGAATGTCGCGACCAACACGCTGAACGAGCACGACATCATTACGCATTTCTTCACGCCGTCAACGATACGTCCGAATTTTTTCGCGCCGAAATTTTGTGCAGTGTAAGCCGCCATCGCCACGCCAAACGACATCATCGGCATAATCGCAATTCCGTCGACTCTGTGAGCCGCCGCAAATGCCGCAACCGCTACACTGCCGAGACCGTTCAAGGCGATTTGCAGGGCGACTGCGCCGATTGCAATGATTGACGATTGAAAGCCCATTGGCAGACCGATTCGCAGGTGCTCAATCCAAAAATCTCTGTCGAAGGCAAAATCTTCGCGTCGCACGTGCAGATAAGTCACGCGCTTTTTTATGTAGAGAATGCACAAAAGATTTCCGAGCGTCAACGCAACAATGGTCGCGCCCGCCGAGCCCGGTATTCCGAGTCCGAGTCCGATAATCGCCACCGGCTCAAGCAGAATGTTTATCACGAGCGTCGTCGCTTGAATGACCGTCGGCATTTTGCTGTCGCCGAGTGCACGGATCAAATTCGTCAGCATTTGCAGGAAAACGAACATCACCACGCCGCCATAGACGATTGAAATAAAATCAAACGCGCCGTCGAGAATTTCGTGCGGAGTGTCCATCGCGATTAACAAATCTCTGCAAAACATCACGCCGATAATTGTCAGCACAATCGACACCGCAAAGCTCAACACGATACAAATCGCCGCAGACTTCCGCACGCCGTCAAAGTCTTTCGCGCCGAATTTTTGCCCGGTGCAGATTGAAAAGCCGCTTGTCATTCCGGCGACGAAACCAAGCATCAGAAACATCAAAGGCCCGGTGCAACCGACTGCCGCCAATGCCTCGACGCCGAGAAATCTGCCGACAATGAGCGTGTCGACGAAGCCGAACAGTTGCTGAAAAACATTGCCCGCCAAAAGTGGCAACGTGAAGTAAAAAATTAACCGCGCAGGCTCGCCGACCGTTAAATCTTTGACTGCGCCGTTGTCGCGACCTTGCATGAAAATTTCTCCTCAAAAAAATCTGCGTTGATTGTAAGGCGGCGAAATTTTTATGTCAACTGATACCGTTGAGCAAAAATTTGATTTGCACATCCGATTTTGATACACTGCGCGAGAAATTTTTTTGATTGAAAGTGTGATGATTGATGACTGAACAAGCCGCGCGAATCGATTGGATTGATTTTGCAAAAGGCGTCGCGATAATTCTTGTGGTGCTTGGTCATGCAATAGACGGTCTGAATCCGTTGTGCAAGTTCATTTACGTCTTCCACATGCCATTTTTCTTCGTGACGGCAGGTTTTCTGCTGAATTTAAACAAGTGGGGGGGGGTGTATAAATCTTTTGAAATGAAACTCGTCAAGCGATTGCTGCTGCCGTATTATCTCGCCGAGCTTTTGTGGTATCCGATTTGGTTCATCGTCTGTCACAAGGCGGGACACTTACAGTATCTGTGGTATTGGTGCAAAATCGATCCGCTTGATGCGTTCGCGGCAATTTTTATCGGCAACAACAACGAGTCTGACTTAATCTTAGGGCAACTGTGGTTTTTACCGGCATTGCTCTTTGCAGAAATAATTTTCGTCGCGCTGTACAATCGGTTGAAGAAAATCGATTGGAAAATTTTTTTGGCGGCAATTTTTTTCGCAAGCATCGGTTTTAACGTCATGTTGCCGATGGGAATTGATATTGCGTTCGTATCACAAATTTTTATCCTTGCGGGCATTTTGATTCGCAAAAATAATTTCGTCGACAAAATCAGCTTGATCTCGTGCGTTGTGCTGATGTTGATGGTCGCGTTTGCATTTTGTTTCAATGGGCACGTCAGCATGACTTTTCGACGCTACGGCGATCCGATTCTATTTTACATGGGCGGCTTATCGGGCACGATGCTCTTGATGAAAATTTCCACGCTGATGACGCGCGGCAAAATTTTTTCGCTGATAAGTTCTTGCGGGCGTCAAAGCATGATGATTTTGGTCTTGCACCCGATAATTGCAAATGTCCTTTACGAAATAATTGCACGCACCACAAATTTTGCGCCGGAAGATTTTTTCAAGGAGCCGTCGATAATTTTGGCAGTGACAATGACGAGCATACTAATTCCGCTGTTTATCGCGAGACGTTTCGGAAAATTGCCGGTGTTGAGAGTCTTCTGCACATGAAAATTAACAGCACGAAAAAAAAAGACCGCGCACGGACGCGCGGTCGCCGGCACCACTGAGCGTGACGCGAAGTTTGCCGGCACTTACGGCTTCGGTGAGCTGTAACGTTAAAACAATGAACGACTGACGCCCCTGCGAGGTGCCCTTTTCTTTGCTACTTTCTTTTGGGCAAGCAAAAGAAAGTAGATCAAAAAAATTAAAAAGAAATTCACGAGCTCAAAGCAGAGACTGCCCGAAATAAACCACGCAACCGACAATCAAGATAAACGGCAAGTAAACTTTGACGGCGAATTTCATCAGCTGACCTTCAACGCCAAATGCACCGACTGCCGCCGCGCCGATTGCTATCGATTGCGGAGAAATGATTTTGCCGACACATGAGCCGGTTGCATTCGACGCCGCTATCCACGCTTGAACAGTTTCACTTGCGCCGATTGCAACAGCAGAATCGACTTGCAACTTGCTCAAAAGGACGCAGCTTGACGTTGCAGAGCCTGTGATAAACGCGCCGATTGAGCCGATTAGCGGAGCGATAAACGGATAGACCGTGCCCGTCGCCGCAACAGTCGCCGTCGCAACAGCCATCGTCATGCCGCTGTAGCCCATGATTCTTGCCGTGGCGATAATCGTTATAATCGTGATGAACGTCGGAATTAACGTTTTGACCGTGCGAGAAAGGACGTTAGCCATGTCGCCGATTGACGCCTTGTTAATCAAGCCGCTGAGTATTGCAGATACAAAAATAATCGTCGGCGTCGCCATCCATTGAAAAGTTGTCGGCGCGGCGTTCGGCCCGGAATAAATCATGATTTTGCTGTTAATGGTGCTCAACACTGCGGCAACGGCGGGAATTGAACTGCCAATCAGGAAAATGAAAATCAAAATGAAAACTAACCATGCGCGAACAGCCTCAACAGGAGTTATCGAAAAATTTTCGTTGTAGTCGTCAATCTCGTATTCGGGATCGTTCACGGGAAATTTTTTCGCGTAAATGACCAACGCGCTCATTGAGCCGACAGCACCTGCCACGCCTGCCAACGACGCGCCTAAAGTCGTAGCGGCAATCAACGACGGAACGCAGAATCCAATTCCGCCGACCAAGCACGCGGGAATCATTGCCTTGAGAGCTTTGAAGCCGCCGAAAGCAAGAATCATGATAAACGGCATAAGCAACATCATCGCGCTCAACTGAACAGCCGTAAACGTCGCGATTTGCAACGGATCAAAGTTCGTGAGCTTTGCAAGAGTCGTCAATGGCAGTCCGACTGAACCGTAGGAACTCATTGCGGCATTGGACAGCAAGCAGACGATAACGGCACTGACCGGGAGCACGCCGACCGTAACCAACATGCTTGAACCGATGGCAACCGCCGTTCCGAAGCCCGACATACATTCGAGAAAGCCGCCGAATCCCCACGCGATTATCAGTATCAGCATACGTTTATCGGTGCTGACGGAGCTGAGCATATCTTTAATTTTTTCCATGCCGCCCGTGTGCACCGTCAAGTTGTACGCAAAAATCGCCGAGACAATGACGCCGAGAATTGGCCACACAGCCATTGCCGCACCTTCAAGCGTTCCCGTCGCAACGTCCATAATTTCCATGTCGAAGAATTGACTCGCCATGATGATTGAAATAATCAGTGCAACGGGACACGCCTTCCACGCCGGCATTTTCAACACGCTCAACGCGACGATGAGCCACAGGATTGGTGCCAAACCTTGAATAAACATCTCCTCAACCCTTTCTTTTAATGCGTAATGCGAAATGCGTAATGCGCAATTAAAAAGTTCCCACTAACCCTTAAGTTGTTGTAAAATTTTTTTTATGTCGTTCGGCAATGGTGCCGTGAAGTTCATCAATTCATGCGTCGTCGGGTGAATCAAGCTCAACGTGTGCGAGTGAAGTGCCTGCCCGCAAATGTCGAAGGGATTTTTCCGCGAAGTGTATTTCGTGTCGCCAAGGAGCGGATGACCAATCGCCGTCATGTGCACGCGAATTTGATGCGTCCTGCCCGTTTGAAGTTTGCATTCAACGTAAGTGAAGCCGTCGAAACGTTCAAGCACTTTGAATTCAGTAACGGCACTCTTACCGTCAGAGACAATCGCCATTTTTTTTCGGTCAACTTTGTCGCGACCAATCGCGCCCGTGATAATCCCGACGTTATCTTTGACGACGCCATAGACAATCGCCCGATAAGTTCGCACAGCAATTTTGTCATGAATCTGCGCGGCAAGGTTGACGTGAGCCGAATCAGTCTTCGCAACGACCATCACGCCCGAAGTGTCCTTGTCGAGCCGATGAACGATGCCGGGACGTTTGACGCCGTTAATGCCCGATAAATCTTTGCAGTGATAAAGCAGCGCGTTGACCAAAGTCCCGTGCTTGACGGTCTCGGCAGGATGAACAGTCATACCGCGCGCCTTGTTGACGACGATTAAATCCGCGTCCTCGTAGAGAATATCGAGCGGCAAATTTTCGGGCAGATAGTCAACATCAACGGCAACGACTTCCTCAACGTGAATGACTTCTCCGCCCGCGAGTTTGTGACTTGCTTTGACTTTTGCGCCGTCAACGGTGACAAGTCCGTCGGCAATTAACTTTTGCACATGAGAGCGCGACCAATCGGAAATTTTTTCGTTAAGGTAAACGTCGAGCCTTCGCGCCGAAAAATTCTCTTCAACAGTGAAAATCATTGGCGACCTCTTTTTAGGAACCGTGAACTTATAATTCTTTACTTTGCGATAAGTCGAGACCGCGCATGGACGCGCGGTCGCCGGCATGCTGAGCGTGACGCGAAGCCGGCGGCACTCAACATTTCGGGTAGTCTTAACGTTGCGGCAATGATGACCAAACGTTAGACGCGCTGACGAGCTGAATCAACGTGAACGGCTGACTGTGCTTAGGATTATGTATCGCTCCGCGCGCAGCGGCGGCTTTCTTTGCTACTTTCTTTCTCCGCAGAAAGAAAGTAGATCAAAAAAATTTAAAAGAATTCATTGGCGAGCCTCGTCTATTTTTGTTGCTCCGTCGAGCCGAAAAAGTATCGCGTAAATCATCAAGCCCATGCCCACGACGATTGCAATATCCGCGACGTTGAAGACCGGCCAAATTCTTAAGTCAAAAAAATCCACGACGTAGCCCGTCTGAACTCTGTCGATTAAATTTGCAACCGCGCCGCTCAAAATTGCCGTCGTGCCCAGCCGAATGAAGCCGTCCGATTTTTTCAGCAGCGGATAAAAATAAGCCGTCGCCAAAATCAAAATCGCGCCCGTTATCAGCAAGATGCCGCGTTGATTCGACAAAATGCCGAACGCCGCGCCGGGATTGAGCACGTATGTTAAATGGAATACGTCCTGCACGAGCGGAATTGATTGACCCGGCACCATCGATTTCATGACGATTGCTTTGGTGAATTGGTCGATTGCCACGACGCCGATAAACAATAACTTTTCCCAATGAATGAATGCTGCTGCAAATGCGAGTTCGATGACGAGCAAAATCTTTTTGAAAAAATTCGCGAGCGGTTTCACTTCGAGGACTCCTTATCGAGTTTGACGGGATCATAAGTTTTGGTGTCGTCGTTGACGGAAGATTTTTTCACGGCGACGGGCTTAGTTGAAACGTCGACAAGATTTGGCAGGTAGTCTTCTTCAACAGGAGCTTCTTTTGCAGGCGGCGGAGCTTTTTTCGCATGTGCCGGAGCTTTTTTCGCATGTAACTGAGCTTTTTTCACATGTAACTGAGCTTTTTTCACAGGCGGCGGAATTTCTTTGACGGGTGCGGGATTTTCGACGGACGCAGGAATTTCTTTGACGAGTGCGGGATTTTCTTTGACGGGTGCGGGATTTTCGACGGACGCAGGATTTTCTTTGACGGGTGCGGGATTTTCGACGGGCGCAGGAATTTCTTTGACAGGTGCGGGATTTTCGACGGGCGCAGAATTTTCTTTGACGGGTGCGGGAACTTCTTCTTCCGTCAAAATATTTTTAAACAGCTCGTCGACTTGCGGCACGTCGTCAATCATTTGCGTTGTTATCGTCAATTCTGATTCAAGGATCGTGCGCAACTTTACGAGAAAAGCTTTCTTCTCGCGAACGAATTTATCATACTCCGACAAAATCGCGTCGCGTTTCGTTAATGCACTGTCAATCTTGCGTTTCGCATCAAGACGCGCCTCTTCCTGAATTCGTTGACATTCGCGGGCGGCGGCTTCTTTCATGTCGTCGGCATTTTTTCTTGCGGCGGTGATGACTTCATCAGCCGTGCGTTGCGCAACCATCAACGTGTCGTTCAAAGTTTTTTCCAGCTTGCGATAATGCTCAAGTTCTTTGTCGTTGGCATAAACTTGACTTTTCAGCCGCTCATTGTCGCGCAGAAGCTTTTCAAAATCGTCAACAACCCTGTCCAAAAAATCATCAACTTCATTCTCGCTGTAGCCGCGAAAACTTTTCTTAAACTGATGATCGTGAATATCCATTGGCGTAAGCAAATACATCGCCTCCAAAATTTATTCGGGATCAAAATTTTTTCTCGTAGCGGAAGTTGTGAGCATCGGGCAACGATTTTATTTCTTCGGTTAATTTTTTTTCATCTCTGCGCGACGCCAAATCTTCTGCCAAAAGCCAACCTGCCGATTCAAGCATTGCCACGCTGATTGACGGTGCGACAAGTTGTCCGACGACCGGCACGACTTTAGAAATTTCTTTCGCGATGATTCTGACCGGTTGCTTTTTGATTGTCGCAATAATCGCGTTGATTGCCATGTTTTTCGCGACTGATTCGGTTATCGAGCCGCCGAACACTGCCGCCAATGCCATTGCCATAGTCGTCATTGTCACGGTGTCCGCCGCAATTCCTACGCCCGGTACCGGAACTAAATTTCCTGCTGCCGCCGCCGCCGCGTGACCGTGAATTATTTTCTTGCACTTGCTGATTTCTGCGTCTGTCATTGGCACGAGTCGTCAACCTCCCGTCTAAAAGAATCTTTTCAACAAAACGCCGACACGACCTTTTTTGGTCTGTCCGCGAATTTCTGCAACTTCCAAACGTCCGCGTCCGCGCATACTCAAAATATCTCCCGCTTTGATTGACTGTGACGCATTTTTGACCATTTGCCAGTTGAGTTGAATTTTCTCCGCCGCAATTTCTTGAGCCGCCTTACTGCGTGACATGCCGAAGCCCGCCGCCGCTATCGAATCAACTCTAAGCGAGGCGACAGTCGATTTGATTTCTTTAACGCGTTCTTCTTTGGGCGAAATGTTTTCTAAATCGTCGACGGAAGTTTTTACGGCGGTTGAGCCGATTTGCGTCAAGTTCGCGGTGAAATAGTCGCACATTTTCTTATCGACAATCAAACGCGCAAAATCTTTCGTCGCAATGATGTCGCCAATATATTCGCGGTCAACGCCCAAACTCATGATTGAGCCGAGCACGTCGCGATGACCGAGCCGGGCGAATTCTCCGTTCCACTGTGCTTTGATGACGGCAATTTCAAAATTCGGCGTGCCCTGAAACTCTGCATGACAAAAAGCTGCGCGTTGACGTTCGGCACCGCGATAGCCGCCGTAAAAATCAACGTTGAGTTCGCCGAGACTGTTGGCAATGACGCCCGCCATTTCCTGTTCAAACGGAGACAAAAAGCCCGTCAATTTGCACTTGCGACTTTTGACAGCCTGCGCGGCGAAGTCGACGAGTTTAACTGCCATTGACTCGCCTTCGGTGCCTTTGTAGTAGCGAATAATTTTTTCCTTAGCGTCTTGCACTTTGCAACTCCTAACACCTGAAAGCTAAAACCTAAAACCTCAAAGCTTAAAGCTTAAAGCTCAAAGCTCAAACCTCACATCTTGCGCGTAAGCCATGAAAAATCACGCTCCGGCTTATGCTCCTCGCGATTGAAAGTAACGGTGACAGTTCTCGGCGTGCAGACAAAAACATATTCGCTGACCTGCTGAACGTCGCCTTCAATGGCATAAGTCGTGCCCAGTGCGAAGTCGATAATTCTGCGCGCATGTTCGGCACTGGTGTCCTCAAGGTTGATTATGACGGGAATGTCCTCGCGCAGGCAGTCGGCAATGACTTTTGCGTCGTCGTCGAAATTTTTCGGTCTCACCGTCGTTATTTTTGATTTCGTCAATGGTTTGACGTTGTTGTTATTGTTCGCCATGAAATTATCCCTCGCCGCCGTATTGAAGTCGATAACGTTGTGCCCTGCCAAATTTGCGGGCGGTGGTTGTATCGGCGGTTCTTGCGGTTCAGATTGCGGCTCTTCCTGTTTGACAGCCTCCGCACTTTGAGCCTCGCCTTGCTCCGACAGTCCGAGCGTTTTGCTAAATCTGTCTATAATCTCCATTAACATAAACTCCTTTCACAGGAAAAATTCCTAAGTTCTGCTTCCCAATATCGCAGTGCCGATTCGGACGACGTTTGCGCCTTCTTCCACGGCAATTTGATAATCGTGTGACATTCCCATTGACAAAAAGTCAAATGCTTGCCGCGAAGTCTTCAGCTCGTCGAAAAGCTTGCGCATTTTTCTGAAGAGCGGACGACAATTTTCAACGTCCTCAAAGTTCGGAGCGATCATCATCAGTCCGCGCAGTCGAAGATTTTTTGCCGCGTCAACGGTTTGTATCAGCGAATTCAAATCTTCAAGCGTCACGCCCGACTTTTGCTCTTCGCGGGCAATGTTCACTTGAATCAGCACGTCTTGAATTTTTCCGATTGACGCCGCCGCTTTGTCGAGTGCCGTTGCCAAATGAACGCTGTCGACAGATTGAATCACGTCGAAAAGTTGATGTCCGATTAAGTGGCGGGTGACTTGACGATTGAGCGTCGGGAATTTTTCAGACGCCTCTTGCACGCGATTTTCTCCGATGTCGGTTGCGCCAACGTCAATCGCCTCGCGCATGAGTTCGACGCCGTGATTCTTTGTCACCACGATTAAAGTTATCTTTTCGTCACTGGCAACACTGCGTTTTTGACGAGCATCATCAATTCCCGCGAGCACTGCCCGAAAATTTTCTTCCACGTTCAAACGGCATTCACCTCCGCAAAAATTTTTACGCGCATATATTAAACCAGTTGGCTTGCCGCGTCAATGAAAACACCTTGAAGAATTTTTCGCGCCAAAAATTTTTACGATAAAAACATTGACAAAGCCTTTAACCTTGACTTATCGTTGAGAAAAATTTTTTTGGAGGGTTGCATGATGAGAAAAATTTTGTCAATCGATGTCGGCGGCACGTTCATCAAATATGCTGTGATGACGGGCACGCGTTCATTTAAAATCATCGCAAAAGATAAAGTTCCCACGCCGAGAGAAAATCATGAGAAATTTTTGGCGGGACTCACCGAAATTTTCAACAACAATTCCGACGTTGAAGGTATCGCAATTTCAATGCCGGGACTTATCGACACGTACAAGGGCATTTGCATTTCAAGCGGCGCGTTGGATTTCAGCAACGGTCATTGTCTTGCCGAAGAGCTAAATTCAATTTGCGGCGTACCCGTCACCGTCGAAAACGATGCCAACTGCGCGGCGATTGCTGAAGTCAAATCCGGTGCGCTCACCGACGTGAAAAATGCATTCGTTATGGTTTTCGGCACGTCAATCGGCGGCGCGTTCATCTGCAACAGAGAAATTTATCGCGGTGCACATTTCTGCGCGGGCGAAATTGCTCCGACCTTCCAAAACATCGGCGAAGTTGCCGACGAGAAAAATACTTATCACTACGCTTTGAGCGCGGTTGAATTTCAAGAACGTTGCGCGAAAATTTTGGGCATGGATTCAAAGGAAGTCACCGGCGAAATGATTTTTGATTTGATTGACGAAAACGATGACGATATGCTCGACGCGCTGTATAAATATGCTCATGGTGTCGCGACAAAAATTTTCAATTTGCAAATGCTCTTCGATCCCGAACGTTTTGCACTCGGCGGCGGCATCAGTGTGCGTCAAAGTTTCATTGACGCCATTCAAGATAAACTAGACGAAATTTACGCCGTATCTTTTGATTATCTGCCGCGTCCGCAAATTGTCGCCTGCAAATATCGCAACGACGCAAATTTATTCGGAGCACTGTACAGATTTTTAAGGAAGTGAGCTCTTGATAAAATTAATCGGCATAGAAAAAACTTACGACAGTCCGTCGGGCAAAGTCCACGCGTTGAAAGGAATCGACTTGAACATTGCTCGCGGCGAAATTTACGGCATAATCGGTTTGAGCGGCGCGGGCAAGTCAACTCTCGTGCGCTGTATCAACATGCTTGAACGTCCGACTGCCGGCAAAGTTATCGTTGACGGGCAAGACATGACGACTTTAACGGAAAGTCAACTGCGCGAGGCTCGCAAGTCTATCGGAATGATTTTTCAACATTTCAATCTGCTAAGCTCGGCGACCGTTTACGACAACATTGCCTTTCCGCTGAAACTCTACGGCATGAACGCAAACGACATCGGCAAAAAAGTTCGTCCGCTGCTCGAACTCGTCGGGCTTAGCGATAAAGCTCAACAATATCCGTCACAACTTAGCGGCGGGCAAAAGCAACGCGTCGGCATTGCTCGTGCATTGGCAAGCGATCCGAAAATTTTGCTCTGCGACGAGGCAACTTCCGCTCTCGACCCGCAAACAACCAAATCTATTCTCGACCTTATCAAAGTCATCAATCAAAATCTGTCGCTTACCGTCGTCGTCATTACACACGAAATGCAGGTTATCAAACAGCTTTGCGATAAGGTTGCCGTCATCAGCGAAGGTGTCATCGCCGAACGAGGCTCCGTGCTCGACGTGTTTACTAATCCGCGCCACGACATCACGAAAGAATTTATCAGCGTGTTGCTGTCGAATGAATTGCCCGCCGCTTTCAGAGGCAACGAAATTTCTCAAGACAGGACGCCCGGCAGTTTGCTCTTGCTCCGACTGATTTTTTTGGGCGAACGTGCAGACGATCCTGTTCTTGCCAAAATGATTCGCACGTGCAAAGGCGTCGAATGCACAATGCTTTTCGGCAACCTGGACGAAATTCACGGCGTGCCCTTCGGACGATTCATCATCGGTTTGAGCGGCGACGACTCGGCGATTAACAGCGCGTTGAATTTTCTCGGCGGGCAAGATGTGCGCGTGGAGGTGATTGGTTATGTTCGCAGAAATTCTGCCGCTGTTGAGTAAAGCACTCGGCGAAACAATTTATATGGTCGTCGTATCAATGGTCATCGCGTCGGCAATCGGCGTGCCGCTCGGAGTTTTACTTCACACGACGGCTAAAGGTCAAATTTTAGAAAACGTCGTCATCAATCAAACGGTCGGCTCCGTCGTCAACGCGGTGCGCTCAATTCCGTTTATAATTTTGATGGTCGCGATAATTCCGCTGACGAGATTTTTAGTCGGCTCTGCAATCGGCACAACTGCGGCAATCGTTCCGTTGGTTATCGCGTCGATACCGTTCATTGGTCGGCAAGTCGAAACGTCGCTTAAAGAAGTTCCCGCCGGTTTAGTCGAAGCGGCTCAATCAATGGGCGCAACACCGTTTCAAATCATCAGCAGAGTTTTGTTGCCGGAAGCAATGCCGGGCATCGTGTCGCAGTTGACGACGGTAATAATCGCGCTCGTCGGAGAATCGGCAATGGCAGGAGCAATCGGCGGCGGCGGACTCGGAGATTTGGCAATTCGTTACGGCTATCAACGTTTCCGTCCCGAAGTGATGTTGGCAACGGTCGTCGTGCTGATTGTCTTGGTTCAGCTCGTTCAATTCGTCGGCAACACTCTCGCCAAAAGATTGGACAAACGTTGAAAGGAAATTGAAATGGACAGACGAAACTTTTTAAAATTCGCGGCACTGACGGCGGCAGGATTTTTTCTTCCCGAACATGTTCACGCCGCTGACGACAGCTGGAAATTGTGGGATCCGCCGATAAAACGTCCGCACTTGCACTTCACGGAATATGAGACGCGTCCGAAGACGGAAGTCATTGTGATTCACCACACCGGCTTTCCCGAAGGCGACAAAGATTCCACGGTCGAAGAGATTCACAAATATCATCAGGAGGTCAACGGTTGGGCGGGTTGCGGCTATCATTTTCTGATTCGCAAGGACGGCACGATTGAGCAAGGTCGGAAACTTCCTGCGGTCGGAGCGCACGCACTTCATCACAACATGAATTCCGTCGGCATTTGTGTCGCAGGGAATTTTGAATTAGCCAAACCCAAGCACTCGCAGATTGAATCGCTTGAGTTGTTGACGGCGTGGCTCTGTCAAAAGTACAAGCTCAATCCCATGGCAGAGGGCGTTATCGTCGGGCACAGAGATTTGAACGATACGATTTGTCCCGGAAAAAATCTTTATCGCAAACTCGGTTCCTTGCGACGCCGGTGTCGCGATTTCAAATTCTGGGATGATTAACTGCTAACTGCAAAGTTGCCCGCGTCAAGAATATCTGTTATGATAAAAAAAATTTCAGCAAGGAGCGATATTCTCATGAAAGTCAGAAAGGCAGTTATCCCCGCCGCAGGGCTCGGCACCAGATTTTTGCCCGCCACGAAGTCTCAACCAAAGGAGATGTTGCCGATTGTCGACAAGCCGACGATTCAATACATTGTCGAAGAGGCGGCTGCGGCAGGCGTCGAAGACATCATCGTCGTCACGGGACGCAACAAACGTTCGATTGAAGATCACTTCGATCGCTCGATTGAATTGGAACTTGAACTTGAACGCAAGGGCAAGGAAGAAATTTTGCAGATGGTCAAAGCAATTCCCGCCATTGCAAATATCCATTTCATTCGCCAAAAACAACCGCTCGGTCTCGGTCACGCGGTGTTGACGGCAAGTCACTTTATCGGCGATGAACCTTTTGCAGTTTTGCTCGGTGATGATGTCGTCGTCGCGAAAAAGCCCGTCCTTCAGCAAATGGTCGAGGTTTTCAACGAGTACAAGACTTCGATTCTCGGCGTGCAGGAAGTTGCCGACGAGGTTGTTCACAAATACGGCATTGTCGACTGCAAACACGTCGAGGACGGCATTTACAAAGTCAAAGATTTGGTTGAGAAGCCCGCCCTTGAAGTCGCGCCGAGTCGCATTGCAATTTTGGGACGCTACATTTTGACGCCGACGATTTTTTCTTACCTTGAGACGCAGGAGCCGGGTGCGGGCGGAGAAATTCAGCTCACCGACGGTTTGAAACGTCTTGCCAAAAACGAGGCGATGTACGCTTACATTTTCAAAGGGCACCGCTACGACGTGGGCACGAAGATGGGATTTTTGCAGGCGAACATTGAATTTGCCCTGCGCAGTCCCGAAGTTGCCGACGATTTGAAAAATTATCTTGACACTTTGCACAACAACATGGAGACGATGCTCGCTTATGATTAAGCTCATGTCGAATAAAAATCGCGGCGTTGAGGTCGACACGTCGGCTTATTCGTTCATGGCAACTGAAAACGTCCGCAATCTGCACACGTCGTTGAAAGTTTATCGCGAGACGCCGCTGATTGAACTGAAAAATTTTGACGCCTCAAAAAAAATTTGCGCACTGTTTGCCAACGGAAGCGATGCTCGCTTATGATTAAGCTCATGTCGAATAAAAATCGCGGCGGTGAAGTCGACACGGCGGCTTATTCTTTCATGGCAACTGAAAACGTCCGCAACCTGCACACCGCACTTGACGCTTACAACGTCACGCCGTTATCTTCAACGGAAGCGAGGCTTGCTTATGATTAAGCTCATGCCGAATAAAAATCGCGGCGTTGAGGTCGACACGTCGGCTTATTCGTTCATTGCGACGGAAAATATCCGCAACCTGCACACGTCGTTGAAAGTTTATCGCGAGACGCCGCTCGTTGAACTGAAAAATTTTAAAGGCGTTCGTTCGATTTTTATCAAAGACGAGTCTCAACGTTTCGGCTTGAAGGCGTTCAAAGCTCTCGGCGGAGTTTGGGCGATTTATACCGTCATCAGCCGCGAACTCGGTTTGAACAATCCGCCGCTTGACGAAATTTTTAATCGACGCGCCGAACTCGACAAGTTGACTTTCATCACGACGACCGACGGCAATCACGGCAAAGGCGTTTCGTGGGCGGCGGGAATGTTCGGTTGCAAGTCTTACGTTTACATGCCCAAAGGCACCGTTGAAATTCGTGCACAGGCGATTCGCGACGCAGGCTCCGCGACCGTTGAAATAACCGATTTGAATTACGACGACTGCGTTAAATTCACGGCGCAACTTGCCGAAAAAAATCATTGGCATTTGATTCAAGACACGTCCTGGGCAGGTTACGAAGACATTCCCGCGCAGATTATGCTCGGCTACACGACGCTTGCTTACGAGGCACTTTGGCAGATGCATTACGTTCGTCCGACGCATATTTTTCTGCAGGCAGGAGTTGGCTCAATGGCGGGAGCAATCGCCGCAGTGTTCGCCGAAGTTTTCAAAGACAATCCGCCGCGTGTGACGATTGTTGAGCCGACGGAAGTCGCTTGCTTTTACGAGACGATGCGAATCGGTGACGGGCTGATTCATTCGGCGACGGGCAACGGGCAAACGATGATGGCCGGCTTGAATTGTGCGACGCCTTGCGAAATTGCGTGGAAGATTTTAAGACGATTTGCCGCCGACACCGCGACGATCAGCGATGATGTTGCCGCCGACGCGATGAGAGTTTTAGCCGCGCAGAAAATTATTTCGGGCGAATCGGGCTGTGCAGGATTTGCATTGGCGAACGCCGCGCTTGACGATAAAAATTTGCGACGTGCTCTTGAACTCGACGCGGACTCAATTATTTTTGTCATAAACACCGAAGGCGACACCGATCCCAAAAATTACAAGGCGATAGTCGAAAGGAATTGAATCATGAGCTACAAAATCTCCGTCGTGACGCCTTTTTGCAACGTCGATATGAAAATGTTCCGCAAATGTTTTGAGTCGCTTAAAAATCAGACGCTCGGCTTTGAAAATATTCAATGGATTGTCGTCCTTCACAACACGGCGCAAAAATATCACGAGGCGGTTCACGAGCTTTTGGACGGCTTTGAAAATGTTATCGTCAAGCGGCTGGACAACGACATAAAAAATCCTTCGCCGCCGCGCAATTTGGGAATGAAACTTGCAACCGCGCCTTATTTGGGATTTTTGGACGCCGACGACGGTTACACGCCGCAAGCTTTGGAGAAGTCACTTTATCATTTGCAGAAGACGAATTCGCAAATCGTGACGTTCCGCCGCCAATACGAACTTGAACGCGATGACCTCATGCCGTGGACTGAGCTTGTATTGTGGGATCAGACGCAAGAAGAAATTGTAATTGACCGCGAGCATTGGGACGATAAAAAAATGTTCAGCGGACTTTGGGCGATAACGACTTCGCGACTTTACGACAGAAATTTTTTGAGCAGCAACGATATCACTTTCGACGAAACGCTAAACTACGGCGAAGGCGTGCATTTCCTTATCGCGGCTTACGGCAAGGCTGACAGAGTTTGTTACCTGCCGCAATTTATCGGTTACAATTATTTTATCAACAGCGGTTCGATTGTTCAGAGCATGAAGAAAAAATCCGGCGCGATGATTGTTTCCTACGCCGCAAGTCTCAAAAAAGTTTTCGACGCGGGCTTTCGCAACGGAATTTATATGGATTGGATGCTTGCCGCGCTTTTAACGATGTATTCAAGCGTTTTGGTGCACACGAAAAATTTGACACTCGCCGAACGATTCAAGATTAAAGAAATTCTTGAGCCTTACGTTCACATGATTCCGCTCCTTCCGGTCACGAAGATTGATTCGGCGGAAACAGTCCGCACGTATTACGAATTGCCGCGCGAAGTCATTTTGCAGCCCGAAAATTTTTCGGACGGCTCTCAAGTGCAGAGCATTTGGAACGGACAAAAAATCTTGACCGAAATTCTTCGCCGCAACCAAAATACCGATTACGGGCAGCATTATCAATTTGCGTCGTTGCACACGGCGGAAGGTTATCAAGCGCGAGTACCGTTGAGCGATTATGAAACTTACGCGCCGTTTGTCGAACTTCAAACAAAAGTCGGAGAGAGTTGCATTTCAACTGCCGAGCCTGTGCCGTATTATTTGCTGACTTCTTCAACGACGGGCAAGACGCGATTAATTCAAACGACGCAACGACATTTCCAACCGTACCTTGACGCCTTTGCAAAAATCGTCCGCGACAAAACGACCTTCGCATTGTTTGAAAGTCTGCCGATGAAAAAAAGTTACAACGACAAATCGTTTTTGAATTCGGTTTCGGGAATGGTGCTGTCGGAATTTTTCCGCTATGAACGAAACACATTGGCGAGCTTGAACGCAAAATTCACGTCGCCGGAAAATTTGATGTTCCCGCAAGAAGCAATGGACACGATGTATTTGCGGCTGTTGTTCGCGCTGAAAGAACGTGACGTTGAGCAAATATTTTCGCCGTTCACGTGGAGCATCGTCGAGGCGTTCGCGTTCCTTGAAAACAATTGGTCGGCACTTTGCAACGACATTGAACTCGGACGAATAACTTTCGCGCTGGACGTTCCCGAAAAATTTTTGCGCTCACTGAACGGCTTTTTGTTGCCCGATAAAGTTCGTGCCGATGAGTTGCGTGAAATTTTCCGTGAAGGTTTTGATAAGCCTGTCGCTCAACGCATTTGGAAAAAGCTCAATCAAATTATCGCGGCGGGAACGGGCAGTTTCAAAATTTACACCGCGCAAATGAAACGCTACATCGGCGACGTTAAGCACTCGAACGGATTTTTTGCCTCGTCGGAAATGTTGATGGGCAGAGCGATTGACGGCGACAACTACGAATTGATTCCCGATTTGAATTTTTATGAGTTCCTGCCCGTCGACGACACGCGCCCGATTTTTTTGAGTGATGTTGAAGTCGGCAAAGACTACGAAATTATTTTGACGAACCAGGCGGGACTTTATCGTTATCGCACGGAAGATATTGTTCGCGTCGTGGAATGCGGCGGCGGCAAATTGATTTTCTCATACGTCGGGCGCAAAAACGACACGCTGAAACTTTTGACGGCGAGCATTTCCGAAAATGACATTTACGAGACGCTTGCCGAGGTCGAAGAGAAATTTAACGTGAGCATTGTCGATTTTGCATTCTTCGCCGAAAACGAACGCTTGAGGATTTTGTTGGAGCCGAAGAAAACTTTCAACGGAGACATGACGGAAATTATCTCTGCGATTGACGAAACTCTTTGCCGCAAAAATTTTTCATACGCCGCCGCACGAAAAAATAATTTGCCGTGTTGCAAAGTCGATTGGAATCAAGTACAGACGC
>CAJOHG010000027.1 GCA_905234395.1 uncultured Selenomonadaceae bacterium
ATATTTTTCTATCTTTTCATATTGTTCTTGTGTGATTTTCATGACTTCATTTTATCAGCTTTATTTTCTATTTTCCATAGTGTGAACACGCTCTAATCACAGTTTCGGTAACGGTTAGCCATAATCTTTTGAAAGTCGACAAGGCTCGCAATATTGTTGAGCGTTTTCTTACGCATAAAGAATCCTCGCCGTATTGCCACTCGTTACGACAAATTAATCACCTGCTTTGAGAATTTCATTTTTCTTGTTGCCATCATGATTCAAATCCAATGTTTGCCGACACGCTCTAAAGCTTGTGCAGAACTTTTCGATATCCCTGACTTCAATAGGTTAGCAAAGTTCCTTGAGATAGCGAAGAATTTTTAAAAGTAAGCCAAACAATTATCAAAAAAATCCTTCGGCGTACTGTCGGCGGGTTTTTTCGTTGCCAAGAGAAAATTTTTCTGCTAAAATATTTTTAAAGTGATAGAAATGACTGAAACAATAAATTTGGCGATTGACAGCGAGGATTTGAAAAAATTTAAGGAACAAACAGGAATGAGCTTGACAGATTGCACAAAAATATTGGTGAACAGCATTAAGTACGGCGGGAAATTGGAACTCGATTCATTTTGGAGCGACGAGAATATATGAACTCAAAAGGCGAATTGAAAGCGATAAATTTGTTGAACATGAATTGATAGAGGTCGATGAATGAAACTTTTATGGCATTATAACCGATTGACAAAGAAAATTTTTATATAACATTATGTTGCGAGTATATTATAGTACGTCAGTATGGCTATCACCAAAAACGAAAATCCCCGCCGGAGTGATGAGCCGACGGGGTTTCGTTTTGCCATAACCGGGTGATGAATCCGATTAGCGGGCACGCAAATGTTTAAAAACGTCTGCTACCTCTTGAGCCGGCGATCACAGATGTAGACGCCGATCACGGTACCGATTGCGGTCAAGGTCACACCCACTGCCAACAAATCGGCGCGATTATATCAAAAAACAAGGAGAAATCAATTTGCGGACAGAAATTTTACAGCCGACGAAAGAAAATTTACTTCGTGCGGCGAATTTGATAAAACGCGGAGAAATTGTCGCCTTCCCGACGGAAACAGTCTACGGACTCGGAGCGGACGGCTTGAACGTGGCGGCGTGTGAAAAAATTTTCATTGCAAAGGGCAGACCGAGCGATAAACCGTTGAGCTTACACGTGGCGAACCTTGAAATGATCGAACGCATTGCAAAAATTTCATCGGCGGCAGAAAAATTATTCGCGACGTTTTGCCCCGGTGCCTTGACGATAATATTGCCTAAGACTAAAATTGTACCGGACTTTGTCACGGGCGGACGGTCAAGCGTCGGAATAAGATTCCCTGCAAATGACGTTGCACTCGCGCTGATAAAATTGTCGGGCGTTCCGATAGCCGCACCGAGCGCAAATTTGTCGGGAAAAGTTCCGCCGAAAACCGCTCAAGAAGTTTTTGACAACCTGCGCGGACGTGTTGAAGTGATTTTGGACGGCGGTCGTTGTGAATACGGGATTTCATCGACAATCGTTGACTTGACCGAGTCGGAGCCGAAAATTTTGCGTCACGGAGCAATTCCCGCCGAAAAAATTTTGGCGACTTGTTTCACTAGAGAGTGTTGGTAAAATCGCGTAGAATAGAGCTGAAACCCGGCGCACAGGGATTTTCAGCAAAGAAAAAGTAGATCCTAAAAAATCAAAAGAAATTTACAAGCCGAATGTAATTTACCAACACGCTCTAAAATTTGACGGAGCAACTTTGAGATTGGCAACAAGGTGTTGAAGTGTCTATGAAAAAAATTTGTTTCATGCACCAGGCGAGCATCGGCGATACGCTGTTGGCTACGCCGGTTTATCGCGCCCTCAAAGAATGTTTTCCTGCTTGCCGTCAAGTCGTGGTGACAAGTCACGTCGGCTACGAACTTTTGAAAGGCAACCCGCACATTGACATGCTTTTGCGCTACGAAAAGGGCGACGCTTTTTTGGCGATTATAAAAAATATTTGGCGTGCTGATGTCTCAGTTATTTTCGACTATCATTATCGAAACGCGTTGTACTCTTTCCTCGCTCTAATTCCAATAAGAATGGGCTACGGCAAAGAATTCATCAACGTCAAATTGCGCGACGAGCCTCTGGAAATGTTCGAGCCGTTGAAATATTTGGCGGCGGTCAAATCGCTGGGAATTCACACGGACGATTTATCGCTGACAAAACTTGCGGCGACGGAGCAAGAAAAAATTCGCGTGACAGAAATTTTACGCGAAATAAAATCGCCCGCGCAGAAATTAATTTTACTCGTGCCCTTTTCAATGGACAGAATCAAAGATTGGGAGCCGTTTAAGTACCGCGAAATTATTTCCCGCGTGAAAAATTTGGGACACGTCGTGGCGATTATGGGCGGCAGCAGCGAATACAATCGCATAGCGGAAGAATTTCCCGATGTCGTGAATTTGGCCGGCAAGTTGAATTTGCGGGAAGTGGCGGAGTTAATTTCTCGTGCCGATTTGCAGATAAGCGGTTGCACGGCTTTGTTGCACATTTGTTCCACGACCGACACGCCGTCAATCGCGCTTTATGGTCCGACGCTTCCCGAACAGTGGGTTCCGAAAAAAAATTGCACCGTCATAACGCACCGCCTGCCTTGTTCGCCGTGCTACAACATTGAAGGCAAGCCGCGTTGTCACGACAACATTTGCATAAAAAATATTTCGGTCGATGAAGTTTGGTCTGCCGCCGAAAAAATTTTGGAGGAGCGCGATGGAAATTAATCGACAAAAAGTTTTCGGGCGCGAAGTTCTCGACAATCGGGCAGTCAACATAGTTTTCGGCGTGGATTCATTTTTTGTGCCGATGATGGGCATTTGTATGACTTCCATTCTAAAAAACAATCCCGCGCAAAAAATTTCCTTCCGCGTCTTCCTGGACAAGATATTTGAGCACGACGAGCAACGGCTTGCCGAACTTTGCAGACAATTTCCTTCGACGCAGATAATTTTATATTTCCTGCCGCTTGAACTTTACAGAGACATTCGCATCATTGAAAAAGGTTATTCGCGCGCAATTTTCTATCGAATAGCGGCGGCGGAATTTCTCTGCGAAACTCTTGACAAAATGATTTACATGGACGCCGACATGCTCTGCGTTAAACCTTTGGACGAGCTGTTGAATTTGTCGCTTGAAAAATTTCTTCTTGCCGCAGTCATTGATCCGGGTTCTGTCAGTCTGCCTTGTCACAAAAAAAAGTTGGGCTTGAGCGAGGATTATCGATATTTCAACAGCGGACTTTTGTGTTTGAATCTGAATCTTTGGCGCAGTGAAAAAATCCCGGAGCAAATTTTAAACGTGCTGTCCTGCGGCGAATATTCTTTTCCCGATCAAGACGCCATGAACATTATCGCCGCGCAAAACGATTACTCCGTGAAATATCTTCCCGACAAGTTTAACTACTTCATGCACATTGAAGGCGTTGAACAGCCCGTTCGCGAGGACGTTGTCATAGAACATTTCACCGGGCAATTAAAGCCGTGGCATCCGTGGTGCGCAACTCTTTCCAAAGAAATTTACAAGACGTATCAGCAAATTTCTCCGTGGCACGATTTTGTTTACTTGCCGCGAAATTATCAAGAACACCGCTTGATGGGTCGCGTGTGTCGTCGCGAAGGCAAATGGCTGGAGGCTCTCAAATGGTATTGGAGCTATTTGAAGCGGCGGCGCATTGAAAAAAAATCTAAGTGAGGACGCCATGAACAAAATTTTGAGAATCACGCCCGCGATATTTTTGCTGTTCGGATTGAGCGCGTGCTTGTCCGAGCCGTTAAGCAGAAATTGCGTTCGCGTTCTCTTCCTGATTTTTTTTGCGGCACTTTGGACGAAAAATTTTTCTCTGCGCGACCTTGTTCCGTACTCAAAAATTTTATTGCTGATGACGATGTTTTTCGCGTGGATGATTTTTTCTTACATTTTGGGCGGCATGAACGTCCCGCTCAATCACCATTCAATCGAGTGGATAATTTTCAGTCACGACATGCTTATTTTTCTTTTGATTGGATTGATGATTCGCCACGAGAAAATTCTCGCGGGAATTTTGACTGCGCTGGGACTGTCGCTGATGATTGACAACATTTTTATTTTTTTGCAAGCCGCGCAGGATCTCGAACGTCCGCTGACTTTTTTGCACGGCGCGATAATGCAGAGCACGTTGCTTTACGTGATTTTGTTGCCGCCGCTTTTGATAATGGCTTTGCGAAAAAATATCGACTTGCCGCGAAAAATTTTTGATATTATAATTTTCCTCGCGTCACTTGCGGCTTGCATAATGATCAACACGCGCGGAGCTTGGCTTGATTTGGCGATTGTGTTGCCGTTCATTCTCGCTTATCGTTTCAAAAGTCGGAAAAAATTTCTCGCGGCGATTATAATTCTGGTGACAATGGCGGGAATTTTTTTAGCCGCCTCGCCGAAAACTTTTCAACGCCTGCAAACCGTCGCAACAGTCAGCTCCGAGCAATCCGTCACGGAAAGATTTTTAATGTGGCACAGCGCACTGAACATGATCGCGGACAAACCTTTGACGGGCGTCGGCTTTGGCAATTACGAATCGGCGTACAGAGAAATTTACATTCTCGACGAGGCGAAGGAACATTTTCAAGGGCACGCGCACAACATTTATCTGCAACTTTGGGCGGAAACGGGACTGCCCGGTTTGATTCTGTTCTGCGCACTTTTCGGCTACATTCTCTTTTGGTCGTGGCGGCGTGCAGAAAAAATTTACGGGCGTATGCTTTTCACCGCGACGCTCGATTTAATGCTTTACAGTTTGACTGATTACACTTTTGCCGCTTTCAGCGCAATGAGAGTTTATTGGCTGTTATTCGGCGTGTGTGTAGCGGGAATTAAATTCGAAGAGCGAAAAAATTTTTCCGTATGACATTCGCGCGTGAGCCGTCAAAAATTTTTTGGAGGTCACGGCATGCCACGTTTTAATCATTACGCATTACGCATTTCGCATTATTAATTGTATTTCGGGACTCGTCACGCTTTAATCAAAGTGTATTTCGCATTGGGCATTTCTAATTGTATTTCGGAGGTCATAGCATGAATTTGATGGAAGGCTTGAAAAAAGACGCAGAACTTTTTGCGGCAGTGGAGAACGAACTCAATCGTCAACGCAACAAGTTGGAGCTTATCGCGTCGGAAAATATCGTCAGCAAAGCGGTAATGGAGGCTCAAGGCTCCGTTTTGACGAACAAATACGCCGAAGGTTATCCCGGCAAAAGATATTACGGCGGCTGCGAATTCGTCGACGTTGCCGAACAACTTGCCATTGACCGCGCGAAAAAACTTTTCGATTGCGCTTATGCCAACGTCCAACCGCATTCGGGTGCTCAAGCCAACACGGCGGTTTATTTTGCACTTGCTAATCCCGGCGATGTGATTATGGGCATGAACCACGGCTCTCCCGTCAATTTGAGCGGCAAATATTTTAAAATCGTTCCTTACGGCGTCAGTCGCGAAACTGAAACGATTGACTACGACGCGTTGGAAAAAATCGCTCTCGACTGCAAACCGAAAATTATCGTTGCGGGAGCCTCGGCTTATTCGCGAATCATTGACTTTGAACGCATGGCTGCAATTTCCAAAAAAGTCGGCGCATATTTCATGGTTGATATGGCGCACATTGCCGGACTTATCGCGGCGGGACTTCATCCTTCTCCGTTGCCCTATGCCGATGTTGTCACGTCCACGACGCATAAAACGCTGCGCGGGCCTCGCGGCGGCTTGATTCTTTGCAACGACGCCGAGTTTGGCAAAAAATTCAACAAGGCGATTTTTCCCGGCACTCAAGGCGGCCCGTTAATGCATGTCATTGCGGCGAAGGCTGTCGCGTTTTACGAAGCACTTCAACCGGAATTCAAAACTTATGCCGCGCAGATTATCAAGAACGCAAAAATTTTGGCGGACACGTTGACGGCGGACGGTTTCCGAATTGTCAGCGGCGGCACCGACAATCACTTGATGCTTGTTGATTTGACGAGCAAGAACATCACCGGCAAAGAGGCGCAAAATCTCCTTGACGAAGTGAACATCACCGCGAACAAGAATACAATTCCGTTTGAGCCGCGTTCACCGTTCGTGACGAGTGGCTTGAGACTCGGAAGCCCGGCGTTGACGACACGAGGCTTTAAAGAAGACGACATGAAAGAAGTTGCCGACATCATCGCTTTGGTGCTCGACAATCCCGCCGACGCCGATAAAAAAGTTCAAGCCCGCGAACGTGTTGCCGCGCTGTGCAAAAAATATCCGCTCTATTGAACAGGGAAGTAAATTGCAATGTATAAGGGCGTTATCTTCGACATTGACGGAACACTTTACGATTATCAGCTAAGCGACAGGCGGGCGATGAAACATTTCTGCGCGTTCGTGGAAAAAGTTTTGGGCGTCGACGAGAAAACTTTTCGCGAAACTTACACGCAGGCACGCACGATCGTTCGCGGACGCCTTAAAGATACTGCTGCTCAACACAGCCGCGTTTTGCTCATGCAGACTGCGCTTGAATTGCTCGGCAAAAATCCGTTCGATTATCTTCTCGAAATGTACGACGTGTATTGGAATTTTTTTCTCGACGACATGCAACCTTACGACGGAGCGATTGACTTTCTGCGCGGACTCAAAGCGGCGGGCGTTAAAATTTCCACGTGCACCGATATGACGGCTCACATCCAATATCGCAAGCTCGCAAAGCTCAAGCTCGACCGTTACATTGACTTCATGGTCACAAGCGAAGAGACCGGCTTTGAAAAACCTGCGCCGATTATGTTCAACACTGCGCTCAGGAAAATGCATTTGCGTCCCGAAGAGACTGCTTATTTCGGCGACGCGCTCGACCGTGATGTTCAAGGTGCGGCAAGTGTCGGCATAACGCCTTTTTGGTTTGTCGCGGACAGGGAAGTTATCGGCGGCGACGACTTCAAAAAAATTCGTTCTTATCGCGACGCGGTGCTTATCAGTGAATTTGGTCTTGAAAGTTGTTGAGAGCGCATGACGAATTTAAATTTGCCGCAGATTATTTTCAGCAAGATTTTTCGTGCCGTCGTTGAGTTTGAGCTGATTGATGACGGCGACAAAATTTTAATCGGAGTTTCCGGCGGCAAGGACAGTTTGCTTTTGACTTACGCGCTTGCCTGCTTGAAACGTCGCACCAAAAAAAATTTCACGCTCTCCGCGCTGACAATCGATCCGCAATTCACCGACAACTTTGCCGAAAAAATTTCCCGCGTCAAAAAATTTTGCAACGACTTGAACATTGAGCACGAAGTTCACCGCGTCGACATCGCCGAGTTGATTCGCGAACAGTCCAATAAAAGTCCGTGCTACACTTGCGCATATTTTCGCCGAGCCGCCGTCAATCGTCGTGCCGTGGAAATTGGCGCGAACAAAGTTGCCTACGCTCATCATCTTGACGACGCCGTTGAAACTTTTTTCATGAGCCTGTTGTCTTCGGGACAGCTCACGACGTTTCAGCCGAAAACTTTTCTCGACCGCACGAACATCACCGTGATTCGACCGCTTGTTTATCTGCGCGAATCGGAGATTGAAAATTTTTCATCGGAACGCGGGCTTGACGTGCTGAAGTCGCCGTGTCCTTTCGACGGCAATACAAATCGTCAACGCGTGAAAAATCTCATCGTCGAGCTTGAAAAAACTTTTCCCGACTTGTTCAGCCACTTGGCGGCGGCAATGCGCAAAGATTCAATCGGCGAACTGTGGGACGCTCCTAGAGACTGTCGGATAAAGTCACGTTGAATGAAGTTGAGACCCGGCGCACAGGGATGTGCGCCGCCGGCGTTAGGCGCAGGATTGCGCCGTGCCGGTTGAAACGCCCTTTTCTTTTGCTTACTTTTCTTTTGGGCGCAGCAAAAGAAAAGTAAGTTCAATAAATAAAAGAAAGTTACAACCTCAATCGAGCGCACGAGACACTTTACCAACAGCCCCTAAAACTCGTAACCAAATGCGCAAAACTTATTTTTTCCTTAAATCGACGACAAAAAATCCCGTGTGTGATAGAATACGCGGGAAAATTTTTTTGGAGGCGATCGATTGTGAAGTACGAAATTTTATATCCCGAAGCCTTTCCCGTCGTCGAATGTCAACTTGAACGCGGCGAGAGTATCAAAGCCGAATCCGACGCCATGATCTCCATGTCGCCGACCATTGACGTGGAAGGCAAACTTGATGGCGGTATCTTGGCGGGTTTGGCTAGAAAAGTTCTTTCCGGCGAAAGTATGTTCTTTCAAGAGCTGACGGCGCGTCGCGGTCCCGGCAAAGTCATTTTCGGTCACGCATTGCCCGGCGGAATTATGGACATTGAACTTGACGGCTCCTACGGCTTGACGATTCAAAAGGACGGTTTTCTTGCCGCAGAACAGGGCGTTGACATTTCGACTAAGGTGCAAAATTTGTCGCGCGGACTTTTCAGCGGCGAAGGTTTCTTCGTGCTGAATGCCACGGGACGCGGCACGGTTTTCGTCTCAAGCTACGGCGTCATTCACCCGATAAATCTGGATAATGGCGAGGAAGTCATCATCGATAACGGTCACCTTGTCGCGTGGCCCGATTATATGCACTACAAAATCGAGCGGGCGGCGAGCGGTTGGATTTCGAGCATCACGTCCGGCGAAGGTCTTGTTTGCCGATTCAGAGGGCCCGGCGTCGTATTAATTCAAACACGCAATCCCGGCAGTTTTGAAGGTTGGATTCGTTCAATCGTTTCAACAGGTGCCTAATTATTAGGCGGTGCATTGCATTTTTCAACGCGCTATGCTAATATAAACGCCGTATTGCATGAATAACGAGGAGGTTAAAATTTTGAAACTTACACAGAAGAAAATAGACGACTACAACATCGAATTGACCGTGACGGAGGACGCGGCGGAATTTTCAAAGGCGATTAAAGAAGCCGTCAAGCGACTTGCAAACAACGTGAGCATTCCCGGTTTTCGCAAAGGCAAAGTTCCGCAAAACATTCTTGAACACCGCGTCGGCAAAGAAACCATCATCAACGAGGCAAGCGACATTTTGTTGCAAAAGTCCAGCCGCGAAGCTCTGCGCACGTTAAATCTTTTTCCCGTCTCCGAAAATAAAGCTGACGTTGTCACAAACGAGGAAGGCAAAGATTTCGTTTACACGTTGACTTTCACGCCTTTTCCGCAAGTCAAACTCGGCGAATACAAAAATCTTGACGCGGAGAAAATTGTTGAATCTGTCACTGATGAGCAAGTCGACAAGCAGCTTGAGCAAACGCGAGCTCATCACGCCAATTTGATTGACGCGGCGGAAGGCGATTCGATTGTTGACGGCGACTTCATCACGCTTGATTATGTCGGCACGATTGAAGGCGAGAAATTTGCGGGCGGCGAGGCTAAAGATCAACCGTTGGAGATCGGCGCGCACAAATTTATCGGCAATTTCGAGGAACAGCTCATCGGCGCAAAAGTTGGCGAAGAACGAACGGTCAAAGTTACTTTCCCCGAAAATTATCACTCCAAAGACGTTGCGGGCAAGGACGCCGTTTTCGAGTGCAAAATTAACAGCATTAAACATCGCGAACTTCCCGAACTTGACGACGCCTTTGCAAAGAAGGTCAGCAAATTTGAGACGCTCGCCGAATACAAAGCCGACATTCGCAAGAACATGGAAGAAGCCGCCGAACGCCGCGCCGTCGAGGCTCAACGCGAAGCAATTATCGATAAGGCCGTCGAAAACATGACGATTGACTTGCCGCCGGTGATGGTTGATAATCGCGTGAACCAAATGATTAACGATTTGTCCGCGCAACTTCAGACGCAGGGCATGTCGATTGAACAGTACATGGCGTTTTCGGGCTTGGATATGGACAATCTGCGCGAACAGTATCGCGAATCGGCACGCAAGAACGTTTTGACGGACATCATGCTTGAGCAGGTCGCAACCGCCGAAAAAATTCCCGTCGCCGAAGAAGAGCTCAACTTTGAAATCGAAATGATGGCTCAAATGTATCGCACGCCGGCTAAACAAATCGCGAAGTATTTATCGGAGAACGGGCAGCTCATCAACGTCGCGAATACGATTCGCCGCCGCAAAGCCGTCAAATTTATTTTGGACAACATGGCGGGCGCAGATAAAGTTGCGGAGCCGACATCAACCGAAACTAAACCGGCAGAGGCACCTGTTGAACCGAAAGCAGAACCTGCAGCCAAATCAAAACCTGCCGAAATTGAGGCGAGCAAAGAAACTAAAGAGAACTGAAAACTTTTAAGGGCGCGAAGAAAAATTTTCCCGCCCTTTTTTGAAACTTCATGAGGTGACAAGTTATGGCTTACTACGTGCCGATGGTTGTCGAGAGAACGGGCTACGGCGAACGCGCTTACGACATCTATTCCCGCCTGCTGAAAGATCGAATTGTCATGCTCGGCGGTCCGATAAATGATGACGTTGCCAACTCCGTAGTCGCGCAACTGCTTTTTTTGGAAAGCGAAGATCCCGACAAAGACATTCACCTTTATATCAACAGTCCGGGCGGCGTCGTCACTGCAGGGCTTGCGATTTATGACACGATGCAATACATCAAGCCCGACGTTTCGACGATTTGCATTGGTCAGGCGGCGTCAATGGGTAGCTTACTTTTGACGGCGGGCACCAAAGGAAAACGTTTTGCGTTGCCTTTGGCGCGAATCATGATTCATCAACCTTTGGGCGGCGTTCAAGGGCAATCAACCGATATTCAAATTCAAGCACGAGAAATTTTGAGACTGCGCGAAGTCGGAAACGATATCCTCTGTCGTCACACAGGTCAGCCGCGTGAAAAAATCGTTGCGGACACTGAACGCGATAACTTTATGACTGCCGAAGACGCCAAAGCTTACGGATTAATCGACGACGTTGTCACACGCCCGATAAAAACCGATTTGATTGAGACAGAATAATTTTTACTCTTCGAGGTGGTGAGCGTATGTTGAAGTTCGATAAGGTGCGCGAAGAACTTAGGTGTTCTTTTTGCGACAAGTCCGAACACGTCGTTCGCAAGTTAATCGCGGGCAAGGGCGTTTACATTTGCGATAACTGCGTGGAACTTTGTAACGAGATTTTACAACGAGATCTCGAAGAAGAAGGTGACGTTGTCGGCACGGACAAATTGCCCAAGCCCAAAGAAATTTGCGCCAAACTCGACGAATACGTTATCGGGCAGGAGGACGCCAAGAAAACCATTTCCGTTGCCGTGTACAATCACTACAAACGCGCCGGCTATTATCCTGTCGGCAAAGAAGGTCTTCAGCTGCAGAAGTCAAACATTCTCATGATTGGCCCGACCGGCAGCGGCAAGACTCTTTTGGCGCAGACGTTATCTAAAATGTTGAAGGTGCCGCTCACCATTGTTGATGCCAATTCGTTGACGGAAGCAGGTTACGTCGGCGAGGACGTTGAGGACGTTTTACTTGCGCTTTTTCGTGCGGCGGACGGTGACCTCAGCAAAGTGGAGCGCGGGATAATTTACATTGACGAGGTTGACAAAATTGCCCGCAAGCCCGGCATGTACCGCGACATTTCCGGCGAAGGTGTTCAACAGGCATTGCTGAAGATTTTGGAAGGGACGCGCGTCACTGTGCAAGTTCCCGGTCGCAATCCGCAGATGCCGCCCGAAAACGTCGTCATCAACACGAAAAATATTTTGTTTATTTGCGGCGGAGCATTCAACGATTTGGATAAAATCATTGAGGAGCGCACAAAAGGCGGACAACTGGGTTTCGGTGCAGAAGTCACATCAAAAGACGAACGCGACGTTGGCAAGACTTTAAAAGACGTTCTGCCGGACGATTTGATAAAAGGCGGACTGATTCCCGAATTCGTCGGACGCCTGCCGATAATCGTGACGCTTGACGCACTCGACGAGGACGCGCTTGTAGAAATTTTGACAAAGCCTAAAAATGCGCTCGTCAAGCAATATCAAAAGCTTATGGACATGGACGGCTCAAAGCTCACGTTTGAAGACGAGGCATTAAGGTTAATTGCACGCGAGGCGATTCAACGCAAAACGGGTGCACGCGGCTTGAGATCGATACTCGAACGGATTATGCGCAACGTGATGTATGAAGTGCCCAGCGTCGGGACGAACACCCTTTGCACCGTGACGAAAGAAGACGTTTTGCTCAATCAAGGACCGAAATTGCGCACCAGCCCTAAGCGAGCCAAAAAATCATCCGGCAATTAGTAGGGAGGTTTTTTTCATGGCAGAAAAAATTACTTTGCCGCTCGTGCCGCTGCGAGGAGTCGTAGTCTTCCCGAACATGATAATGCATTTGGACGTTGGGCGCGACAGTTCAGTCAATGCACTTGAGGCGGCAATGGTCACCAATCACCGAATATTTCTCGTGGCGCAAATGGACACCGATAACGACGACCCGGAGGAAGAAGACCTTTACGAAGTCGGCACGATCTCTGAAATTCGCCAGACAATCAAGTTGCCCGACGGAAATGTTCGCGTGCTCGTCGAAGGCATCAATCGCGGCGTCATGCAGGCTTATCGCGAATCGGACAAAGGCTACGTTGAAGTTGACGTTGAATCGCACGAAGATTCGTGGGCGGACACCATGGAGACGGAAGCTCTCGTTCGCGGCGTCGTCCATCAATTCGAGGAATGGGTCAAGCTAAGCAAACGCATTCCGACTGAAACTTTTGTTGCCGTGACGATTCTTGAAGACTTCGGGCGGCTTGCGGATTTGATAGCCAGTCATTTGAATTTGAAGCTCGATTCAAAGCAGGAGATTTTAAGTTGTCTCAAGGTTGAGGAGCGGCTGGAAAAGCTTTACGTCATTTTGGCGCGTGAATTGGAAGTTCTGCAGATGGAGTCGCAGATAAGCAAGCGCGTCCGCAATCAGATTGAGAAAATTCAAAAGGATCATTATCTGCGCGAACAGCTCAAGGCGATTCACAAGGAATTGGGCGAAGATGAAGACGTTGCCGAGGAGCTTGACGAATACCGCAAAAAATTGTCGGAAGGCGATTATCCCGACGAAATCACGGAGATCATTGAGAAAGAGCTTAAACGTTTGGAGCGTATTCCGTCAATGGCGTCGGAAGGAAATGTTATTCGCACGTACATTGAATGGCTTATCGATTTGCCGTGGAGAATTTCGACTGATGATTCAATGGACATTGCGGAGGCGGCGAAAATTCTCGACGCTGACCACTACGGGCTTGAGAAAGTCAAAGAACGCATTCTGGATTTTCTTGCCGTCAAAGTTTTGACAAAAGATAAACCTGCGCCGATTCTCTGCTTGGTCGGTCCGCCCGGCGTCGGCAAAACGTCTTTGGCGTCGTCTGTTGCAAAGGCAATGGGCAGAAAATTTATTCGCGCGAGTTTGGGCGGCATACGTGACGAGGCAGAGATTCGCGGACACAGGCGCACTTACGTCGGAGCAATGCCCGGCAGAATCATTCAAGGCATCAAGAAAGCCGGCACGAATAATCCCGTCTTTCTGCTCGATGAAGTCGACAAGCTCGGCAAAGACGGTTGGTCGGGAGATCCTTCCGCCGCGTTGCTTGAAGTGCTCGATCCCGCGCAGAACAATTCATTTGACGACCACTACATTGACACGCCGTTTGACCTGTCGAAAGTTTTATGGATTGTCACCGCGAACACGCTCAACACCATTCCGAAGCCGTTGCGCGACCGCATGGAGATTATCACGCTGTCAAGCTACACCGAGAACGAGAAATTTGAAATTGCCCGACGATATTTAACCAAACGTCAAAAGGAAGAGAACGGACTCAAAGGCGGTGATGTTGTCTTCGCAAAGGGTGTGTTGCAAGAAATTATCGCCGAATACACTCGCGAATCGGGCGTGCGCGAACTTGAACGGATTATCGGCAAAGCGTGTCGGAAGGCGGCTAGAAAAATCGTTGAAGGGCATGAAGGCGTTGTTTACATCACGAAAAAAAATCTGCGCGACTTTTTGGGACGACCGAAATTTTTGCAGACGCGTGCCGAAAAGCAACCGCAAATCGGCGTTTCAACCGGCATGGCGTGGACTGAAGTCGGCGGCGACATTCTTCCGACGGAGGCTATCGTTCTCAAAGGCAATGGCAAACTTTTGTTGACGGGCAAACTCGGTGAAGTGATGCAGGAGTCCGCGCAGGCAGGTTTGACTTACATTCGCAGCCGCTCCGATTTAATGCAACTCGCCGATGATTTTTACGAGAAAAACGATATTCATGTGCACGTGCCCGAAGGTGCTGTTCCCAAGGACGGCCCAAGTGCAGGAATTACGATGGCGACGGCGATGATCTCCGCGTTGACGAAGAAAAAAGTTCGCTCCGATGTTGCAATGACCGGCGAAATAACTCTGCGCGGGAACGTCTTGCCGATTGGCGGGCTTAAAGAAAAAGTTCTTGCCGCTTATCGCGAAGGTATGCACACGATAATTTTGCCGAAAGAAAATGCACCCGACATTGAAGACATTCCCGAAAGCGTTCGCGAAAAATTGGAGTTCGTGCCCGTTGAACACATGGACGAAGTTTTAAAAACCGCGCTCATTCAATGAGACGTTGCGCGAAAAATTTTTAAGCGAGTACCGTTGAGGTGCCCGCTATTTTTGTTGCAAAACCGTTTGTCAATGCTTGCGATTTATGATTTAATAGACGCGAGCATTAAAGGTCGGCGTCACCTTTCCAACGCTCAACGAAAAAATTTTTGGGACGGGAAGTGATTTTATGGACGCACTTATTTTATCGCGCCTGCAGTTCGCAATAACAACCGTTTATCATTTTTTGTTTGTGCCCGTGACGTTAGGGCTGTCAATTTTCGTCGCACTGCTGGAGACGTGGTACATCAGCAGCAACAGCTATTACGAACGATTGAAGCTTAAACGTCTGGTGAAATTTTTCGGGACAATCTTCCTGATAAATTTCGCAATGGGCGTCGTGACCGGCATCGTGCAAGAATTTCATTTCGGCATGAACTGGTCGGAATACGCGCGATTCATGGGCGACATTTTCGGCGCACCGCTCGCACTTGAGGCTTTGACGGCATTTTTCATTGAGTCGACGTTTATCGGGCTGTGGATTTTCGGTTGGGACAAGCTCAGCGAAAAACTTCATTGCCTGTGCATTTGGATCGTTGCCTTCGGCAGCAATTTGTCGGCGTTCTGGATTCTCGTCGCCAATTCGTTCATGCAACATCCTGTCGGCTACGAAATTCAAGACGGTCGCGCCGTTATGACGAGTTTCTTTGACCTGGTGACGAATCATTACGTGCTCGGCGAATATTCGCACGCGTTCTTTGCAGGCATCACCACGGGCGGATTTTTGGTTATCGTCGTCAGCGCGTGGAAAATTGCAACCGACAGCGTTTCGCGTGAAATGTTTGTCAGAACTCTCCGCCGCGCAGTTCTGTATACGTTCGTGGGAATTTGCGGCGTAATGTTGTCGGGTCACATGCACGCGCAATATCTTGCCGAAGCCAACCCGATGAAACTTGCGTCGTTCGAAGCTCTGTGGGAGACGGAAGATCCTGCACCGTTTGCAATCGTCGCCGACATCAATCAAGAGGCGGGTCGCAACGATTTTGAAATTATTATTCCGAAAATGTTCAGCTTTATGGTGCACAACTCGTTCAGCGGCGAGGTTAAAGGCATTAACGATTTGCAACGCGAGGCTCAAGAAAAATACGGCAGCGGCTACTACATTCCCAACGACGTGCGCGGAATGTTTTGGAGTTTCCGCACAATGATCGGCGTCGGCGGCTTGATGATGTTGATTGTCCTGTCAATGTGGTTTCTGTCGTTCGTCAAGCGCAGTCACATAACCGAATACGTCTCTTGCTTGAAAATGATGCCGCTTTTGTTGCCGCTGCCGTTTATCGCGAATTCGGTCGGCTGGTACATTGCGGAGGCGGGTCGTCAACCGTGGATAGTCGTCGGCTTGCAAAAAACCGCAGTCGCCGTCAGCCCGAATTTGTCCGCGAATGAAGTTTGGCTTACGTTAATCGGCTTCACGGCAATTTATCTGTTCCTTGCAGTTTTGGCAGTCTTCGCGGCGGTCATGTTCATTCGCCGCACAAAGATCACGGCAGAGGAGTAAAAACTTTTCATCAACTTCAAGCGCGATGATAAATTTGGATTCTCGCAACTTCGCGACGCGTCAGCTGGACGCAACGTCACGTTGCCGTCGCACAAAAATCACGGCAGAGGAGGAATAATTTTTCAAGGAGGTCGATTCAAATGAAACACAACAACATTGAACGACGCGTTAGCACTCTTGAGACAACGTTTAAAATGTTCATGCAGGAGATGCGTGACTTCAAAGCGGAAATGCGTCAACAAAACCAACTGCGTGCAGAGGAACTAAGAGAAATGCGGCAAAAACACGATGCCGACATGCGCGAAATTCGGACAAGCATTGACGGCATGGGCAAACACGTAAGAAATTTATCGGTCGCAACGATTATCGGTGTCGGCACCATTGCAATAACTGTCATTTACTCGATTTTGACGCGCTGACTTTCGCAAGGAGTGATTGTCATGACTAAGCAAGAAAAAAGAATTAACGACGTTGAAAAGCGAGTCGACAGTCTTGAGTCAGTATTTAAATCGTTCATGCAAGAGATGCGTGACCGCGACAATCAACGTGCGGCGGAGATTCGTGAACTTCGTCAACGTCAAGACGCCGCTCAAGCTAAACATGATGCCGACATGCGCGAAATTCGGATAAGCATTGACGGCATGGGCAAACACGTAAGAAATTTGTCTGTCGCAACGATTATCGGCGTCGGCACCATTGCAATAACCGTCATTTACTCGATTTTGACGCGCTGAAAAATTTTTCGTAAGGGAGTGAGGATTGTGGATTTAAATATCGTTTGGTTTATCTTGATAACGGTGCTCTTCACGGGATTTTTTATCCTTGAAGGCTTTGATTACGGCGTGGGTATGATGATGCTCGGTCGCCCGAAAAGTGAACGTGCTCAATTTGTCCGCGCAATAGGCCCGGTCTGGGACGGCAACGAAGTCTGGATGATTACGGCGGGCGGCGCAACATTCGCGGCATTTCCGCACGTCTACGCCACAATGTTCAGCACGTTTTATCTCGCACTGTTTCTGATGTTGCTCGCACTGATTATGCGCGGTGTCGCCTTTGAACTGCGCGGCAAATTCAAATCGCCCGACTGGATAAATTTCTGGGACTTCAGCATCATGTTCGGCAGTTACGTTCCGGCATTACTTTGGGGCGTGGCAGTCGTCAATCTTCTGCGCGGCTTGCCGATAAATTATCAAATGCATTACGTCGGGACGTTCCTCGACCTGCTCAATCCGTGCGCATTGGTCGGCGGAATTTTCTTTGTGTTTCTGTTCATGTTCCACGGCACAAATTTTTTACTGCTCAAAATAGCGGACAAGGCTCTGTTGGAAGATCTTCAGCGGAAAAGTTTTACTCTCGGACTGTCGACGCTGTTCAGTTACATTTTATTTGCGGCGGCATTGACGCACGACACTGACATTCTTGCGAAAATCGGCACGATAATTTTCCTGGGATTGTCACTCGGCTCGTTGATTGCAAGTTTCATGGGCGCGAAGGCGGGCAACGGTTGCAAGGCGTTTGTCGCGTCGACACTCGGCATCGCGTTCTTGACGATTGGATTTTTTACCGCACTGTTCCCGCGGCTTATGGTGTCGAGTATTTCGCCCGAATGGAGCCTCAACATTTACAACGCCGCGTCGACACCGCATACACTGACCTTGATGACGATTGCTGCAGTGATCTTCGTGCCGATTGTCCTTTGCTATCAAGCGTGGACTTACAAAATTTTCAAGGCACGCGTGACACCTTCCGACGTTCACTATCACTGAAAAAAATTAACCGACAAGAAATTTGCCGGTCACCGTAAATTTTGATTCGGACTAGACAAATCTCTAGTCCTTTTTTATTTGCGATTCACTTGCCTAAAGAAATATCCGCCTCGAACATTCTGTTCCACGGGAAACTCACGCGAATTTTGTCGTTGCCGGTGAAGGACGGCAAATTTTTTCGCGCGAAACTCTTCAACAATTCAGAGCAGTCATACTCGGCGGAACTGCGTTTGTCGTTCAAAAATTCGTAACGACCGTCGCCGGCAATCCAATCGAGTCGAGCCGCACCGATTTTGCGAACGTTCGCTTGATATGCCCAATCGTCCAGATAACGGCGCAAGAGCAATTCGTTGACGGAATTATCATTCATGCGCGCGGAAAGTTGCCCTGTGCTCAACGCGAAGCCCGAAGAATTTGTCGGCGTGTTCCAACCCGAATAAGCTTTCAATTTGAACAGGAGCCCGCGTTCGCGAAGTCGATCCATCAAGGCGTTGTCGGAGCCGTTTGCACAGGCAACATCGGCAACGATAACTTTGCGCCCGTCGTCGACGTAACGATTCACGGTGTCGACAAAATATTCCGTGCCTCTGCGTTCGGAGCCGTCGTTAATCGGATTGTCCGCCTCAAACGTCGAGCCGTCGGGATTTGTGTTGACGGCAAGAATAAAATCTGCGCGGGATTCGTCTTCGGTCAAGGTCGCGCCCGTCGCTTTGACAGCCGAACGAATCGAATCGCCAATGGTCTCGTCGGAATAAGACGGAATTGTGTCTGCGCCGAGTCCGAAATTGTAGCTGACAAAAATTTTCGGTGAGTTCTTAGTGTGAAGATTAACGGCTCGCGTCAACAGCACAAGTCCGATCTCGTCAATACCCGCCGTCGTCAAATATTTGTCGCCGATTTTTTTGCCGTATGCCAAAAGTTTGCGCCCTTCATTGTGCGTTTGAGAGTAAGGCGCATTGTCGTCGCGTCCGAGCAAAAGATAATCGAACGTCTTGTTGCCCGCGCAGTCGATTAATTTTTTGTTGGCGTCGAAATTTTTTTCACGGCGTCCCATCCAATCTTCAATCGCTTTCGTGGGAATGAGCTTCTGCAAAAAATTGAACTCCTTAATCTCGCGCTGCGTCAAACCTTCAAGCTCCTGCTTATCCATCAATTCGGTAAGGCGGAAAATATTCGCGCCGTAGTAACGATAATAATCCGGCTCTTCGTAGCCCGACGCAAGTCCCGTTCGCGGCGTGCGCATTATCGAGCCGAAAACATACAGCGGCAATTTCTTATGCTTCTTGCGAAATTCGGCGAACAAATCAGTCCGTGCCAAAATTTCATCGGCATCGTAGTCGTGTTTGCGCGAGCCGACCAAACTGCCGTAAAGCAACGAGTCCGACGAAATTACAGCCGCCGTCAAATTCTTTCGCGTATTTTTATTGAGCCAATCCCACAGCAAATCGGGATCGCCCAAATTTTCACGGTTGCCCAAAATTTCTTCGGGCGGCGCGATGACTTCAACTCCTGCCTTTTCCAAAACTTCAATCGTCTGTTTGTTGACAATCGGTCGGCTGTCGTGCGGAATGTATAAAATTTTCGGCTTGACAACTTTTTTCTTCGCCGCGCAGTCAGGCGACGCCGTTAACAAAACAATCAAGCTCATCATCACGCAGGTGATAATGTTCAATAAATTTTTTATGACCAATGCTCATTGACTCCTTTTGCGTCCGGCACGAATATCGCTCCATAAATCTCGCGCCTTGTCCAAAATTCTCGGCTCACGTTCGCGAACAGACGGATCACTTATCAGCCGCGACAGATAACTTGTAGCCTTTTGCCTCTCGCCGATTCGATAGTAAATCGCCGCGATAAGATAGATTGTCGCGTTGTCGGTCATTGCGCCGATTGGAAAATGTTCCTTCGCCAAAGCTTCTTCGTAAAATTTAGCCGCCTTCGCCATGAATTCAGCCTCTTGAACTTTGTCGCCTGCCTCGCGATAAATCCAAGCTAATTGGTGCGCGTATTTGGCTTTCTTAGACGCCTTGCCGTGAATTATGTCCAGAAACTTCAACGCCAATAGAAAAGCGGTCTCGGCATTTGCAAGCGTGCGTTCCTCGACGAAAGGAATTTTTATGTTTTTCGTGAGCAGAATGGCGCGTAAGATATTCAAGTGGCGGTCGGGAATTTTCGTCGTGAAAGTCGTCTCGTCCGCCGCGAAGCCGCAATGTTCGCAAACCCAAACGGTGTAATAATACGGATTGAAGTCGGCGTAATGTGTGCAAGCGTCCTCGTCGCGACTGACAACGGCAATTCGTGAACGTGTCTTGACAACGCGCGTCATTTTCTCGCAGACGGGACAAAGTTTTTCGACGACAAAAGTTTTTCCGACCGCCATAACATTACCTCAAATATCTGTTGCAAAGAGCTTTAAGTTGCGGAGCCGCCGCTTCCGACACTTGAGCCGCCAGCTCCAATTAGTTCCGACTGTGCCGGGCGTATTCATGCGGTTGCGACTGTCAAGCTTAAGAATATCCTGCATTGGAACGATGGCAAAGCGCGAATACGACGCGTAAGCAAATTCAATCAACTTCTTGCAAACGTCATCGGGTCTGCGAACATCAGCACCAATCAGCTCGGCAATCGTCGCTTTGGTGTCGTTGTCAACGTCTTCCATGAACCAGCCGACCGTCGTGTTGTTGTCGTGCGTGCCGGTGTAAGTGATTGAGTTTTCCGGCGGAACGAAACCGATTCGACCGTGTTCATTGTAATGCAGCTCGAAATGCAAAACCTTCATGCCGGGCAAGCCGCAATCTTCGCGCAAGGCGTCAACGGCGTCAGTGATAATGCCCAAATCTTCCGCGACAATCTGTTTATCGCCAATCTCTTTGCGAATCTCGTTGAAGAAATTCAAGCCGGGACCTTTGATCCATTCGCCGTGAATTGCAGTCTTCGCATCGCCGGGAATTGACCAATACGACTCAAACGCGCGGAAATGATCTACGCGGACAATGTCGACAAGCTCATAAATTCTCTTGAAACGCAACTTCCACCATTTGTAATGATTCGCCGCCATTTCGTCCCAATCGTATTGAGGATTGCCCCAAAGCTGTCCCGTCGCGCTGAAATAATCCGGCGGAACTCCCGCAACTTTTTCGGGATGACCTTCCTCGTCAAGCTGAAATTCCTGCTGATTTGCCCAAGCGTCCGCTGAATCTGCAGAAACAAAAATCGGCATGTCGCCCATAATCTCAATGCCGCGTTCAAGCGCGTACTTGTGAAGTTTATTCCACTGCACCGCGAAAATGTATTGCTCAAACTCCGTGAACAAAATTTCGTCGGCAAGTTCTTTCCGCCACGCCGCGAGAACTTTTTTATCGCGCTGTTTAATTTGGATGTCCCATTCAATCCAATATTTGCCGCCGTGATGTTTTTTAATCGCCGCGAACAGTGCGTAGTCGTCAAGCCAATACTTTTGAGCCGCGCAGAATTTTTTGAAGTCATCGGCAAGCGCAGAGTCTTTCTTCAGACGAGCCTTGAAGTTTTCAAAAGCTTTGGTCAACGCCGCACTCTTGAGCTTTTCGACAGCCTCAAACTCCACGAATTTTGATTTGCCGAGCTTAGCGGGAACTTTAACGTCGCTCTCTTTAAGCAAACCGTCTTCAATCAGCGAGTCGATTGAAATTAACATCGGGTTGCCAGCGAATGCCGACGGCGATTGATAAGGCGAATAACCGTAGCCCACGGGATTGAGCGGAAGAATTTGCCAGATTGATTGTCCCGCCGATTTGAGATAGTCGACGAATTCATAAGCTTCTTTGCCCAGGTCGCCGATACCGTATTTTGACGGCAAGCTTGTCGGATGCAAGAGAATTCCTGCGCGGCGGTCGTAATTCTGTTTTTCGGGCACGTGACGGAGCAAAATTCCTTCCAACGCCTCAATCTTGAAGGTGACACGTCCGCGAGTGACAGGAAATTTTTTCTTCGGATTGTCGGGCTCAAATGCATCGACGAACGCGCCGTTGGCAAGGTCGCTCACGTCGAAAGAAACTTCCTTCGCACGAGTCTTTGAACGATTGAACGCGACAAGATAAATGTCGTTGTCAGCTTCCGCGCCGAAAACGTCGTGTCCGTTGCGAATGATTCGAGCGTAAGCGACAATATCGCCTTTCGACGGCATCGGAACAAGTTCGCCGGTTTGCAGAACGAGATTTTCATTGCGCAGCTTGATGAATTTTTTATACGTCGCCAAAAGTTCACGGTCGCCGCCATCCCAAGGATACGGTCTGCGATTCGTCGGGTCTTTGAAACCTTGCATGCCCAATTCGTCGCCGTAATAAATGCACGGGACGCCGGGATAAGTCATCTGCCAAAGAGCCGCCATTTTCAACCGGGCTTTACCGAGTTTTTCCGCCGCTTCGTCAAGTTTGAACTTCGACTGCTCATAAGCCGGCATTTGGTCATAATACGGAGCCTCGCCGAAAATCGTCACGGGTCTCATGATGTCGTGGCTGGCTATCAAATTCATCATCGCGTAGAAATTTTCTTTCGGGTAATTCTCGCGCAAACTTTCCATGCGCCGCATACAAAGTTCGCCGTCAATGTCGCCAAGGATAAAATCGAAAATGTGCGCACGCAACGGATAATTCATCGCCGAATCCATTTCGTAGCCGCACAGATATTGCCGTTGCACGCCGTAAGCGATTTTGTTCGACGCGTCTTCCCAGACTTCGCCAATCATGACGGCATCGGGATTGATCTTCTTGAGCTCGGCGAAAAACAGTCGTGAAAATTCTGCGGGCAATTCGTCGATAACGTCAAGTCTCCAGCCGCTGATGCCTTCGCGCATCCAATGTTTCAAGACGCTGTTTTTGTCGCGAATGATGAAGTCCATGTAACTCGGCACGGTCTCGCGAACATTTGGCAACGTGTGAAAATTCCACCAGCTGTCGTAATCGGTCGGATAGTTGCGGAAATCGTACCAATCATAGTAAGGCGAATTTTTAGACTGAAACGCGCCGATTGAATCGTATTTGCCTTTGCGGTTGAAATAAATGCTGTTGCTGCCCGTGTGGCTGAAGACGCCGTCAATGATTATGCGAATGCCTTTGGATTTTGCAACGTCAATCAAATGTTTGAAGTCTTCGTTCGTGCCAAGGATCGGATCGATTTTGTGATAGTCGCCCGTGTCGTAGTGATGGTTGCTCTCCGATTCAAAGACGGGATTAAAATAAATCGCGCTGATGCCAAGCTCTTTAAGGTAGTCCAACTTTTTCTCGACGCCGCGCAGGTTGCCGCCGAAGAAATCGTAAGCGATAATCTCTTTGCTGTCCACGTCCTTAAAGTAAACGGGATCATCGCTCCAGCTCGCGTGAAAGACTGCGCCTTCTTTCGGGACAATCTCATTGCCGTCGCGATAAAATCTGTCGGGAAAAATTTGATACATCACGGCGTGCTTGAACCAATCGGGAGTTTTCGCGCCCTTTTGATAGACAGTGATTTGAAACGCCGGCGGTTGATGGTCGTAGAGTTCGCCGACGCCGCCGAGAAGTTCGGGATTGTTGCCGTAATAGTAAGTTCTGCCGCCGGTAACGATTATGAAGTAATACCAGAGCAAGCCGCCTTTATCGGGCATTTTGACGACGAGCGAATAAAATTTTTCCTTAGTCTTGTTGCCGTCGCGTGTCGTCAAAGCAGACCATTTTTCGCCCGCACCGTCAGACCACGTGTGCAAAAGAACTTGCTTGATTGGCGAATCAGCTTTGATTCTGATGCCGAGCCGCACTTGAGAGCCTGCCTCTGCCGCGCCTACAATCGAGCGATAGTAAATGTTCTGCGAGTTGTGCAACACGTCTTTCTTGTCAATCATATCATCATCTCCGTTTCGAGAGTTTATTTTAAGTTCAAACTAAGTGCTGCTTGTCGCCGCGATTGAACATTGACGAATATTTTGCAATTCGTTTGCCAAATTCCTTTTAAGCTTATCGGTCAAATCGTCCAAAGTTTTTGCGTCGAATTCGTAGGTGACATTTGGCGCACCGTTGATTCGAGCCTCGCCGCTGAATTCGTCGCTGTACACATTGAAATACAGAACAAAATCGCTGTCAAGTGCGAAGTCGGCGTAATTGACGACGATAAATGAGCCGTTGGTGACTTCGACGGGCGCGGCAGGTTTAATGAACAGTTCAAAGCCTTCAAGCGTCGCGGGCAATTCGGAGCCGTAAGTCCACGTATCGATTTTTTTTTCGCGCAGAAAATCGTTGAGCTTGCCGTTGCGAAGAGTGCGCAAATTTTTTATCGTGTTGATAAGTTCAGCGTCGAGCAGCTCCTTGAAATGCGCAAAGTCCTGCGTGAAAAATTTCGTCAGACAAAATTCCGTCAAGCCGATTCGTTGACGAACTTTAAATTCGTTCGTTTCGGTGTGAAAGTAAGTCGTCAAGGCGCAGTGAATTTCGTCGTCGGTGCACGTGAAAAAGATGAACTTATCGCCGTCGGGCGCGAAGATTTTTTTCAGCGCGAAGCCGTCAATTTCAACGGGCAAATTTTCTGCGAAATGAAGTTCGTCAATCTGCGCGGCAAGTTTGGTTATGATGTCGTCCGTCAAAAAAATTCCTCCGTCATTTCTTTTCGAGCATGGCAACAAATTCTTGCCGTCCCCAAATCGTGTGGCACAATCGGTAAATCGACAAATCGACAAGTTTTATTTTGTTGAGCATTTCCACGATATAACGGAAATTTTCGGGCGTGAATTTCCGGTTGTGCGCACTGATGTATTTGCCGCTCTTCAGAGTCTCGGCGTATTTTTCAACAAGGTGCGAAAATTTTTCAAAGCTTGGATCGGTGCCGTCGTCGAAAAAATATTCGCCCATAATTTCGGCGCGGGCATCACCTTCAGCGGGCGGTTGACGCTTATAACCGTAACGTTCGCCGTGAATGCCCAACCAATGAAGAATTGAGTTATTGTGCGTGCGCGTGTAAGCAAAATTTATAACGTCGGCGAGGCGCGGAATTTTTTGTCTGTTGGCAAAAGCGTCAATCACTTCGGAAATTGTCGATTCGGATTGATAATAGTCGAAGCAGTAACGTTTATCGGGAATAAGCATCACGTACAAGCCGCCCGCGTTGAGAATCCTGCCGACTTGCCGAAGATGTTCGACGAGGTCGGGACAATGTTCGATAACGTGCGCACTGAAGACAATATCAAATTTTTCATTGACGACGCCGAGGTTGCCGTTCGCGCCTACAAAGTCAATCTTTTCCGGCAAGGTATTGAGTTGCCTTTTGACGCCGACGGTTGCCTTGCGTAAATCTTCCGCGCTCATGACCTCAAAATATTTGACGTTGTCGCCGCGCAGAAAAGGCTTGTCCCACGGGCTTATCTCCAGGGCTTTCAAATGCCCATCATCAATCGTTTTTTGCAACACTGCTTGAAGATACTCGCGCCGGTCGTAAAAGCAAGTGGAGCGTCCCTGTTCGACAGCGAATCGTTTGGCATGTTCCCTAAGCACGTCGTCGGGCAAATTGTTCAGTTCGGGATAAGAATTTTTGTAATAATTCAAATCGAGTTCAGGTTGCACGTTGATAATCGGCAAAATAATTCCTCCGTTCAGCTGTTGCTGCTCCACATTTTAGCTTTGAGCACGTCGTAATAATTTTTGTCGTCGAACTTGACAATCTGCGCGGTCGTTTTGGATTTGCGAACAACAATTTCGTCGTTGGGCTGAACTTTGTGGCTGACTTGCCCGTCAAGCGTGACAATCACATCTTGCATTGCGGAGATTTTGATTAGAACTTCATCGTCCTCGCTCACGACGAGCGGACGCATTTGAAATGTATGCGCACAAATCGGCGTCAACAGCAGTGCGCGAATCATCGGATTGAGAATCGGACCGCCTGCGCTCAATGAATAAGCCGTGGAACCTGTCGGGCTGGAAACGATAATTCCGTCGGCTTTGTAGTCCATAAGGTGCGTTTGATTGATGTAAAGTCCGAGCCGCAACATTCGCGCGACGCCGCCTTTCGTGATGACAACATCATTAATAGCGTTGCCGAGAAATTTTTCGCCGAGTTCATTGCGAACGTAACCGCTCAATAAAAGTCGACGCTCCACGCGATATTGTCCCGCCAAAATCTTGGCAAGACGCCCTTCAAGTTCGCGCGGCTCAATGTCAGCCAAAAATCCCAACGTGCCGAGATTGATGCCGCAGACAGGAACGTTTTGCTCACCGAATCTGCGACAGACGCCCAGTAAAGTCCCGTCGCCGCCGATTGAAAGTGCCATGTCGACATGAACGCGTTCGACGCAGGGCAAGCCGTATTCCTCTTTGCGAAATTGACGAGCTTCGGTCGCGGGCATAACAAGTCGCACGTCCTTATTGTGATAGAAATTAAAAATGCGGTCGACGATTTCGCCGGCGCGCCGTTTGCTCATGTTCGGGAAAACTGCCAACTGCATCATGCCCGCATCAACGCCGAACACTGTGCCGAAAACATTTGGTCTAGCCATCAGTTTAACTCCTCGTGTGCCGCATTAACAATCGATTGAATTTCAAATTCAGCCGTCGAATCTTCGACCTTTGACAAGTGCGCCAGATATTCGATGTTGCCTTCCGGGCCTTTGACGGGCGAAAAATCCACGCCGCGAATTTTAAAGCCGACTTCCGCCGCAAAAGTCAGCACGTGTTCGATAACCGTTGCATGAATTTTTTTGTCACGCACGACGCCTTTTTTGCCGACGTGTTCACGACCTGCCTCGAATTGCGGTTTTATCAGCGCGACGACTTCGCCCGAATCAATCAGCACGTCAAAGACAATCGGCAAAACTTTTTCCAGCGAGATAAACGCCACGTCGATTGTCGCGAAGTTTATATCGTCAAGAAAATCTGCGCGCGTGACGTTGCGAATGTTCGTGCGTTCCATGTTGACGACTTGAACGTTGCTCCGAAGTTTCCACGCCAGTTGCCCGTAGCCGACATCAATCGCATAAACTTTAGCCGCGCCGTGTTGCAACATGCAATCGGTAAAGCCGCCCGTCGACGCGCCGACATCAACCGCAATTTTTCCGCTCAAAACGATTTTGAACACGTCGAGAGCTTTTTGAAGTTTCAAGCCGCCGCGACTGACAAAAGGCAACTCTTCGCCGAGAACGCGAATTTCAGCGTCAATCGGAATCAGAGTGCCCGCCTTGTCGATTTTCTGTCCGTTCACGAGAATTTTTCCAGCCATAATCATCGCCTTGGCACGAGCGCGGCTGTCGAAAATTTTTTTCTCCGTCAAGATAACGTCGAGTCGTTGTTTCATGTTGTCACCGTCAAGGCAACGTGACGTTGCATCCGGCGTGTATGCTTTTTAGCGATTGATAACCGCAACTTGTCATCGCACTTGAATGCTTTACGTTGTCGCCGTCAAGAAGCCAAAAATTATTTCGTTAATTCGTTCGTGAATTCGTTGCGAAATTTTCCGAGCCGTCAATCCGCACAAATCCAACAGCTCCGCGCGAGTGCCCTGCTCAACAAATTTGTCCGCGATACCGAATCGTAGCAATGGCGTTGAAATTTTTTCGTCCGCCAAAAATTCTGCGACTGCCGAGCCGAATCCGCCTGCCAACGTTCCTTCTTCGCACGTGACCAAAAGTTTCGTTGACCGCGCGAATTTTTTTATCAGCTCCGTATCGAGCGGCTTGACAAATCGAGCGTTGAGCACGTTGACCGACAAATTTTTATCGCGCAGAATTTTCGCCGCGTCGAGTGAAGTTTGAACCATTGTGCCGACCGCGAAGATTGTTGCGTCCGCCGAAGAGTGTTGCTCAAGAATTTCTGCCTTGCCCCACGGAATTTTTGACGGCTCTGCTTTGACGACGACGCCGCGACCTGCTCCGCGCGGATAACGAATTGCGACGGGAAAATTTTTTTTGACTGCCGCGAAAATCATTTGCCGCAAATCGTTTTCGTCTTTTGGCGCGAGAATGTTCATGTTCGGGATTGTGCGCAGATAAGCCAAATCGAACGCTCCGTGATGTGTCGCGCCGTCTTCGCCGACAAGCCCGGATCTGTCCAAACATAAAACTACGGGCAGATTTTGTAAGCAGATGTCGTGGAGAATTTGATCGTAGCCGCGCTGAAAAAACGTCGAATAAATCGCAACGACAGGTTTCAAACCGCCCGCCGCCATTCCTGCCGCCAAAGTTACCGCGTGTTCTTCGGCAATGCCAACGTCGAAAAATCTGCGCGGGAAAAATTCGGCGAACTTCTTTAATCCTGTACCCGAAGGCATTGCGGCAGTTATCGCAACAATTTTTTCGTCACGTGCGGCGCAGTCGATGACGGCTTGCGAAAAAATTTCGGTGTAGCTCGGCGGAGATTTCTTCTTGAGAATTTGCCCGGTTGCCTTGTCGAATTTGCCGACGCCGTGAAATTTTTCGGGCGAATTTTCGGCGGGCGCATAACCTTTGCCTTTCGTGGTGTGAACGTGAATTAACACCGGCGCATCAATCACATCGACACGAGAAAAAATATCGCGCATGTTTTTGATGTCGTGACCGTCAAGCGGACCAAGATACGTGAAACCTAACGCCTCGAACAATGAGCCGGGCACGATTGCCGATTTCAAACCGTGACGAACATTTTTCGCGGCGAGCAAAATTTTTTCGCTGATGTCGGGAAACGGAATGTTGCGGACGAATTCTTCAAACTCTCTTTTGGCGCGGTGATATTGCGGCTTAAGTCGAAGCTCCGAAAGATATTCCGACAGTGCGCCGACGTTTTTGTCGATTGACATTTCGTTATCGTTGAGAATGACGAGCAACTTTTTTTTGAGCTGCCCTGCGTGATTGAGAGCCTCGAAAGCCTCTCCGCCCGTCAATGCACCGTCGCCGATGACTGCGATGACTCTGCGCGGGATTCGCTCAATTTCGGCGGCGATTAAAAGTCCCAATGCGGCACTAATGGACGTTGACGCGTGACCGACACCGAAAGAATCAAAAGGCGACTCGCCACGCTTTGGAAAGCCTGTAATGCCGCCCAAAGTCCGCAAAGTGTGGAAAGTGTCGCGTCGCCCTGTCAAAATTTTGTGCGTGTAAGCTTGATGTCCGACGTCCCAGACAAGTCGATCGCGACTGAAGTCGAACACGGAATAAAGTGCAAGTGTCAGCTCGACCGTACCGAGACTCGGCGCAAGATGTCCGCCGTTTTTCGCGACCGTCGTCAAGATCAGCTCTCGAATTTCGCCCGCCAACGTTTCAAGATCACTCAAGCTCATCTTTTTAAGGTCGGCGGGTGAGCTCAATCTTTTCAACAGTCCCGTGATAATCTCTCCTTAATTGTTCCCTGCAAAGTCTTTGCCTTCGGTAACCAAAAGCGCGTTGTAATATTCGACTTCAATCAAAGATGCAAGCGGAACTTCCTGCCAAGTGATATTGTTGTTGGTGTAGTGCATGTAGTCGATCGGTTTGCCGTCGGCGGTGTAAGAGATGCGGTCGGTGATGCAGTAATATCTGCCTTCGTTGCCTTCCTTTTTGAATTGAATCGTCGTCACGTCGTAAGAGAGACTTTCCAGACCGGGTGCCACGTTGGTGTTGTTGCGATACCACTCAATCATGTTATTGCGTCCGCGTTCGCTGAAAACCTGTTTGAACGACGCGCTGAACGTTGTGTTGTCGGTACCGCGCACGGAAACTTTAACAGTGCTCGGATCCATGTAAATCGTGTTGTCGTCGCCGTCAATGTAAATTTGTTCCCAGCCCGCCGCCAACACAGTCACCGCGCTCATCATTACGACAAGCAACGTCGCAAAAAAAATTCTCTTCATTACAATCCACTCCTTAAAAAAAATTTTTTAACGGCGTTCGCTATTCGACGCATTCAAGAGAAAATCCTGTTGCACCGATTATTTTTCGCGTGTGATTAAATATTGAACCAGTTCGCGCAGAAAGTCAGCTTCCGTGCCGAAATTTTTCAGAGCAAGTAAAGCCTCGTTGACGGCGGCTTGAGCATAATTTTTAGCCTCGTCCAATGAAGTCAGCGTCACGTAAGTAGATTTAAAGTTCTTTGCGTCGGAGCCGATTGCTTTGCCCAAAATCGCCGCGTTGCCTGTCACGTCAAGTATATCGTCGGTTATCTGGAATGCCAGCCCGAAATTTTCAGCGTAACGCGTGAGAGCGTCAAGATTTTTTTCGGAGGCACAAGCCAATATCGCGCCCGAACGAATTGCCGCCTTGAAGAGTGCGCCGGTTTTGCCCATGTGCATACGTTTGAGCGTCGTCAAATCGATTTTAACGCCTTCCGAGCGCAAATCAATCACTTGTCCGCCGACCATGCCCGACATTCCCGCAGCAGTGCCAATTTCGCGCAAGACCGTCAATAAAATTTCGGGCGCAACGTCTCGTTGACGGAGCACGACTTCAAAAGCCAAAGTCAACAATGCATCGCCGGCAAGAATCGCCATCGCCTCGCCGAAAACTTTGTGATTGGTCAATTTGCCGCGCCGATAATCGTCGTCGTCCATTGCGGGCAAGTCGTCATGAATCAGCGAATACGTGTGAATCATTTCCAGCGCGTCGGCAACCGTGATGAATTTTTCGCCCGAACCGTTGACCGCATCAGCCGCAGCCATCAACAAAATCGGTCGCAAACGTTTTCCGCCCGCCATTAATGAATATTCCATTGCCTGCAACAATTTTTCGTCAAGTGACTTTGTGCGGTGCAATTCGCGAATCAAATCAGCCTCGACCAGTTCAACGCGTTGTCGCCATAATTTTTTGAACATGATTATCCTCCTTCAAGCTCAATTTCGCGCACATTCTATCACATTTTCGGCAAGCAGGATAATCGACGTTGACGACAGAATTATCGCGCGAGAACATTGCAAAGGAAAAGATTCGCATGAAAAAAATTTTTTGCCTCGCGCTGATAATCGGACTGATTTTTTCGGGCGTGAAGGTTTACAAATTGCAAGCGCAGAGTGCCGAAGAAATTGCCGCAATCGCCGAAGGCCCAAAAATTCTCGTACTCAACTATCACCAAATCGAAAACAAAAATACTTCGCTATCCGTTGATGTGAACAGTTTCGATACGCAGATGAAATTTCTCGTCGACAGCGGTTGCATTACGATAACGCCCGATGAACTTTATGCGGGACTGCGCGGCGAAATTGAACTTCCGCCAAAGCCTGTGCTGATAACCTTCGACGACGGCTATTTGGACAACTACAGGAACGCGTTCCCGATTCTCAAGAAATACGGCTTGCGCGCGACGATTTTTATCATTCCGGCTTTCACGAGCGTTCAGCCCGGCTATATGACGTGGGAACAGCTCAAGGAAATGGAGCAAAGCGGCATCACGATTGAATCGCACACGTTGACGCACCCGAAGCTTGAAGAATTGCCCGACGACGAAATTCGCAGTGAATTGCTCAACTCGAAGACGCTCCTTGAACAAAATCTGGGACACCCGATCGAATTTCTCGCTTATCCGACCGGCACTTACAATTTGCACATCGCGGGCATTGCGCAGGACATCGGCTACAAAGGCGCGTTCACGATTAAATACGGCGTTGTAGATCGCGGCAGTAATTTCTTTGCTCTCGAACGCGTCCCGATTTTTCACACGCCGACGACCATGAAAGATTTTTACGAGCGCATTGCCTGGAAACAGAGCTTTGAAGAGTTCGGCTGGATAAAAAAATAATGCGGCGTCGACAGCTTGTCGTCCATAAAAAAATTTGACGTTGTGCCCGCGTAATGATAAATTATTCGCATTAAGCAAGGGAGGTTAAAAGTTTTGAGCGATACAAAAAATTCTGCGGAGGCGGAGGAAAAAAAATTGTCGTCTGCCGAAATTGTCGAACGCACGACAATCGCCGACGTTTACCGCGCAGATAAACAACTCGCCGGGATCGTCAAGAAGACGAAACTCATTCCGAGCGATTTTTTTTCGGAGCTTAGCGGCAATGAAATTTTCCTCAAGCCGGAGAACATGCAACATACCGGCGCATTCAAACTTCGCGGCGCATACAACAAAATCAGTCACTTAACGGAAGCCGAACGTCAACGCGGAGTTATCACGGCGTCTGCAGGCAATCACGCTCAAGGTGTCGCATTTGCCGCGCAGAAACTCGGTGTCAAAGCCGTCATCTGTATGCCCGCAACCACGCCGATTTTGAAAGTCGAAGCAACCAAAGCTTACGGTGCGGAAGTTGTTCTTCACGGCGACGGTTTCGACGATGCTTATCAGTACAGCCTGGAACTCTGCAAAGCTCACGGTTATGTTTATGTTCATCCGTTCAACGATTTGGAAGTTCTGCTCGGACAAGGAACGACTGCGCTTGAAATTATCAACGAGCTTAAGGACGTTGACGCAATTTTAGTTCCGATTGGCGGCGGCGGATTTGCAAGCGGCGTGGCTCTCGCGACAAAAGTTGTCAGCCCGCAAGTTAAAGTTATCGGCGTCGAACCGGAAAATGCGGCTTGCATGAAGGCGGCTCTCGATGCGGGCAAGATTGTCTCGCTCAAAAGTTCCGACACCGTTGCCGACGGTTGCGCCGTGAAAACTGCGGGCGATTTGACGTTCGCTTTCTGCCAAAAATATCTCGACGAAATTATCACCGTCAACGAAATGGAAATCATGAGCGCGCTTTTGTATCTGATTGAAAAGCACAAACTCATCGCGGAAGGTGCGGGCGTCCTAAGTCTCGCGGCGTTGAATAAACTTCCGTTCAAGGGCAAAAAAGTCGTGGCGATTGTCAGCGGCGGCAACATCGACATTTCCACGTTGAGCGCGCTGATTGACAAGGCGTTGATTGTTCGCGGCAGAATCTTTTGCTTTGACGTGCTGCTTGCCGATAAGCCCGGCGAACTTTTGAACGTCTCGCGAATTTTGTCGGAAGAAAATGCCAACGTCATCAAACTGGAACACGATCAAGCTCGCGTCACGGACAGCTTTAAAAAGGTCGGGCTTGAAGTAACGGTTGAGACGCACAATCAGGCGCACATCGACAGAATCATTCGCGCGTTGAATAAACACGGCTACGAGATCGAGAAAATCGACTTGCTCCGCTGAAATATCGGAGATGATTTTATGGCGGACAACAGAAATTTAAATTCGGCGGCTAAGGCGAAGAAAGATAAATTCTACACGCAACTTGAGGACATCGAGAACGAGCTAAGATGGTATCGAGAATTTTTCATCGGCAAAACGATTTTCTGCAACTGCGACGATCCTTTTGAGAGCAATTTTTTTAAGTACTTCGCGGCGAAATTCAACGACCTTGAACTCAAGAAACTCATCACGACGAGCTACGCAGACTCGCCGATTGCCGGGCTTGAGATAAATCTTTTTCCCGATAACAAGACCGCGTACATGACGGAAGTAACAGAGCTCAAGGATTGGACGGGCGACGGGCGCGAATCAATTTACGATGTTGAATACGCCATCAAGAACGACATTTATAAAACTCAAACGCTTACGGGCGACGAAAAATATTGCGCAGGAGATTTTCGCTCAAAGGAATGCATTAAACTGCTCAAGCAAGCTGATGTTGTCGTGACAAATCCGCCGTTTAGCGCGTTTAGAGAATACGTCGCGCAACTCATGGAGTACAATAAAAAATTCGTCATCATTGGCAATATCAATTCCATTACTTACAAAGAAATTTTTCCACTGATTATGCAAAATAAAATGTGGCTCGGCTACGGCATGGGACGCGCAATTTCCGGCTTCATCGTTCCAAATGATTATGAACTTTACGGGACGGAAGCTCGCATTGAAGACGGTCAGCGAATCGTTTCAACTAATCAGTGTTTGTGGTACACTAACCTTGACATTCGTAAGCGGCACGAAGAGATTGCGCTCTACAAAAAATATTCGCCGGAAGTGAATCCTCGCTATGACAATTACGACGCGATTGAAGTCAGCAAGACTGCAGAAATTCCCGTTGATTATTTCGGCGTCATGGGCGTGCCGATAACTTTCCTTGACAAATACGACCCGCGACAATTTGAAATAATCGGACACACGGCAAGCAATGATTTAAGTCCTGCGGTTGAGGCGTTGCGCACCGACCCTAAACATCGCAATCGCGGCAGGATAAACGGCAAAGAAAAATATGACAGGATTTTGATTCGACGACGGACAACGGAGCATTGAAATTTTTATGCGAATCATCACAGGACGCGCCAAAGGTTTGAAGTTGAAAACGCCTGCGGGATTTTCGACGCGACCGACGAGCGACCGCATTAAAGAATCGCTGTTCAGCATTTTGAGCGGAATGATTGACTTCGCGGACATCGACGCGGTGCTTGACATTTTCGCGGGAACGGGCGCACTCGGACTTGAAGCAATTTCTCGCGGTGCAAAATCGGCAACGTTCATCGACACGGCGACAACGGAAATTATTCGCGACAACGTGACGCGGGCAAAATTTTCGAACGCGTGTACAATCTTGCGCGGAGACTTCACGAAAATTTTACAGCGACTTGCACGACAAAAGTTGACGTTCGATTTAATCTTCAGCGACCCGCCGTATGCAAAAAATCTTGCGCAAAAATCTTTGGAGCTTGTCGCGGAATTGAACTTGCTGAAAATCGGCGGACTGATGATTGTCGAACACGGCGCGGAAGAATTTTTGGACGACCTGCCGACAAATTTTGAACTCGTCCGAAAAATGGTTTACGGTCACACGACAGCGATAGAAATTTTTTTAAGGGAGAATTCAACATGAAGAAAGCGATTTGCACGGGAAGTTTTGACCCGGTAACTAACGGACACATAAATATTTTTGAACGCGCGGCAAAAATGGTTGACGAGCTGATTATCTGCGTGTTCATCAACGAGACCAAAACTTATCTCTTCAACATGGAAGAACGCGTGGATTTGTTGCGCGAGGCTACAGTTCACATCGACAACGTGACAGTTGACGGTTGCAACGGACTTGCCGCCGACTACATCAAACAGCACGACGTTAATTTGATAATTCGCGGACTGCGTTCGGCGGCAGATTTTGAATACGAAGTCAACAAGGCTCAAATGATGCGCCACCTTATCCCGAACGTCGACACGATTTTTTTATTGACAGCACCTGAATTTTTGTTTATAAGTTCTTCGGGCGTGCGTGAACTTGCACATTTCGGCGGCGACGTTCACGGGCTTGTGCCGGAGTGCGTGGAATTCGCGCTCCAATCGAAAATGAAAATTTAATTCCTCGAATACCAATGAACGCGAGAGGTGATGCTTATGGCAGTACGTGACACGTTGAACAAAATCGAAAATCTTGTGGCGGGCGCGCCGCATTTGCCGCTGACGAACAAAACGGTCATTTCGGAAGAAGAATTGATTCGTCTGGTTGAAGAGTTGCGTACCGAATTGCCGCAAGAGATCGAACACGCCTCGGAAGTCATGCACGAACGCGACAACATCATTCGCAACGCGCAGACAGAGGCAGATAATATCGTTAAGCAGGCGCAGTTGCAGGCGGAACAAATCATCGACGAGAACGATATAGTCGTTAAGGCACGAGAAAAGTCGCGGATGGTTTTAAGTCAAGCTCAACAGCAGGAAGCGGAGATTATGGAACGCACGCGGCAAAATTCCAAGCAACTGCAGGACGACGCCGACCGTTACGCCAATCAAGTTTTCGACCAATTAATTGCGCACGTGACGAACACTTTCCAAGACGTTCAGCAGGCTCAAGCCGGACTTGAACACGCGCGGCAAATTCTTCAGCAGGCAAAACTTCAGATGAATCAGCAGGCGGCTCAACAGGCTTACGCTCAATCTTACGTGAATTACGGTCAACAGCCGCAATACGACCAAAATCAGCAAGGCTATGCTCAGCCGCAACAGTATGACCAAAATCAGCAAGGTTATAATCAGCCGCAACAATACGATCAAAATCAGCAAGGTTACAATCAGCCGCAACAGCAATATCCACAGCAAGAAAAACGATAAAATTTTAGCGGAACCTTAGGGCTCCGCTTTTTGTTGCATGTAAAATTTTTTCTGATATAATCACCGCAAAGGAAGTCGTTCAATGGAAGTTCCACTTGAAAATTATGAAAAACTGGTAATCAGAATGCGAGACTGTTTTACCGCCGGTTACACTCTGCCGCAATATTGCATTGACAACGGCATAAAAAAGCCGCTGTTCGTCTCGGAAGAAAAGCTTTTGCAATTTATGTGGCAAGTCTACGTTCAATTCCGCTACGATAAAAGAATGTTGCCTACATTCAGCGTGATTGACCTGCCGACGGACGAAGTCACGTTCACCATACGCAACACCGTCAGTGCGGTAAAGTTCACAAATTTTTCCGAACTTAATCCCGACGACTACGACAAGATCATTTTGTTGACAATGGAGAAAGTTCCCTTTGTCGGCGACAAAGTAATATCTTTCATTGACCTTAGCAGTTACTTTATTCGCAAAGCTTACGCCGAAATTCCCGCGCTGAATTTCTTGCAACGTTATCCCAAAGTCAAATTGTTCTACACCATACTTCCGAACAGACTCTCTCGTTACGAGGGCGGCAAAGAATTTCTTGACAGTCTTGACGATTTTGACGACATTCTAAAGAAAATCCGAGCGCATACCGGCGAGATTGTTGCCACACCGTTTGACAAATTCGGTTATACAAACGAAGAAGTCGAAATAATAAACAATGTGGGCGGCAGAATCACGACAAACCTTGACGGAACCACGGTTATGACGGACAACGATCATCCGCTTGCAATGATTAAGAACGGCAAACGTTTGACTGCCAATCAGCCCGAAAAATTTCAGAACCGAATCTATTTCATAGGACCTTGTCATTTTGCGGGTGCATGGGATCCATACGACAAGACGATTGAATCTTATCTGCAACAGCTGATTAACGAGAACAATCTGCCTTACCGCGTCGAAAATGAAAGTCAACGTTGCGCCGGCAGGTATCAGGACATGTTCTACAATTTGAACGCGCTCAATCCTGCACCCGGCGACATCATATTTATTTGGATCACCAGCAGTTTGTGCGCGGATAATATTCCGTTTGTAGATTTGTCCGATGCCTTCGACCCGCCTTATGATTATCGAGAGTTTTTCTGGGCGGATGCTCATTTCAATGAGGCGGGTTATAAACGAATCGCAGAGAAATTTTTTGAACTGCTCACGGCGAACAATTTCTATCGCGACAAAGAGTTCAACTATCCTGCACCGCCGCCGGCTTATCATCGTTACGGCATTCCTCCGCAATTCGAGGCGGGCGGCGTAAAAAATTTCACCAATTCAGAACTGGAGCAATACAAGCAAAGTCTTCGGGCGAAAAAAATTCCAATCGGAGCGATCGTCATGAACTGCAATCCCTTCACGCTCGGTCATCGCTATCTTGTCGAATATGCGGCGGCTAAAGTCGTCAAGTTGTATATTTTCGTCGTTGAAGAAGATCGCAGCGAATTCCCGTTCGCGGACAGATTTGAACTCGTCAAGCAGGGCGTCAAAGATTTTCCGAACGTCGAAGTCATTCCCAGCGGCAAGTTCATCATTTCGCAACAAACTTTCAGCGGCTACTTCAACAAGGCGTCGTTGCAAGATGTGACCGTTGATTCCAGCGAGGACGTTGAAATTTTCGGACAGGAGATCGCGCCGACTTTGGGAATCACCGTTCGATTTGCGGGCGAGGAACCTAAAGACAACGTCACGCGTCAATATAACGAGACGATGAAAAAAATTTTGCCGCGATATGGGATTGAGTTTCATGAAATTCCGCGCAAAACTTTCGGCGACGAAGTGATAAGCGCAAGCAGTGTCCGAGAGGCTCTCAAGGTTGGCGACTTTGACAAAATAAAACAGCTCGTGCCGGAAACGACCTATATTTATCTGCGCGGGCGATCTTCATTTCAAAACAACGCCAAACTCGTGCGCAAAGAATTTTCAAGCGAACTGCTCAATGCGCGGCAAATAAGAGATGCGATTCGGAATGATAACTTCGACACGTTGAAAGACCTCCTGCCCGATACGACGATTGATTATCTTCGCGAACAACGCACCGAATTAATGCGCCGCCTTACCGCCAGATTGGATATTAAATTGTTGTCGCCGGAAGGTGATTTTCAAATCCTGTCCGCCGTTGACGATAAGACAACAACCGTACTCAAACCCGGTTGGCTCCAAAAGAACGGCGTAGGTTATCAGATTGAATCTTGCGCGGAAAATTTGGAGCTTGTCGTCAAAGCTGAAGTGGACGGGCAAATTGATCTTTTGCTTAGAGGAATAGATATTCGCACGGCGGAGGACAGGGCGACGCGCATTCCTTATTGGATTGACTATACACGGCTGACGATAAACGACAAGATTATTTTCAACAATCGTTTTCCCGCATGGCACGGAAAATTTTATCGCCACAGAATGGATGCAAAAGCCGACGAGGAAATCACGATACAAGTTGAATGGCAACCGCACAACGATTGAGCAGAAAATTTTAGCGGAACCTTAGGGCTCCGCTTTTTAATTTGTTATTTCGTCGAAAATTCGTTGCAAAAAATCTTCCGCACTGTTGAATTCGTGAAAAGCAACGTCGGCAAGTTTCAACATCGGCAAATCAATCGCGCTGTCACCCGCCGCGAAAATTTTATCGGGCAAAAATTTTTCAGTCAGAAACTTCAAAGCATTGCCCTTGTTGAGTTCCGGCGGAAAGAGATAAATTTTTTTGCCCGTATGTTGAGCCGTCAAAGTCGTGTCGAAAAAAATTTCGGAGGCGTCAATTTCATCGCGGCAACGCAGAAATAAAAAGCTCTCGTCGACAAGTCGGCAAATGTTAAATCTGTCGTCGGTCGAAAATTTTTCGCGCTGAAACTCCAATTCATCAACATAGGGCGTGACGACTTCGCGCAAGAAATTTTCCTGTTTATCGCCGTCGAGAATGTAAGCACCGTTTGCAACGACAGCATGGCGCGGGCGAAAATCTTCCGTCCAAAAAATTCGGCGATATTGAGCGATTGAACGCGTCGTCACCGGTACAAAAATTATCTGCGCGGCAATTTTCTTGAGCAACTCAAATTCTCGCGGCGAAATGAAACTTTGCTCGCGGTCGTCGTAAATTTCCACGCAAATATCTCCGTCACGAAATTTTTTGTGCGAATGAATCAACGTCCCGTCCAAATCGCAGGCGAATAAAATTTTCATGTCAATTATCGGCAAGCCGTCGAATCAGTCCGCAAGCCTTGTAATTTTTCAGCGGATAAAGTTCCAACGGTGCGCCTTTCTCCTTTGCAAGCTGATACAAATGTCCCAAATGTTCCTCGTCGTGCAAACTGTGCACCAAAATTTTCCACGGCAGGCGGCGCAATAAAACTCGCGTTGCCTCTCCGATACTCGGCTTGATTAAATTAACGTCGTCGATTGAAAAATCTGCGGCGATTTTTTTTACATCTTCAAGCCCGTTGCGCGGTTTAAAATCGTCAATCAACGCGGGAACGTCGAAATTTTTTTCAATCGCGTTGATGAATTGATACGTCAAATCTTTGTCGGCAAGTTCAGAATAAAATGCCGCGCCATGAAAATCTTCCGCGCCGATAATGTCACTGCGCAAAAATGTTCGGCTCAAAAGTCCGCTCACCGTCGAATTCAACAGAGAACTTGCGATTAAAAAATCTTCTCGCGTGCCGAATTTTTCAGCGACGCCCGCAGGATCGGATAAAACTGCAAGTCCTGCGCTCACGTTCGGAAAATTTTTCATTGCGTTGGCAAGTTCACGTTGAATCGCACCTTTGCCCGTCCAGCCGTCGACGAATTGAATTTCGCGCGGAGAATGTCGACTCAAAATAAATTTCACGGCATTTTTATCGATACCGATGCCGCGAATAATCGAAATCGTGTAATGCGCGACTGTGCACGGAAAATTTCGCTCAAGGTAGTGTTTAATCAAAATTCCAATCGGAGTTCCTGCGCGGGCTAACGAGACTAACGCGACGTTGCGACCTTTGTCGGCGAAAATTTTTTCGGCAACGGTTTTGACGGCGGCGGCAGTGATTTTCGCATAACGATTGAGCGCGTCGAAGTAAGCCTGCAAATATTTTTCCGACGGTTCGTATTCAATCGGCAACATTTCCGAATAATGCCGTCCCGACTGAATTAATTTTTCGCGTTCGGCAGTTCCGAGCGGCTCGACAAGTCCGCTGATGTCTTTTAGCAAAATCGTCACATCTTGCGGTTTGTAAGTTCCGAACATTTCAGCACCTCACGAGAAAAATTTTTCCGACGCCGTGAACGTTCAGCGCGTTAATCAAATCTTCAAGCCCGGCAGAAAAATTTTGCGCATTGGTCATGATAATCGCCGCGTCGTAAAATTTCAGATTGTAGATAAACGTCGTGCGCGTCGAATCATAAAAACTGCGGAGCTTGAAACCTTCGCGAATCGGATAATTTTTTTCTCTGCAAATTCCAATCGGACTGCGCGTCGTCGAGTGAGTTTTAACGGAAAAATTTTCGCGTTCAAGTTCACGACCTGCCAAAATCGCGGGCAACATGAATTCTTCCGTGCCGATAATCACGACTTCGCCGGAAATGTTCTCGCGCTTTAGAACGTCGACGATTGACTTGCCGACAGCCTCACATTGATTGAAATAGTTGTCAATTTTTACGCCGCGTCGAATATCGGGCAACGTGTCGAGTTTCAACGATTGAACGCCGTCAATTTGCGCGTGATTTACTGTTTGAGCTTCGGTGACGGAAAAATTTTCCACGTCGAAAGATTTTTGCTCAAGCTTGACGAGCCAGACGCACGAAATATTTTCCGCCGCCAATGACGCCAAATTTTCTGCCGACAGCCGATTGATTATCGACGCCGCGCAAATTTTTTTATCGGCAAGCGCAGGGAATTTGCTTTTGAGTTGGCGCACGATGTTGAGCAGAGTTTTGCCCGTTGAAAGTTCGTCGTCGACAAAAATAATTTCGTCCGTCCGATTGAAAAGCTCCGATAAATTTTCGGCAAAAAGTTTTTGTTCGGGCGCGTGCGAATGTTCTTCCAAAAATTCAATGAACGTGCCCGAAAAATTTTCACGCGTCGTTTGCAGATAAAAACAATCGTCCGACAAATTTTTTGCAACGATCGCGCCGATTGCCGTTGCAGTTTCCGCGAAACCGATAACCAATCGCGCCGATGAAAATTTTTCCGCGACCAATTCTCCGAGCGAATTCATCATTTCGAGAGCGTCTGAAGGTTTTGTCGGCAAATGTTTGCCCTGCAACGGGTTGACCAGCAAAAATTTTCTCCGCGTGTTGTTGAAACGTTTGGCGACGCGTAAAACATCATCTGATTTGAAAACTTTCAATAAAAATCGCCTCCGACAGTTTTTTTACAGTTTAAAGCCAAATTTTTTCCTTGTCAAACGAAAAAACCTCCGACGCTCCGCCGAAGGGAATTTTTTAGCTTGAGATGTTATAAATTTACTTACTTGAACCACTTGTTATAAATTTTGTCGTATTCGCCGTTGTTTTTTAGATTTTTCAGAGCGGCGTTGAATGCGCGATTTATATCTGCTCATGACCAGAGAAATTTTATCGTTAATTTCGTAGAAGTTTTTAAAATAATTCTCGTCATAAAGCAACCAATAGCTCCATTCGCAGGTGTTTACACCGGTTAAAAATTTAATCTCGCGAGCCGCGCCGTTTTTATGGCTGTAAAAGGGTCTTAAGGCAAAAAATTTTCCGTCGCAAGCCGGTGAAAAATCCGAAAGATTGCTTCCATCACTTACATACAAATATTTTGAGTAAAGTTGTTGGAGTTCGACGGCAGATTTTTTCATTAAGTCGCCGACTGTCTTCGCGCCGCTGAATTTCATAAAATTTTCTGCGATTTGGGCGGAATTTTCAGGCTCATTATAAAAACTGACGTTTCCGGACTGCGAAATTATTTTTTGGAATAAATTTTTTGAATCAGGGACAAGTGTAAGCAACATAGTCGACATTGAGCCCGCACTTTTGCCAAAAATCGTAATGTTATCGGGATTTCCGTCAAATTCCGCGATATTTTCTTTAATCCACTGCAAAGCGGCAATTTGGTCTTTCAAACCGAGATAACCGCTGTCCTCTAACAAAGAATAAACCGTTTCAAAGTGCATAAATCCGAAAATGTTCAGCCGATAGTTAAAACTGACGACAATAAAATCATTTGATGCCGCAAGATTACTTCCGTTGTAAAGCGGTTCAATGGTACCGCCGTGCATGAAACTTCCGCCGTGAAGAACATGACGGGCAAATTTTTCTTTTCGGAGCGTTTCCATATATTTATCGTCAAACAATCTTCACTTTGCACGTTTTTAGATGCTATTTTAATTAGATCGTCCTCTTAAATTCTTAAATGGCGGATGCGCCGAATTTTTTCGCGTCGAAGGTCTTATTTGACGGTTTAATAGGTTGAGGAGCACGTCAACGCAATTTTCCGACGGGCGGTCGAGCATATGGAATGCCGAGCCAAGTTTTTACGCCGTTTTCATCGATAAAGCCGTTAAATGTGTCGTATTTAGAGCGTGTTGGTAAATTACATTCGGCTCGTAACTGTTTTTAATTTTTTTAGGATCTACTTTTTCTTTGCTGCGCCCAAAGAAAAAGTAGCAAAAAGAAAGGGCGTTCGTCCGGCAAAGAAACATCCTGTTTCTATTGCCGGCGGCGCACATCCTTGTGCGCCGGGTTTCAGCTCTATTCAACGCGACTTTACCAACATGTCCTAGTCTTTACAGTGCAATTATCTGCCGCAAAAGCATTATTAGGCAAAAAATCGAGCGTATTGACTGCCAAAAAGCTAATCGCCGCACCTTTAATAAACCCTCTGCGCGTTAAATCTTTAAACATAGCATCAAACTCCTTTCAGAACCGAAAAAACAATGTTTATAAGCCGAGACATTATAAAAAAAACGGCGTGTCAACCAAAATTTTTACAACAAAAAAACCTCCGACGCTTGCCGAAGGTTTTTTATCGGGAAAGTTCCTTATTGTGAGGTTTTAACATGTCAGTCAAAAATTTTATTGCTGATTATCGTTT
>CAJOHG010000028.1 GCA_905234395.1 uncultured Selenomonadaceae bacterium
AGATATTTTTCTATCTTTTCATATTGTTCTTGTGTGATTTTCATGACTTCATTTTATCAGCTTTATTTTCTATTTTCCATAGTGTGAACACGCTCTAGTTCCCAGTTCCTATGTTTCTGCGCCGATTTATACGACGAATTGACAATGCCGGCGGATTTAAGAACGTGTGTTCAAAGTAAAAAAGTGATATGATGGGCACATTATGAGAAAAAAAATACGAAACAAATCTAACTGACGCGCAATGGGAAGTCATTAAGCTTTTTGACATGAAAAAAACGAAAGGAGTACCACGGCAAATTGTTACCGATGATATCGGTTGTCGTTTAGCCGTAGTGGTTCACAAAGCAAATCTACACGACACAAACATGGGCTGTTGGGCAACAGGATTGGCGACTTTTGCTTATCCGACGTTGCAGAAGACATGCGATAAGGGCGGTTATCGCGGCTCTTTTGTCTGCGAAGTTTACAAATGCTTCGGCTTGGAAGTAGAGATAAGCAAGAAGCCAAAGCCGCACTGTTGGCAACTCTTGCCAAAACGTTGGATAGTGGAAAGAACGTTTGCTTGGCTCAATCGCTCTTGCCGACTTTCTAAAGATTACGAACTGACAAACCATTCCGCTGAAACCTTGATTAAAATTTCTCATATCCACACTTTACTTAGGCGTTTGTGAACAGCGGTTCTTAGAATTAACTCTAGCGTTTGCATTATAAATGATCATCTGACAAAAAACAATCGCATTGGGCGTCAAAAAATTTATCGCCAATTTTTCTTATAACCAAACTCATTTTTTTATGCAAGACGACTCAAACAAAACAATTTTTCTTTCGAGCGATTTTTTATTTTGATTTTTCAATTTAGTTTTGAAATCCTCACGCCCTCATTCTTATATTTGGCGGACAAAACGGATCGGCGGACGAGCTTACAATCTGATAGTGAATCACTTTTTTTATAACCTTCCCTTAAAAGCGATTCACAATTTGGCAAAAAATAAAAGCGGACGGGCAATTAACCCGACCACTTAAAATCAATCAATTATTGAAAAATTCCTTGCAATGCCTCTACTGCTTGCTTTTGCATATCGGGTAAAACGTGGCTGTAAGTGTCCATTGTTACTTTGATTGAGCTGTGCCCCGGACACTCCTGAACAATTTTGGGATTGACGCCCTAAGGAGAAGCGTCGCGTGAGTGTGTCGTAAACCGTGAAATGTAAAGTCCGAACTGATGTTACACTTCTTCAACAGTGGCTTGAAATATCGCCGACTAAAATTCGTTGGACTTATCGGTTCGCCAAACTGACTGGTGAAAACAAGATTATGCCCTGCAAATAAATTGCCCGGAGCGTGTTGGCAAACATTGGATTTGAATCATGATGGCAACAAGAAAAATGAAATTCTCAAAGCAGGTGATTAATTTGTCGTAACGAGCGGCAATAAGGCGAAGAACCTTTATGCGTAAGAAAATGCTCAACAACGTTGCGAGCCTTGTAAAGTTTAAAGTCAAAATGATGTCTTATGACGGAATGAGCTTTTTTTGAATGAACTCGCGAATAAGCATTTCCTTTCGGCAGGCAGTCAAACTCATTTTGCCAAAGGTTTTGCTTATTTTTTATCTCTACACTTTACCAACACGCTCTGACCGCTTTGCAATAGTTTCATAATAAAAATTGATGGTGATGAAATTTCATTGAAAAACTTCACGAAAACTTTTATTGCACAAATGCAGGGAACAGAGCCGCCAAAGAAGAATTTTCTCGCCGAAAAAATTTTTGGGAGTGATAACAATGCCGGTCAAACCTAAACATGCCGCCGAAAATCAGAAAGTCGAACAGAAAGAGCAAGTCGAAGAAGTTTTTATTCCCGAAGAACCGAAGTGGTCACTTGACGAAATAATTTTGCCCGCCGAAGTCAAGGCGCAGATTCTCGACGTGGCAACTTACTCGGAAAATTCACACAGAGTTTTTGAGCTGTGGGGATTCAAACATACCCACAAATTTTCCCGCCGAATCGGAATCAATCTCTATGGCGCACCCGGCACCGGCAAAACTATGGCGGCTCATGCTATCGCCCGCGAACTCGGCAGAAGAATTTTAATCGTCAACTATGCGGACATCGAATCAAAATACGTCGGTGAGACGCCGAAAAATATTCGCAAGGCATTCGAGGCGGCGAAAAATTCCGACAGCATTTTGTTTTTCGACGAGGCGGACGCAATCCTTAGCAAACGCGTGACCAACATGACGCAAGCCGTTGACGTGAGCGTAAATCAAACGCGCTCGGTTATGCTCATGCTCATGAACGAGTTCCAAGACTTTATCATCTTCGCGACGAACTTTATCGAAAATTTTGATCCGGCGTTCATGCGCAGAATTTCAATCCACGTCAAATTCACGTTGCCCGATGTTGAGTGCCGCAAAAAACTTTGGCAAATGTATACGCCCGCCGAATGTCCGCATAATCTTGACTTCGACGAGCTTGCAGAAAAATTCGACGGCATCAGCGGCTCCGACATTTCAAATGCGATGCTAAACGCCGCCTTCAAAGCCGCACGTCAAAACGCAGAAATTTTGGACAAGTCGCTTGTCTTTGAGGCAGTCGAAAATATTTTGGCGAGCAAACGGGCTAATGCGGGAACCGGAGCGTGTCGGTAAAGTGTAGAGATAAAAAATAAGCAAAATCTTTGGCAGAATGAGTTTGACTGCCTGCCGAAAGGAAATGCTTATGTCAAGATAAACGCGCAGTTGTTACCTGCGCCGAAGTCAACGACCGGTTTAAATTTCTTGAAAGTATTCAACGCAATATTATGAACATTGTCAAGCGGAGCTCCCCGGCGCGATTTACCTGTTCACTGCGAGAACATTTTAAAAGTACCGGTAGCCGATACGAACAATTATTTACTCGTTCAAACAGATTCGACGTTCTGATCAGCACACCGCCGTTGCTCGCAAAATCTTGGGCGATAACTTTATAAGGCTCGCAATATTGTCGAACGCTTTTCATCATGATTCAAATTTAGCGTTTGCCAACACGCTCTACGTAAGCAAATTCTGTTCGCGAAGATAATTTATAAAAGCGTCGAAAATTTTTTCGTTGCGGGCGATTATCTTATCCTCTGTGAAGTCGTCGTAAGTTTCGGCAAGAGTGCGCAGTTCCAAGTTGAAAGTCGCGAGTTTTGCTCTTCCGTCACTGAGATAGAAAATTTTCTTGTCGACGAGCCGATAATCAGCCGCCCGAATGTTTATGCTCTTCTCAAGCAGTGACTTGTTGCCCAAAAACTCCAGCGCGTCCGGATTTTTAAGCACGTGATGAAGTTCCTGGCGTTTTTTGGCTAAAATGTGTTCGATTTGCAAATCCATACCGAGCGGCGGCAATTCCTGCGCGGGATTTTGAAACGTCCACCAAGCCAACATTGAGCCTGTTATCGCTCGCCAATTCGAGAAATTCGTATTCGTCAGCCGTTCGCGCAAAATCCTTGTGTCCTGCCGAAAATGTTTAAACTCAAGCGGACGCCCGTGCAAAATGTTTTGGAACTCCACAAAAAACGGTCGGCGAATCGATTGGACACCCGGATTTGTTATCGCGTGCATTAAAATCATCGCCGTTATTTTGTTCAGGAAGTTATAAAACTTTTCCTCGTCAAGCTCGCGGTTGCCCATGAAATAAATCGACACGACATTAACCCAGATGTTGTACGGTGCCCAACTCAAAATGTAAAGTTGCCTCAAAATTCGCGGAGAAAATCTTTCCTCGTTACGCGCGGCGGCGTCGTCCCAAAAATTTGCCAGCGTCTCCAAATCCTCAAAAGTTTTGTTGCTCTGAAGAACTTTATAGCCGTCCTTCTCGTAATAGTCGCGCATGTCGGGGAAGGTGTCGTTCTTGACTTCGTTCTTAGCCAAAAGATAATACATGTAACGCCTGAACAAATCATCAATGGGCGTGCCCTTGCGCGGATGAAAATTTTTGTTGCACAGCTCCGTTAAATCCTTCCAGCGTTCGATAAATTTGTCTTTTTCGTTCGAGCCGCGATTTAAATAATATTTATAAAACTGCGCCTTGAAAATGTCGGCATCGTCGAGTTCGCGACCTCTGTCATTGAGCGTGGTAAAAATTCTTAGCGCGGTGTTCTGTGAATCGGTTTCAATCGGCAACAGGACGCAGTTATTCAAAATCCGTCGTGCAAAATGAAGAAGATAGCCGGGCTTATCGGCGTTGAGGTCTTCAATCCACCGCTTAAACAGCCGATAGTTCACTGAGTAGTTGCTTTTATTTTTATCTGTCGGTTTTCCGGTCGTCAAAATCTTTTTCAGCTCGGCAGCGTCTTTATCGACAATGACTTTATATTTAAGCTTGGGATTTTCTATTTCGGGATGTTCGTCGTAATCGAGTTTCCAAATGCAACCTTCGATTTTTCGGCGAATATTTTTTATGCTCTCGTCCTGCGCGGAGCCGAATGCCTCATAAAAAGCGCGGAGCATAAGCATAAAAGTTACAATCCGTTGTTGCCCGTCAATGAGTTCATATTCCTTGGCGCGATTTTTAAAGAACAAAATCGTTCCCATGAAATAATTCTCCTCGTCGGCGTCGAAATCGGTAATGCTGTCGTTCGGAAAGGCAAATTCACGAAGATTTTCCCAAAGAGTGCGGCACTCGTCGCGCTCCCAAGAGTAAGGACGTTGATATTCGGGAATTAGAAAAGCCTTCTTGCATTCGGTAAAAATTTGATTGACAGTTTTTTGTTCGGCGTTGAGTTGCTTTGACATGAAATTTTCTCCTTACAAATTGAGTGCGAGGATTTTTGCCGTGATGTCGTCGAGTTGAGCCGCAGTCGGAACGTTGGCAATGCGAATCTTGTCCAAAATAATTTCGACGCCCGCCGCCTTGAGTTCGTCTTCAACATAGCCGATGCTTTGTCCGCCCCAACCGTAGCTGCCGAACGCAAAGCCTTTGTGATTCACGGGACGCAAACCTTTCAGATAGCACAGGAACGCGGCGATTGTCGGCATCATTTGATTGTTAATCGTCGGTGAGCCAACCGCCAGATATTTGCTCGTGAAAATGTCCGTGATGATGTCGCTTAGCGGCGTCGACTTGATGTCGTAGAACGCGGCGGGAATTCCACGTTTTGCAAAAGCTTCCGTGATTGTCTGCGCCAAAATTTCCGTCGAATGCCACATCGAATCAAAGACGACAACCGCACGTTCCGAAACTTCGCCGGCACTCCACGATTTGTAGCAGTCCAAAATTTTTTCAATGTTCTTCCGCCAAATGACGCCGTGCCCCGTCGCGATAAGTTTTATTTCCAAATCGCCCAGAGCTTTCAGAGCCGTCTGCGCCTGTTTTCCGAACGGCATCAAAATGTTCGCGTAATACTTCTTCGCCTCGCGCAAAATCGTTTCCAAATCGTTTTCGTCGTCGAAACGCAGGGACGTTGCCAAATGTTGTCCGAACGCGTCGTTTGAAAACAAAATCTTCTCTTCGGGACAATACGTCACCATCGAATCGGGCCAATGCAACATCGGTGTCGGGACGAATTTCAGCGTGCGTTTGCCGATTGAAATTGAGTCGCCGGCTTTGACAGGACGATAATTCAATTTGCCGTAACGCGCCGTCAAACCTTTCAAGCCGCTGGGATTCGTCGTGATGATTTCGGCGTTCGGAGCAAGTTCCGCAATTTTTTTCAACGCGCCGCTGTGATCGGGCTCGACGTGACTTGAGACGACAATTTGAATCTGCGCGGGCTCGACGACGGAAGAAATTCGATTGAGCAATTCGTCGGTGAAAGTGACCTTCGCGGTGTCGATGAGCGTAATTTTTTCGTCAAGAATCAGATACGCGTTGTAAGTTGAGCCGCGCGAAGTTTCGTAGCCGTGAAAGTTGCGCATCGACCAATCGACCGCGCCCGTCCAAAAAATATTCTCGCTGATTTCAATCGCCTTGCAGTTGTTCATGATAATGCCTCCCGAAATTTTTTTCGTAAAGTTTATCACAGCTGCCGTGTCTTTACAAATTCGCCGTCCGTGTGAAATAATATCGCCGAAAATTTTTTCAAGGAGCTGATGACGACGTGACAAAATTTTTTGAACACCTGCTGAACGTTCTGCGCGGCGACGACAGATTTTTTTCCGTCGACGGAATTTTATTGCGCAATGCCGTTTACGAATCAGCAATGCGTATGGATGAAAAACTTCTGCGACTGTTGCTCAACGACGACTTCACGCGCGAAAAATTTTTTGCTGACATTGACGGCGTGAAAATTTTCGACAAGCTCGCCTTTGCATGGACAATCAACAATCGACAATTCCTGCCCGACAGCTACACGCGATATGCAAACAAAATCGGACTTGCTGACGAACGCGGCAATTTCATTTCCGCAACCGGCAACGTCTCGCTCGTCTTCCCGTACAAAGATTGCGTCCTTGAAGGCGGACAGACTTCCGACACTCAAAAACGCAACGAAATTTTTTACAACGCTCTGCTCGCTCATGATGAGATTGATCGACTGCTTGAGCCGAAAGTTTTTGTCAACGCAACTCGTTACACTGCCGACAACGTTCAGCCTGCCGAAAATTTTTCCGACAACGACAATCTCATCGTCAAGGGCAACAATCTGCTCGTGCTCGCCTCTCTTGCAAAAAAATTCGCCGGCAAAGTCAAATGCATTTACATCGACCCGCCTTATAACACAGGCTCCGACAGCTTCGGCTACAACGACCGCTTCAATCACAGCACGTGGCTCACGTTCATGAAGAATCGCCTCGATTTCGCACGCAAACTTTTGAGCAACGACGGTTCCATTTGGATTTCCATTGACGACGACGAAGGGCATTACCTCAAAGTTTTGTGCGATGAAATTTTTGGGCGCGATAATTTTGTTGCAACCGTCGTTTGGCAAAAAAAATATGGTGCCTCGAACGACGCCAAATGGATTAGTGATACTCACGACTTCATTTTGGTTTATGCGAAGGACAAATTAACTTGGCGACCGAATCTTTTGCCGCGCACAGATGAACAGCTTAGCGATTATAAGAATCCTGACAACGACCCGCGAGGCTTATGGCGTGCAAGTGATTTATCTGCGCGGACTTATTCAGCGTCATGTGATTATGAAATCATCGGACCGACGGGAAAAATTTTTAAACCGCCGCCAACTCGTTCATGGACAATCAGCAAAGAAAATTTTCAAGCTCTCGACGCGGACAATAAAATTTGGTGGGGCAAGAATCGCGACGCTCGCCCAATGCGAAAAAAATTTTTGTCTGAAGTCAAGCAAGGCATTGTACCGGAAACTTGGTGGTCGAGAGATTTTGCCGACGACAATAAAATCGCCAAATACGAATCAAAAGATTTGTTTGGCGATTTATCGTTTATGACATCGAAGCCCGAACGATTGCTTGAGCGGATATTGACTTTGGCGACGGTTGAAGGCGATTTGGTATTGGATTATCACATTGGCAGCGGCACGACTGCGGCAGTTGCTCACAAGATGCGGCGGCGATATATCGGCGTGGAGCAAATGGACTACGTTGAGACTTTGACGGTTGAGCGGCTGAAAAAAGTCATCGGCGGCGAACAAGGCGGTATCAGTCAAAAAATCGATTGGAAAGGCGGCGGCTCGTTCGTCTACTGCGAACTTGCCAAACAAAATCAAAAATTCGTCGACGCGATAGAATCTGCAACCGACGACTCGACGTTGAACGAAATTTATAGGCAGATGATTGAAACGGGCTTCATAAGTCACAAAGTCGATCCCGCGCAGATTGATTCGACTGCCGACGAATTTGGCGCATTGAGTTTGAATGACCGAAAAAAATTCTTGATGGCTCTGCTCGATAAAAATTTGCTGTACGTGAATCTGTGCGACCTGGACGACGCGGAATTTGCCGTTGCCGACGCCGATAAACAGTTCACGAGAAATTTTTACTTCAATGCAGAGACTGCCGCGAATACTATTGCGCCGAAGCCGACGACTGCCGCAATGACCATGTTTTGAATCTTGTCGCCGAGTCTGTCGATTTTGTTCTCCAGAGCTTTCACGTCCGCACTGTGTTGAGCTTGAGCGGCGTCTTGCCTGTCCTGCACACGCCTGATGTCTTCACGTTGTTGCTTAAGTTCTTCCATGAACAGTTCAAACTTAGCGTCCTGCTTGGCTAAGCGTATATGCACTTCCGCGTTGAATTTTTCTTGTTCAGTCATTGTAATTACCACCTTTCACTTCAACGCCGTTATCAGCAAAGCACCCAACGCGATAATCATTCCGCCGACGCCTATCATCGTTTGTTTCCACGTGTCGTTAATCTGTTTTGTCAGTGAATCAAATTTTGCGTCGATAGATTTCATGTCAGCATCGTGTTTTTCGTTCATTCGCCTGATGTCTTCGCGCTGTTGCTTAAGTTCTTCCATGAACAGTTCAAACTTAGCGTCTTGCTTGGCTAAACGTATCTGCACTTCCGCGTTGAATTTTTCTTGTTCAGTCATTTTAATTACCGCCTTTCACTTCAATGCAGAGACTGCCGCGAATACTATTGCGCCGAAGCCGACGACTGCCGCGATGACCATGTTTTGAATTTTGTCTCCGAGCCTGTCAATTTTGTTCTCCAATGCCAATCTGTCAGCGTCCTGTCTGTCTTGAATCCGTCTGATGTCTTCGCGTTGTTGCTTAGCCTCTTCGGCGAGTAAATCAACTTTTGCCATTGTCGTTGCGAATTGTTGTTCGAGTGTTGAGAATCTTACTTCGAGCTTATCAACTCTTTCTTCTGTGGTTGCCATTTTAATTACCGCCTTTCAATTAATTGTGTAAGATTATTTTAGCAAAACGTTTTTTTTTAGTCAAAAATCAAAGGAGGCTTGAGCGTGTATCTTTACGACGAACTAAACGGCGCGAGGAAATACGGCGGCTTAAAGTCCGTGCCCGACTTTGTGGCGGCGAATTTGAATCCGAAATTTGAACTGCGACCGTATCAGCGCGAGGCATTTGAAAATTTCATCACGCACTTTGAAAGCAAAACTTGTCCGCACCCGACGCAAGTTCTCTTTCACATGGCGACCGGCTCCGGCAAGACGCTCATCATGGCAGGATTGATTCTGTATCTTTACGGGCACGGCTACCGAAATTTTTTGTTCTTCGTGAATCTGACAAACATCCTCGACAAAACACGCGAGAACTTTCTCAACGCGGCGTCGACGAAATTTTTATTTGCAGAGACGATAACGATTGACGGAAAGCTTGTGCGATTGAACGTCGTTGAAAATTTTCAGCACACCGACGACGAGGCGATTAACATTTGCTTCACGACGACGCAAGCCTTGCATACGGCGATGAATTTTGCGCGGGAAGGTTCCATGACGGTTGACGACTTCGCCGAGCTGAAAGTTGTGCTCATTTCCGACGAGGCTCATCATTTGAACGTTGACACGAGCAAAAAAATTTCCGTCGCCGAACGTGAACATCGCCGCACGTGGGAACAGACCGTCAAGCACATTTTCACGCGCAACGACGAAAATATTTTGCTGGAGTTTACGGCGACCTGCGACCTTGCAAACGATTTGATTCGCCGCGAATACGTCGACAAGATTGTTTACGATTATCCGCTTGTGAAATTTTACAACGACCGCTACTCCAAAGAGATTTACACGTTCCGCGCCGCGTCGCACGACAGATGGTTAATTGCGCTTATCTTGAGCCAATACCGCCTGAAAATTTTTCAAGACCGCCGATTGAACGTTAAGCCGATTGTTCTGTTCAAAGCGAAGACAATTTCCGAGTGCAAGGCGTTCATGGAAAAATTTATCGACGACGTGAAGAATCTGCGCGGCGAAAATTTGCGAGAGCTGTTTGAGCAAAGTGACGATAAAATTTTGCGCCGAGCCTTCAATTACTTCACGGACAAAAAAATTTCTTATGATGCTCTTGCCGCCGAGTTGCGCGAAGATTTTTCCGCCGAGCATTGCATTTTGGTCGTAAGCGACAACGACGCCGCCAAGAATCAAATTTCGCTGAACACGTTGGAAAATCCCGGCAATCCTTGTCGCGCGATTTTTGAAGTCAAAATGCTTGACGAAGGTTGGGACGTTTTGAATCTGTTTGACATCGTGCGGTTGTATGAAACGCGGCAATCGGGCGGCAAAAAAATTTCACCTGCGACAATCGCCGAGGCACAACTTATCGGGCGCGGCGCGAGATATTGTCCGTTTCAACTTGACGACACTCAACCGAAGTATCAGCGCAAATTTGACGGCGACATCACGAACGAATTGCGCATTTGTGAAACGCTGTACTATCACTGCCAAAACGATCATCGCTACGTTGACGAGCTGCATAAGGCTTTGCACGAGATCGGCTTGGAAGTTGACAGGCAATCCCGCGAGTACAAGCTCAAGGACAGTTTCAAGCGCGACGAACTTTATCGGCACGGATTGATTTTCGTCAATCGGCGCGAGGAAGTCGACGAGAATTTTCGCGAAGTCATTCCCGATAAAATTTACACTTTCCGCCGCGTCATCGATAATGCGCACGATAAAATTTTGAACGCCGTCAACGTTACGGAAGTCCGCGCAGAAATTCACACGACGCATCGGACAATCGCCGACATTGCCGAGAAAAATTATTCAATCGTTCACAAAGCCTTGATGAAATTTCCTGCGTTCAAATTCGCCGCGTTGAAGTTGCGGTTTAAAAATCTGCAGTCGACGCGCCAATTTATCACTGACGAAAATTTTTTGGGCGACATTCAAATTGACATCACGAGCAACGAGCTTGAGCCGAGCGTTGAAACTTTATACGCCGCCGCGAATCATGCGTTGAGACAAATTGCCGACGAGCTCAACAAACCTGCGAAGACTTATCGAGGCACGACGAAATTTCACGCGCAGAATATCAGCGAGACTTTTCACGACAAGACGATTAATTTTTCTGACGAACATGCGGGCACATCGCAAAATGATTCGAGCGTTGGAGATTCGCAACTTGATTTATCGGCGGCGGATTGGTTTGCTTACAACGACAATTTCGGCACGAGCGAAGAGAAAAATTTTGTCGAATACTTCAGCCGTCACGTCGAGGATTTGCATAAGACTTACGAAAAAATTTATCTTGTCCGCAACGAGCGCGAGCTTGCAGTTTACAATTTCGACGACGGCGCACGTTTCGAGCCGGATTATGTTCTCTTCCTGCAAAAGGCGACTTCCGACGGTTTTGAGCAGTATCAAATTTTTATCGAGCCGAAGGGCGAACATTTGGCGGCAAATGATTCGTGGAAGGAAAAATTTTTGTCGCAGTTGAAAGCCCGCGCAGTTCCCGTAAAAATTTTTGCTGACGACACCGACTATAAAATTTTTGGCTTGCCGTTTTACAATCGCGACGCCGAAAAAAAATTTTGATTCTGCATTTCGGACGCTGTTGAAATAAAAAATTAGGAGACCGCTCAAGTGAACGATCTCCTAATTTTTTTGTGTGCAACGAAATTATTTCAGAGCACGTGCCGCAATGTCGCGGCGATAATGCGCGTCGTCGAAGTGAATCACGTCCACGCAACGATAAACTTTGTCGACAGCCTCTTGCAACGTCGGAGCAGTCATCGTGACGCCGAGAACTCTTCCGCCGTTCGTGACAAGTTCGCCGTCAACAATTTTTGTGCCCGCGTGGAAAATCAGTGCGCCCAAACTTTTAGCCTTCGTCATGCCGTCAATCGGCAAATTTTTTTTGTAAGACTTCGGATAGCCGCCGCTCGCCATAATCACGCAAACCGCGCTTTGATTGAGCCACGAAATTTTTTCAGTCGTCAACGTGCCGTTCGCGCAGTCAATCATCAACGCAAGCAAATCGTCTTCCATCAGCGGCAAAACGACTTGAGTTTCAGGGTCGCCGAATCTGCAATTAAATTCGACAACTTTCGGAACGCCGTTGACAATCATCAAGCCCGCATACAAGCAACCGCGATAAGTGATGCCTTCGGATTTGAGCGCGGCAATCGTCGGCTTGAGAATCGTCTCTTCAACGAGCGCGGAAATTTTTTCGTCAACAATCGGTGCAGGTGCATAAGCTCCCATTCCGCCGGTGTTCAAGCCTTTGTCGCCGTCGTCAACGCGTTTGTGGTCTTGAGCGGCAATGAGCGGCAAAATTTTTTCGCCGTCCGTCAATGCAAGCACAGATGCTTCTTCGCCGTCCATGAACTCTTCAACGACGATTTTATTTCCCGCCGCACCAAAATTTTTCATTTCGTCAACGGCATTCAAAGCCTCGTCGAGAGTTTGCGCAACGATAACGCCTTTTCCCGCCGCAAGTCCGTCGGCTTTGATGACAATCGGTGCGCCTTTGATGTTGATGTAATTTTTCGCGGCATCGGGATTGTCGAAAACTTCAAACTCGGCAGTCGGGATGTTGTACTTTTTCATGAGACGTTTGGCAAAAATTTTCGAGCCTTCAATCTGCGCGGCGTCCTTAGTGCAACCAAATGCCTTGATGCCTGCAGAGTTGAGCGCGTCGACGAGACCATTGACCAACGGAGCTTCCGGGCCGATAACGACCAAATCAATCGCGTTGACCTTTGCAAAGTCGACAATCGCGGCGTTGTCGTTGATTGAAATATTTTCGACGCACTCGGCAAAGTTGGCGATACCGGGACTGCCGGGTATGGCGAAAAATTTTTCCGGCAACGGACTCTGCGAAATTTTCCATGCAAGCGCGTGTTCACGTCCGCCGCCGCCGATTAGTAAAACATTCATAAAAAATCACCTGTTCAAATATTCCGCGATAAAAACAATGCGCTCCGATATCGGATGTTGTGCACGAAAAATGAAACAAACCGTGTTGTCCGGAACTTTATAATAGCCAACGGACGCTTCGTTTTTATTTGACATAATCGCGTTGCGGAAATCGTTTCTTGTGAACTTCATTTAACGTCCAAAATTTCAAATTCAATGACGCCCGCCGGTGCGTGAACTTGAACAACCGTGCCCGCGCCTTTGTCGAGAATTGCGGCTCCCAACGGCGATTCGTCGGAAATTTTGTTGTTATCGGGATCAGCTTCGGTTGAGCCGACAATCATGTAAGTTTCAACCGTGTCAAGTTCAATGTCGCGCACGGTGACGGTGCTGCCGATTATAACCTTGTCGGTGCCCGATTGCGCTTCGATGATTTCACTGTTGCGCAGTTTAGCCTCAAGGTCGCTGATCTCGCTCTCAAGACGTCCCTGTTCGTTTTTGGCGTCGTCGTATTCGGAATTCTCGCTAAGGTCGCCCAGTGCAATGGCCGCCTTGAGCCGTTCAGAAACTTCGATACGTCGTACGCTTTTAAGATAATCCAGCTTCTCGACAAGCTTGTTATAGCCGTCTTGAGTCAGCATAGTTTTCTTTTCAGCCATAAATTAAACCTCGTCGTAAAATTTGCCGTCGTCAAATGAGCGATGCTCGCCGGGCTTAGTCGGTGACCACGTCGGAATATTTTCTGCCGCCGATAAAAATTCTTGCGACAAAACTTTTAAGCTTCATGCAGACGACAAATTCAGCCATAAGTTAAATCTCGTCGTAAAATTTGCCGCCGTCAAATGAGCGATGCTCGCCGGGCTTAGTCGGTGACCACGTCGGAATATCTTTCGACACTGATAAAAATTTTTGTGACGGCTCCCAAATTGGATAATCGACGCGGTGCATTGCGACGAAACCTTTAATCTTTGTGCGGGCAACGAATTCAATCGCGCCCATTTCCTGTGAAGTGCCGAGTCTTCCGTCAATCGGGAAGAAGGCAACGTCCGCCTCCATGCCCTCAAGACGTTTCAGTTGACGTTTGAAGACTTTCTCCGCCAATTCGAGATTGTCAAGCGTTTCGTCATCCCAATGCCACCAGTTGAAGTCGCCGGCGTGGAAAATTTTTTTGCCGGAAGGAGTCTGCACCAGGAAAGAAATTCCCACGTCGGTTGAATCGTAGCTGCGGACGGTGATAACGTCGTCAGTCCATTCGCTGTAGCGTTTCATGTAAGTGATTTTGTTTGTCGGGAAGATTTTAACGCGTTTGGTGCGCTTAACGTCACTGCTGAAAATGTAACGCGTGGTTTTGAGCGCATAAGCCCGAATGTGCGTGCCGAAGTGATCGAAGTGAGCGTGCGTGGCGAAAATGTAAAGCCTGTCGAAGTCGCCCTTATCATACGCGGCGTTGACAATCCCTGCAGGGTCTTCGTAGTCGTCGAATACGAGCAAAGTTTTTCCGTCTTGAACCATGAAACCGCTGTTGAGTAAGTAATTGATTTCCATAGAAAATTTTTCCCCCCTCGGTCGACGGCAGATTTTTTTGTAAGTCGACCGCAAATAGTTTTGAGTTTAAGCGAACGAATTTTTTCAACCGCCTCCTTGCGTCGGATTTTATATTCTGTCAGCGCGAACGATTTCCGCCGCGCTCTAAATTCAATCAGGAATGAGGAATTTAATCATCGTCGCCGCGTTTGGCAAGAGCATCTTGAATCTTTTGTTCGACTTCGGGATTGATCTTTTGGTCGGTGCGATAGTGGACGTTTTGCCGAGCAGTTCGAGTGAAGCCGCTCCCTTGAACTTCACTTGCCGCCAAAATCAGCATAAAGGCACTTTCATCGACTGTGCGGACGATAATTTTTATTTTGGCAATTTGCGTCATTCCCACGACGACCATCACGATTTTTTTCTGCGCACCCGTGTAAGCTCCTTCGCCGTGCAGAAATGTGACGCCGCGTCCCAAGTCCGTGATAATTCCGTCGGCAATGTCTTTGGCGTGGTCGGAGATTATCAGAATCGCCTTGCGCTGATTGAAACCGTCGATAACTTTGTTGGTCATCTGCGACGTAATATACATACAAATCAGCGTGAACATTGCGGAGCTAATGTTGAACAGCACGCCGGCAATCGCGACGATAAAGCAGTTGAAGCCGAAGATAACCGAGCCGATCTCCATTGAATAATATTTTTTGAAAATCGCGCCGAGAATGTCAAAGCCGCCCGTCGAGCCGTTCATTCGGAAGACAATGCCGTAACCGATTCCGTTGAAAATTCCGCCGTAAATTGCCGCGAGCATCAAATCATCAGTCGGCGCGTAGGCTCCGAGAAATTTTGTTGCGTCCAATGCCAGCGAGAACATCAGCGTGCCGATAACAACGTCAAGCGTGTATCTTTTGCCCAGCAGTTTGTATGACGCGATTAAAAGCGGAATGTTGTAGGCGAGAGTTTGCGCGCCGATTGGCAGTCCCGTCAAAAAGTAAAAAATAATCGCAATGCCCGTGACACCGCCCGTTAGAAGACTGCTCGGCACTACGAAAAGATTGATTGAAGAGGCGGCAATCAGACATCCCGCCAATATTCCCAAATATTTCAGCGGGTTAAGCTTAACCAGACTTGCGGTCGCTTGCATTAAAAATTTTCCCGTTACTGAAAACTTACAAAAAGTTATAAAAACTTTTATGTTTCATTCCTGTTTCATCGATTCCGTTTTCGCCTTCACTACTAACGTTTGCTGTAAATCTCCACAGGCTTAACTTTCCCACTAACGAACGGGTAGATTTTTTCAACCAATCAGCTATTATTCGCCATATCGCCGAAGATTTATCGCCGCCTGTAAATCACGGTCTATCTCGTTGCCGCAAACTTCACAGTGATAAATCCGCTCGGACAGGCACAAATTTTTCTTCACGTGTCCGCAAGCAGTGCAGGTTTTTGAACTCGGATAGAATCTGTCGGCGATGATAACGGTTATTCCCGACCACTGAGCCTTGTACTCAATCTGTCGCCTAAACTCGTAAAATCCTTGCTCCTGCACTGCTTTTGCCAAATGTTGATTAGACATCATGCCGCGCACATTCAAATCCTCAAGCACTATCGAACTTGGGTTTCGTCCGATAATTGAATTTGTGATTTGGTGCCGATAATTCTGCCGAATGTTCGTTAATCGGTGATGAATTCGCAAAAGTTTTCGTTCACTTCTTATAATGTTGCACGTTTTCGAGTAACTTTCCCCTTTCTTGTTATTCATCTCGTGTTTACGCGAGATTGAGCGTTGCAACCTACGCCGTTTCTTCTTCAATCATCTGATGGTGTTTGTCTTGTTGATATTCGGATAAGTTGTCCCCTCGGAGCACGTCGCCGAAGTTTTTATGCCTAAGTCAATGTCAATGGGTTCGCCGTCAGTTTGCGATTTTTTGGATTCAAACTCAATCGCCACGTTGAGCCACCAATTCAGTCCGTCAAAAGTGATTCGCGGATTAAAATGCTTCACGCCAATCGGGATTCGTCCATGCTCGGCTAGCCTGAACCAATTCAAGCCTTGTTTATTGCGTTTTTTACTCGTTGCTGTTGCTTCAAGCTTGACGTGCGTTGCCGTGATTCGGATTTTGTCTGTGTCCTGATAAAAGCTGAAATCGTCGCGTCGTTTACTCTTAAACTTCGGGCGACCCGACAATTTCTTGAAAAACTTCGTATAGGCGTCGACGCAATCTTTTATCGCCTGCTTTGTCACGTTGTTTGAAATTGTCTTAAGCCACGGATATTCGGCGGAGCTTCTAAAGACGGTGAATTTCTTGCGCAGGTCGTTATTACTGATGAATTTTTCACCCGCGCCGTAAGCCTCGATTTCCTTACGTAACGCCCGGTTGTAAGCAAATCGAGCCGTCCCCGCAAATTGAAAAAGGCGCGTCCTCTGATAATTGTTCGGTATAAGCATAACTTTAAACGATTTAATCACTTTACTCACCGTCTTTTGAATTGCGGAAAGATTATAGCACAAAATCGGATGTATGACACAAGTTTTTTTAAAAAAATTTTATAGTTCGGCGAAGAAAATTCCGGCTGTCAACGCAAGAACTTAATTTCAATCCGAAGCTGCGCTACAATAACCTCTCGTTGCTGCGTATGCCCTGGCGAGATTGTCAGTACAGTTAGTGTTCGGCGAAACCAAGTCCCTGCGTTCACAACCGGAACTTCCCAATATTCAGTGCGCAGTTGCGCGCGTTAATTGTCTTTCGTGGCGGAGAGTGAGGGATTTGAACCCTCGGTACGCTATCAACGTAACACACGATTTCCAGTCGTGCTCCTTAAGCCGCTCGGACAACTCTCCGCAAAGCAAGCGCAGTTTACCATTGAAAATTTCTGCTGTCAAGAATTTTTTTCAAGTCGTGTCGGTAAATTTTTTTTAAAGCCGCCGTTACGCGTAAAAGTTTCGACGTTGAGTCTTCGACAGCGTTGAGTGCCGGCAACGTGATTTTATTAAAAGATTCTGATTGGCGAAATGAATCGGTATCTCGTTCACGTGCACGAATTCAAGAATTTTTTTAATCGACGGCGGGCGGGATGAAAAGTTTGTTAATCGGCACCTCGTCAAGGGTAAGATCGCCGTCTGCATCGCTCAATTTCCCGCGTGAACGTCCGATTACAAGCTCGTTATGTTCTTTGACCCAAATTAAAATCGTTCGGTAAAATTTGTAGCGAATGTCTTTGACAGGAATGTTTTTCAACTCAATCGGCTCGCCCGACGTGTCTGTGTCGAGTTCTGCCCACGTGTCGTCCAAATCGACGCGCTTGACAATCTGCACGGTGCCCATTGCCAAATCGAATTTTAGATAATCTGCTCGCCCGGCAAGCCGTTCGTAGCCGGTCATGGAAAGTTTCTTCCAACGGCGTTTCTGAATCACGTCTTGAATCTGAATATTGTCGTAAATGCAAACCGTGGGCACCATCAGCGTATTCAAATCAAGCGTGCCGTCGGGTTTGACGCGATAACCGCAGTGTTTATGATTGAACCAGTAATTTCCGCGCGGCGTCGATTGAACCCATGTATAAATATCCGTAGGCGGCTCACCGATAATTTCGCCGTCGTCTTCATAAACGGCAAAAGTTTGACCGGATGAAAAAATTATCGCCGATGCCGCAATTCCTGTCAAAAATTTTTTAAGATTCATCTCGTTCATCCTTTCCGCGCAGATTATATCAACTGTCGACGAAAAGCACAATCATTTAGGTTTGGCAACGTCAACCCGCCCCGCGCTTTTGATGTAATGTTCCAGTTCGTCAACAGTAAATCTTGCACAACTCTTGTCGTTTCCTGCGGCGGGATAAATCACGTCAAAACGCTCAAGCGACGCATCAAGGTAAATCGGCACGCCTTCATTGACGGCAAAGGGACAAACTCCTCCGACCGCGTGACCGATTAAGCCTTCAACTTGATCAACGGGAATCATATGCGGGCGGCAGTTGAATTGCGCTTTGAATTTTTTGTTATCAAGTTTCATGTCGCCGCTCATCAAAATCAGCACGGGCTTTTTGTCGACGAACACGGAAATTGTTTTGGCAATGCGTCCGACTTCGCAATTCAAAGCCTGCGCGGCAAGTTCACTGGTAAAAGTTGACTGTTCAAACTCAATGACGCGTTCGGGCTCGCCAATTTCGGCAAAATATTTTTTAACTTTTTCAATGGACAAAGTGTTTCCCTCCATAACAAATTTCAGCAGAAAAATTTTATCGCGCGGTGAATCGTCTCGATTGTCAGCGGCAAAAAGTCTCCCGCCTCTCCGTCAAAATCGCTTTTTAAAACGGCAGATGATTTAATCGTAAACGTCCGCGCCTGCAATGAGAAAATATTTTCGTCGCCGTCAACTGATTCGCCCGCCAAAATTTTTTTGGCAAGTGCGACCAAATTTCGCGGCGAACATTTTTTCAGCGCGAGGAGATCCAGTTTGCCGTCGTCAATCTGCACGGCGGAAGAAATTTTTTTCAAGCCCGCGACCGACGACGAATTCAGCACGAGGAATAAAAATGCGTCGACAGAAAAATTTTTGCCGTCCGCAGTGATTTCAAGCGGCACCGTTTTAAAGTTTGTCAGTTCGCCGAGTCCGCGCAGATAATACGCGCTTTTGCCGAGAAAATTTTTCAGCCGCACGTCGACTTCGTGAGCGATGTTCGTTAAGACGCCCGCGCTTGCCACGTTGACGAAATATTCTTTGCCGTTGACGAAACCCAAATCAATCGGACGCGTCCTGCTCGCCGCGATAACGTCAAAATAATTTTCCGCGTCAATTTGCAAATGCGTCGCGAAATCGTTTGAAGTGCCGCTGCCCAAAATTCCCACAGGCAAGTCGAGCGAATTTTTCATGGTCCAATTAATCACCGCGTGCAAAGTTCCGTCGCCGCCCGCCGCAATAATTCCTTCCGCGCCCGAAAGTTTGACGCATTCGACAAAATCGGAGTTGTCGTCCGCGCAGGTGCGATAGATTGACAAAAAAATTCCACGCCGCTGAAAATTTTCTATCACGGTGTCGAGACGATTCTTGAATGCCGCATGACCCGACACGGGATTGTAAACGAGTAAGATTTTTTTCAGCATCAATAAACATTGACTCCTTATGGAAAGTGGTTTATAACGTTATCGTTTTTAATGTTTAACGGAGGCGATTTTCTTGAAGAAAGAAAATAACAATCAGCGCGTCACAATTCAAGCAAGTACCTATAATAATGGCGAATTGAAAAGAATTTGTCCGCATTGCAAAAAGGAAAAGCCACTTTCCGAATTTGGTTTGAGAGCAATGGAACCGGGCGGTACTGTGCGCAATCAATCTTGGTGCAAAGAATGCAGAAGTAAGGGCTGAAAAATTAATTTAGTCGTTTACCCTCGAATTTTTTCGAGGATTTTTTTATTTTCTGAAGATACCGAGCCTGCGAAAGATTTTTATGCCGAATTTGCCGACCATAGGGATTCGCGCCATATCTTCTTCGAGCAAGCCGCCGATTAGTGCCAATGTCGCAACGTAGACGATACAGCCCGCGAAGATTGCTCCGAACGTCGAGAAAATTTCCATGTGCCATTGAGCAATCGTCAAATCGTAGAAAAATTTCACGACGAGAGCCATTGCCGCCGACGCAAAGAGAGTTTTCATCAGCTGACCGAGTTCCATTTTGTAGCCGATGTATTTGTAGATGAAATAGAGATTGATGAACGCCGCCACGCCCATATCAGCCGCCGTAGCCCACGCCGCGCCCATAATTCCCAGTGCAGGCATTGCCGTCAACGTCCAATTCAAAACGACTTTCGCCGCCGCCGCAAGCATCATGTTGACCATTGGAATTGTCGTGTGACCGAGACCTTGCAAGACGCCCGTCGAGACTTGGTGAAGTCCGAGCAAAACTATCGACACGGCGGAGATCATAACTGCCGGACCTGCGCCCGGTGCGTTGTAAATCAAACTTGCAATCGGCGTGGCGAGGAAGAAAACTATCACGAACGCCGGGAAGCATACGAAATTTGAAATTCTGACTGCCGCAGCCGTCTGCCGAAAAATTCTCGCGGTATCTTTGAGCGCACGAGCCTCCGAAATTGCCGGGACGATTGATACTGCCAATGACGCCGTTAAAATTGTCGCAAGATTCACGAGTGGAACCGCCATTCCCGTCAAATAGCCGAAAAGTTCCGTCGCTTGACGCACAGAATAGCCCGCCACTTCCAAACGTTGCGGCACGATCATCAAGTCCAAATTCGACACGACGGGCAACATGATTGACGCCGCGCTGACCGGCAATGCAAGCTTGAAAATTCGTTTGATTATCGCGAGCTTTGATTCGTTTGCAGTCTCCGGCGCAGGTTTTAAATCTTTGCCGTAAGTTCGCTCAATGTCGCGGTTTAATTTGATGTGGAAGTAAACGAGAACGATTAAGCCCGTGACTGCGCCCGCCAATGCTCCCAAACTTGCACCAGCCGCCGCGTAGTCAAGTCCCCACGGCAAGAATAAATCGGCAAGCAAAATCATTGTTATCACGCGGAAAATTTGTTCGACGATTTGACTGACCGCCGTCGGTGTCATGCGCTGCCAACCTTGCAAATATCCTCTGCTCGACGCCAAAAACGTCACGAAAAAAATTGTCGGAGCCAACGCCACGACCGACATATAAGCGCGCGGGTCGCGAATGAATTGCCAATCGATCAGCCATTGCGCCGAAAAATACGTAAGCACCGAGAAAAATATTCCCGTGAACAACATTAAAAGCATTGATATGTGGAAGACGCGTCTTGCGCCGAAAATGTCTCGCAAGGCAACTCGTTCAGCCGTGATGATTGAAATTGCTACGGGAACGCCCGCTTGAGAGACCGTCATTGCGAAAAAATAAATCGGGAACGCCATTTGATAAAGTCCGATGCCTTCGCCGCCGAGGATTCGCGAGACGAAGATCCAATTCAACGAGCCGATGACTTTCACGACGAAACTTGCCACCGTCAAAATGAACGTGCCCTTTAAAAATTTTTCGCCGGATTTATTTTCTGCCATTATGTTTTCCATTCCTGAATTTAAATTCATTGCGCATTACTTTTTCGCCGCCGTGTGATATAATCCTTTTCAAAATGGAAACAGATTGAATCGGCAAGGAGTGCGCGCGATGAAATATTTTTTTGGAAACGGGCAACGAGACTTTAACGACAGAAAAATTTTTATTGCGCATTAAATCGGAGGCGAGCGGCGTGAACATCAACCTTATAAAATTCAACACGGACATCGGCAGGACGAAGCCCGAAAATTTAGTTCACGCCGATAACGCTTGTCCGTTCTGCGACGTGGAACATTTGACGGACATAATCGACACCGACAACGATATAATTTTCCTGCGCAACAAGTACAACGTCATTGAGGGCGCGGATCAATTCGTGCTGATTGAAGGTCGCGAGTGCAATTCCGATATGCCTGCCTATTCGACGGAAAAAATGCGCCGCGTCATCAAAATGGGTATCAAACATTGGAAAAAACTTTTGGAGTCGGGCAAATATGAGGAAGTTCTTTTCTTCAAAAACTACGGGCGCATGAGCGGCGGCACGATTCGCCATCCGCATATGCAACTTGTCGCTTTTCCAACTCTGAATTCTAATTTGCTCTTCGACGAGGCGGAACTTCGCGGGATTGTTATCGTTGCTCGTGACGGCGTGGAGTTCAACATTTCAAATTGTCCGCGAGTCGGTTTCGGCGAATTGAACGTTGTCGTGGAAGTCGGCGGCAGTCTCGACGCGTTGGCTGATTTTCTGCAAGTCGCCGTTCACTACGTCATGAATTTTTTCAACAAGAACTGCACGAGCTACAACATTTTTTTCTATCGACGCGCCGAAAAAATTTTCGCCAAGGTTATGCCGCGCTATGCCACGAGTCCTTACTTTGTCGGCTACAACATTCACTTTTTGCCGAACAACATCGGGCGCATTGCCGACGAGATTCGCAAATATTATTTCAGTTGCAAATAAAAAATTCCCCGACGCGTTGTCGAGGATTTTTTGTTAGGTGACGTTAGTAAATTTTATTCGGCTTGTGCGTTTGATTTGGCGTGTAAAATTTTTTTTGTTTATTGAACTTACTTTTCTTTTGCTGCGCCCAAAAGAAAAGTAAGCAAAAGAAAAGGGATCCTGCACCTAACGGCGGCGGTGCGCGTCCATGCGCACCGGGTTTCAGCTCTTTTCAACGTAACTTTATTAAAAGCTCCTAATCAAGCGTTAGATTTTTTAAATGCGTTCATGAAGTCCGCCAGAGCTTGTGCGCCGTCAATCGGCATCGCGTTGTAAATCGAGGCACGCATTCCGCCAACTGATCTGTGACCTTTCACGCCGCTAAGATTGTGTTCGAGAGCCTCCGCAACAAATTTTTTCTCAAGCTCATCATTCGGCAGACGGAAGGTTACGTTCATGAACGAGCGAGAATTTTTCTCCGCATGACCGCGATAAAAGCCGTCGGAATTGTCAATCGCGTCGTAAAGAAGTTTCGCCTTGATAGAGTTGCGACGAGCCATTTCAACGAGTCCGCCGGAATTTTTAATCCAAGCGGCAACTTTGCCGACCATGTAGATTGAAAACGCGGGCGGCGTATTGTACAGCGAATTTTTTTTGTAGAAAGTGTCGTAGCGCAACATCGTCGGGAGCGTCTCCAAACTTTGCTCAATCAGCGATTTTTTTGCGACGACGATAACGACGCCTGCCGGGCCCAAATTTTTCTGAACACCCGCATAAATCAGCGAGAACTTTTTGAAATCGACGGGACGGCTTAACATATCGCTTGACATATCGGCGAACAGCGGAACGTTGCCTGTGTCGGGCACATAGTGAAATTCCGTGCCGTAAATCGTGTTGTTGCAGCAGACGTGAACATAAGCGGCATTCGGATTTATCTTGAGCTCGTCTTGATTCGGAACACGTTTAAAGTTTTCATCTTTGGTTGACGCGGCAACTTCAGCGACGCCGAGAATTTTCGCCTCTTTGTACGCGTTGGAAGAGAACGTGCCGCTCAAGACGTAAGAGCCGGGATTTTTCACCGTGGCAAAGTTCAGCGGAATCATCGCGAATTGCAAACTTGCGCCGCCTTGAATAAACAGCACGTCGTAATCGTCGCCGAGATTCATCAGCTCCAGAATATCAGCCTTCGCTTGATTGTGAACTCGTTCGTAAGGTTTGGATCGGTGACTAATCTCGATAATCGACATGCCGCTGTCGTCGAAGTCCAAAAATTCTGCTTGAGCCTCTTGCAAAACTTCAAGCGGCAACGTCGCCGGTCCGGGATTGAAATTGTAAATTCGTTTCATCAAATTGCCTCCAAAAATTTTTTACGTTGAGTTTATGCCCGCCGTTCAATCGCCAATCAACTTGCCGCAGAAAAAATTTTCCGCTAAAATACGGTCGCCATGATTTTTCCCTTCTTTGATGTCGAAAGGAGGTGAAACCTGTGGTAACTCTCTTTCTGGTGACCGTCGCAGCAACCTTCGTGGCAAATGTTGCTTCCCACGTCGTTTGCAAGTGGCTCGACAGGCATTTTAAATAGACAGAGTCCTATGGTTATCGTTAATCCATAAAACGAAAAAAAAACTCTAAAACGTTTGAACCCTCGAGTTCCCGGCTCGAGGGTTCTTTTTGCCATGATCTTTCTGTGGTTACTCTCTCGTGCAGTTGTCTAACTGAACATTTGCAATATATCACAGCGCGAAATTTTTTTCAAGCCCGCCGTTTATTTGCCAATCAACTTGTTGCGCAATTCAAGATAAGCTCGCGTGAAATGAACGCCGTTTTGTGATTCGCAACGCGCACCGTAAGGATTATTCGTGACGGCAAGAATCGGCGGCGATTGAATTCTTTTGGCGACACCCATGCCCGTGAATGCTTTCCACCAACGCTCCAGGTCGTCAACAAAATCTTTAGCCGTCGGAAAATATTTTTCAACAAGCCCGGCACTGCAACCGATTTTTTCTTCCAACGCGTCCGCCGCGTACCAATTCAAAATTTCTTCGGGCGTCGAATTTTTTTCGGCGAAGGCGCGGAATAAATAATCGTGATAAGGATATTTGAGCGGATCTCCTTTGCCCTCGTCGACGTTCTGCGCGGTTGAAAGTTCGGCACTCGGAACGATGTCGATAATACCCTGCGGAATGACTTCGCGCCCGTAAATTTTTTCGTTCATGTAATTTGCCAATGCATAGACTTGAAATTTCCACAGATCGGCAAGCGCACTCATAAAGCCCGCCTCGTCGCCGTAAAGTGTCGCGTAACCGACGGTCGATTCAGCTTTGTTGGCATTGCAAGTGAAAACTCCGCCGACACTCGCCGCAACTGCCGCCAAAATTCTCGCGCTGCGATCACGAGCTTGAATGTTCTCGCGCACGAAATTTGACACGTTAAAGCCGACGCCTTCGAGTTGTTTGACAGTCCAATCGACTGATTCTTGAATCGGCACGACAAAATATTTGCAACCGAGATTTTTTGCAAGCTGTTCGCTTAAATTTTTCGTCGTGGAAGAATTAAATTTGCTTGGCATGTTGACAAGATAAACATTTTCCGCACCGACGATTTGAACATACAACGCCGCCGCAACAGCCGAATCAATACCGCCCGAAATGCCGATGACGATTTTTTTCATGCCGATTTGCTCAAGAAAATTTTTCACGCCGTAATAAAGCGCACGATAAATTTTTTCCGTCTCCGACTCGTCAACAATTTCAAGCGCGGGCATTTTGTCAATCTCTTCAAGCTCAATGAAATTCAAACTCTCCGCGAAAGGCTCCGCACGTTGAACGATTTCGCCGCGTGAATTGAACACTGCACTGCCGCCGTCGAACGTGTAAATTGTCTTGCCGATATTCTGAATGCCTACGCGACCGACGCGAATCTCCGGACGATCAGTTTTCAAGATAGTGAGCCTATTCAAGCTGAACGGCTTTGAAAGAAATCTGACGTAAAGGCGCGCGGATTTATAAGGAATATCCCATTCTTCAATTAAGGTCATGCTCCACGGCAAATCTTGCGTATAAAACTCCTCACCGTCTTTGACAATCAAATAATCGGCTATGGTTTGAAAAACAACGAAAATATTTTTGCTCGCCGCGATAATTTCTTTCCAACAATTTTCTACTTCTTGCCGAAAAGATTCTTCAAGCCATGTGTTGTCGCGCAATTCGCCCGCAATCGCATCTTCCGGGAAGATGACAATGTCTGCGCCTTGAACTCGTGCCGCGTCGATGAGTTGCAAAATTTTTTTCGTGTTGATGTCGGGATGACCTGCCGCGACTTTCATTTGTGCGTAAGCTATTTTCAAATTCATCGCCTCCAAACTTTTGCGGCAACTATAAATCATTTCGGGCGGCGGCGCAATAAATTTTTGCGTTGCCTTTTGCGAAGTGACGAATTATAATCGGCGTCGGAGGCTGATTGATTTGCTGATTCGTATTGCGGGACTGGTGCCCGAAAGTTTTGTGGACGGCGACGGAATTCGTTTTGCAATTTTTATGCAAGGCTGCCTGCGTCGTTGCGAAGGCTGTCACAATCCCGAAACTCATTCGCTTGACGGCGGAACTTTAATCGACACGGAAAAGATTATCGCCGAAATTAAACGCAACAAACTTTTGACGGGCATCACGTTGACGGGCGGAGAACCTTTCCTGCAAATCGATGCGTCAAACGAATTGGCAAGTGCCGCGAAAAATCTCGGACTGAATGTTTGGTGCTACACCGGCTACACTTTTGAGACTTTGCCCGTTGACGCCGCGCAGTTGATTGAAAATATTGACGTGCTGATTGACGGAGCGTTTGACATCACTCAACGCGATCTGGACTTGCAATTTCGCGGCTCTCGCAATCAACGGCTTATCGACGTGAAAAAAACTCTTGCGCAAAATAAAATCGTGCTGTGGTCTGAAATCGGAGGTTGAATTAATGGACAGGGAAATTGCGGGAAGTTCCGTGAGCGAGGCGTTTTTAGGCTGGTTTGAAATGCCGCCGGCGGACGTTGCAGTCGGACTAATCGGGATTTTGATTTTCGGGCTGATGCTCGGTGCGCTGATGTATTTGCCCGTTGCCGAAAAAAATTCAAAGTTGACGCTTGAAAAGTTGAGCGGCGAAATTATTTGGAAGTACAAGCCCGATTGGATTCTTTTCGTCGTCGGCTGCGTAATTTTTTTGGGCGTGAGTTTCCTGCTCGTCAGCGGACTCCTGCGCGACATTTAAGGGGGTATTTTTATGGCTGAAGTAACGGACGCGGGATTCATTGTGATAGACGGGCAAGTAGCAATGCCTGAAGATACGCTGTGCAAACTTTTGGCTGTAACGCCGAAAAGAGTCGCTGGGCTAATACGATTTGTAGGAATGAAGGAAACGAAAGGCGGAGTATATTTTCGCAACGGCAAATATTATTTTGCATCACCAGAAATAGTATTTAAAATGCGATTAAACAACGGAGCGTTTTCGGAGCAATTGTCACCAGAGCAAGTATACGGACTATTTGCGTCGGCAGAGAAGCGATTGCTACCACACAAATGGTTGGAAATAGCTCAACAGGAGACTGGTTTGGTAATACTTTTTGTTATAGGAATTACGTTTTTCGGGCTTGGTGGTCTTATGGTTCTAACAAGGGAACCAAAGTCAGCATCACCGCCGCCAGCAAAGACCGAACAATTGATTCAGCGACCAGAAGAGACTTTTTACTCGACGTCATACAACGCGATAGAGACGGTGACTAAAATGCATGTGACCGAAAAATGGATGCTTGATTTTGGTGAGTGGGTAATACCGAATGGATGTGTCGAAACACACGGTTACGTTGAGCTTAACGGTGATGGAATCAAGCGACAATTTTGGTTAACGTTTGATGAGAAATCTCGACGATTGTTGCGCATAAAAGTAGGTCCCGATTTAATTTATTTGGAATTCGACAGATGATTAAGGGGGTAAAATTTTGGCGTACAAAGATTTGCGCGAATTCATTGACGAGTTGGAACGTCGCGGACTTTTAAAGCGAATAAAAGTTCCCGTCGACGCAGAACTTGAGATAACCGAAATCACAGACCGCGTGTCGAAATTCAAAGACCGTCGAAACGTCGCACTGCTGTTTGAAAATGTTCGCGGCTACGATATGCCCGTGCTGATGAACGCGTTCGGAAGTTATGAGCGCATGGCTTTGGCACTCGGCGTGGAAAAATTGGACGACGCGGCAAACGACATCCGCGAGATTATGAAGTTGCCGTACCTGTCATTTAAAAACCGCACGAATATTTTTTCAATCGTCTCGACCGCGCACAAGGCGATTAACTTCCCGAAATACGTCAAAAATGCGCCGTGTCAAGAAGTCATTGAAGTCAATCCTTCGCTCGATAAAATTCCGATTCTCAAATGTTGGCCCGGTGACGGCGGAGCGTTCGTGACATTGCCGCTTGTCTTCACGAAAAATCCCGCGACCGGTAAACGCAACGTCGGCATGTATCGCCTGCAAAAGTTTGACGCACGCACGACCGGGATGCATTGGCACATTCACAAGAACGGTGCGGAAAATTTCCGTGACGCAAAAAATCTCGGCGCGAATCGAATTGAAGCGGCTGTTGCAATCGGCACCGATCCTGTCGTCACTTATGCCGCGACTGCTCCACTTCCGCGCGACGTCGATGAAATGGTTTTCGCGGGCTTTTTACGCAAAAAATCTGTTGAGCTGACCAAATGCAAGACCGTTGACCTTGAAGTTCCCGCGACCGCCGAAATTATTTTGGAAGGCTACGTTTCAACCGACGAATTGCGCCGCGAAGGACCTTTCGGAGATCACACGGGCTATTATTCGCTCGCTGATGATTATCCCGTTTTTCACGTCACATGCATCACGCACCGCAAGAATCCGATTTATTTCGCGACCGTCGTTGGCAAGCCGCCGATGGAAGATTGTTACATGGCGAAGGCGACCGAAAGAATTTTCCTGCCGCTCCTGCAACAGCTCCTGCCCGAAATTATCGACATCAACATGCCGCTCGAAGGCGTCTTCCACGACTGCGTTATCGTCTCGATAAAAAAACAATTCCCGATGCACGCGAGAAAAGTTATGCACGCGCTTTGGGGACTCGGACAGATGATGAACGTCAAAATGATTATCGTCGTCGATTCGCACGTCAACGTTCAGGATTTGAGCGAAGTTGCCTGGAGAGTTTTCAACAACATCGACGCCGAACACGACTTGGAGATTGTTCACGGGCCGCTTGACGTTTTGGATCACTCTTCGCCTTATGCAAAGTGGGGCGCGAAACTCGGCATTGACGCGACAAAAACTTGGGCTCAAGAAGGTCACGTTCGCGATTGGCCCGACGAAATTCAAATGTCGCCCGAAGTCAAAGCTCGCGTGGATAATTTGTGGTCGTCGCTCGATTTGGATTGAGCAATTAAATCGACACGAATCATTAACCAACGGATATTCGCGCTTGTCTTATTTCAACATTGCTCCGCCGACTGTGCTTGACGGTCGTTGACGTTGAATCCGCGCACAATTTTCAGGAACGCGAATTTATCGGACGCTCGACGAATCGCAAAGAAACCATTAAAGATTTTGAAAACATTGTCGTCAAGACTTTGGGCGGCTCATTTGTTCGCGTGAAAGATTTTGCTCGCGTTGAAGTCGGCGTGCGGAATATGGACGCTGTTTCTTTTCAAGACGGACACGAGACGGCAACATTTTCTGTTCTGCTGACCAACGACGCCAACACGCTTGAAACAATTTCCGCAGTGAAAAAAATTTTGGCTCAAGCGGCTGAAGACTTCCCGCCCGATATGAAAATTTCAATTTCGATGGACGCAACGCGCTTTATCAAAGAATCACTGTCGGAAGTGTCGCGAACGTTCTTTGAAGCGTTGTTGCTCGTCGTGATAATCGTGTGGCTGTTCCTGCAAAATTTCCGCGCAACGCCAATCGCTCTGCTTGCAATTCCCGTGTCAATTCTTGGCAATCGGTTTGGTCGTCGACGATGCGATTGTCGTGATTGAAATCGTCGAGAAAAAACTTGAAAGCGGTTTGGAAGTCAAAGCGGCAACATTGGCGGCGATGCAAGAAATTCAAGCTCCGATAATCGCCATTGCGTGCGTGTTGGCGGCGGTGTTCATACCGGCGGCGTTCCTTGACGGCGTGACGGGCGAACTTTATCGGCAATTCGCGCTGACAATCGTCGTGTCAATGTTTTTTTCGACAATCGTTGCGTTGACTTTGACACCGGCACTTTGCGTGCTGATTTTGCGTCGTCGAGAGAAAAAATCTTCGCTGAAAATTTTTGAGAGGCTCCGGTTCAATTTCCAAAGTCTGCTTGAAATTTTTATGCGGAGAAAATTTTTGGCGGTGACGATTTTAATTGCGGTGACACTCTGCGCGGCGTGGCTGAACGAAATTTTGCCGAGCGAATACATTTCCACGATGAATCGAACGATTGAGACGCTGAATAAATTTTCCGGCGCGCTGAAAGAAATTGACGCCGTGGAAAATATTTCGTGCATTGCGGGCATTGACATTCTCGGCGGCATGAGTTCAAGCGGCGGAGCGATTTACGGCATTTTAAAAGATTGGAATGAACGCGACAAAAATCTTGATGAAATTTTGCTTGCAGTCAACGATACGGCGGCTCGCGTCATTCCCGAAGCGAAAATTTTTGCGATGAGTTCCGGTTCGTTGCCCGGCATGGAATCGGTCGGCGCAGTGTCAATGAGACTGCTTGACGTTAAAAATCACAGCGACGAGGAACTTGCACTGCTCGCGAAAAAGATTGAACTTGCCGCCAATGCCCGCGCAGAACTTGAAGGCGTCACTCAAAATTTCAGCGTGTCGAAATCGTGTGTTGATGTTCGCGTCGACGAGGACAAAGCCAAATTTCTCGGCGTGAATCTTGATGACGTTTATTCAACCTTGCGCGTGAACTTCGGCGGCGATGAAGTCAACGACTTTACAAGCTTCGGGCGCGTTTATAAAGTCGTTGTGCAGGCACAGACGAATTACAGAAATTCAATCGACGCGGCTAAATTTCTCTTCGTCCGCAATTCAAAAGGCGAAATCGTTCCGCTCGACACGATTGTAACTTTGACGCCGACGACGGATGCCATGCAAATTTCCGGATATAACGGCGTGCGGTGCGTGAACTTTGACGCAAATGTCGGCGAAGGTTTTTCGACGGCGCAAGCACTCGACGCATTGGAGTCAGTCGTTGAAGAAGTCGCGCCGAACACGTTTCAAATTGAATGGACGGAAAAAAGTCGTCAAGAAAAATTGGCGCAAAGTTCCGTCGCGAAAATTTTTGCCTTGTCGATGACGTTCGTATTTTTGTGCTTGGTCGCGCTGTACGAGTCGTGGAAAATTCCGTTCGCCGTGATATTGAGCGTGTCTACGGGAATTTTCGGCGCACTGCTCGCGGAAGTCGTCACGGGCAATTTGGCAAGCGTCTGCATGCAAATCGGAATTCTTGTTATAATCGCCTTGACGGCGAAGAACGCGATATTGATTGTCGAATTTGCGAAAGTCAACGTTGAAGACGGTCAAGAAATTTCGCGGGCTGCAACATTCGCGGCGACGGAGAGACCTCGCCCGATATTGATGACTGCGTTGGCGTTTATCGCGGCGTGCATTCCGTTGGCAATGGCTTCGGGCGCAGGCTCGGCAGCTCGAAATTCTATGGGCGCGGCAGTTGTCGGCGGAATGTTTTTCGCGACGGTGTTCGGAATTTTTGTCGTGCCGATTTCATTCGTGCTGATTGAGCGAAAAAATTTTTTTGGAGGCGATTGAAATGTTTGCAAAAAATTTGCGGCGCATGGAGTACAATCCTTGCGGCGAGTTGACGGGCATGGAACATTCTCTTTGCGACGAGGCGGCTAAAAATTTTTACAACTTGCCGTTCGCGGAGGTCATGCGTGCAATTTCGATTAAAGCTCTTGCCGAAACTAAGCACGAGAAAAATTTTCGGAATGTCGACGCGCTGGAGCATTGGGCGGCTTACAATTTGAGCGATGATGAGCGACGGGCAACGTTGAGTTTCGACACGTTCACGCCGTTTGAAACGGGACTTGCGAAATATTTTGTGCACGTTCTCTTTGAAAATCGCTACAACATTCACTACAACGCGCTTGCCGATTATTGCCGCACGCTTGACGAAAAAAATTTTCCCGCAACGTTGACGACTGCTGAACTTGAGCGGAAGATAAATTTTCTGGCGCAATCGGCAAATCATTCGTCGCGAATCAACACGTTGATTGAGGAGCTGTGGAATTTTTTCGCGGCTACAAAATAATTTTTGCAAACAAAAAGTCTCTCTGCCAAATGACAGGGAGACTTTTTTTCGTGACGAGCCGAAAATTATTTGCGGAGATTCAACTGCGCGAGAATTTCGCGGTAACGATTGATGTCCTTTTTGCTGAGGTAGCTCAACAGGCGGCGGCGTTGCCCAACCATTTTCAACAGCCCGCGGCGGGAATGATGATCCTTTTTGTGCTCTTTAAGGTGCTCGGTCAAATAGGAAATGCGCGCCGTCAAAAGTGCGATTTGAACTTCGGGCGAGCCGGTGTCGCCTTCGTGCACTGCGAATTTTTCCATAATCTCCTGTTTTGCTTGCTTGTCTAACATTTCGTTTCCTCCTGCGTTGAAATTTTTTCCTGCAACGAAGTCTGCGCCGGAGTGTCGACAAACTGCGTTGCGGTTGAAGTTATCGCAGTCTAACACAAGAGTTTTTTTGCGTCAAGCATTTCACGCGCTCTGCATTCTCAACGCGAACTTCACCGACATTCAACGCCGTCTCCGACAAAGATTTTTTGAGCTGCTTGACGTAAATGTTGCTGAATTCCTGCGCGACATCACGACGCGAAAAATAAAATCGCATGTCAAGTTGAGTTTCGTCGTAAATTCTGAAAACCAATTCCGCCGCGCCAATGTGATCGGTCAACACGCAAATTCGGAGCCACGTTTCTTTTTTATCCTTGCCGGCAGCCTCGTCGCGCGAAGTTTCGTCGTAGACGTTGAGATAAGTCGGATAGCTTGTCTCTCTGTCGCCCATGTAAAGCGGCATCATCATTTGGAATGAGCGTTGATTTTGCACGGTGACATTTTCCGAGCTCATTGCGTGGCGCATTGAAGTCGCGAAGTCGGCAACGTCTTTTCCTGCACGTTTAAAAGCACGAGCATTCATCTTCGACGTAATGTTTGCCATATCGCACAGCTGCATGAAAGCCCACAGTCGCGGCAAGTCGGGCAGATTTTGTTGAACGGCGGCTTGCTGAACAGTCAATGGGACGTTTTGTTGACACAGGCGCAATAAATTTTGCAGGTGACGCGCTTCGGCTTCGGGCATCATTGTTTGCGTATTGTTGACGAAATTTTGGAGCATTGTAGATTCGCGCGGCGTGATGTCGGTGTTGCGCATGAGGAATTGCGCCAAACTTTTCATGACGTCGGTTGTCTGCGGCGTGTTCTGCAACGGCTGCTTGAGGAGCGTGGTTTTGGCGATGTCCATTTGCTCGCGCATTTCCTGTTGTCGCATGATGAAGTCGCCGCTGACGTTCTTTGGCGTCGGAATATTTGTTCGCATCGATTGAGCCTGTTGAGCTTGAGTTGACGGCTGACCTTGAGTTGACGGCTGACCTTGAGTTGACGGCTGACCTTGAGTTTGCGGTTGACCTTGCATTGACGGTTGAGCTTGAGTTGACGGTTGACCTTGAGCTTGCGGTTGAGCCTGAGCTTGCGGTTGAGCTTGAGCTTGCGGTTGAGCTTGAGCTTGCGGTTGAGCCTGAGCTTGCGGTTGAGCTTGAGCTTGTGGTTGACCTTGCGTTGACGGTTGACCTTGAGTTTGCGGTTGACCTTGCATTGACGGTTGAGCTTGAGTTGACGGTTGACCTTGAGCTTGCGGTTGAGCCTGAGCTTGCGGTTGAGCTTGA
>CAJOHG010000029.1 GCA_905234395.1 uncultured Selenomonadaceae bacterium
CTGAAACATTTTCCGGGCATCGGCAAGAGCAAAGTTGATCCGCACCAGGAAGTTTCAAACGTTGAAGTCAGCCGCGAAGTTCTCGACGTTGAAGATTTGCCGCCGTTTACGAAAATCATTCGCGCTCACGACAATTCGCGCTTTATGATTATGATTGGTCATTTGATTTACGACGCGCTTGATCCTTACACTTCGGCAAGTCTTTCGCCGATTATCATGACTGATCTTCTGCGCAATGAACTTGGATTTAGCGGCGTGGTGATAACCGACGATTTGGAGATGGGCGCAATAAAAAACAACGTCGACTTAGCGACGCTGGGCGTTAAAATGATTTTGGCAGGCGGAGACATCGCGCTTGTCTGCCACAATTACGACAGCCAACAGATTGTTTACGACAGCATTCTTGCCGCCGTCAATCGCGGTGAAATTTCCGAGTCGCGCATTGATGAATCCGTCCGCAGAATTCTAAAGCTTAAAGCTCATCTGTGATTCACGTTACGAAATTTTTTCGGAGACTTCGGCAACGGAAACTTTTTCCTGCGCGGAAGTCTCTAAATTTTTTACGGTGACGGTTGAAGTTGCGACCTCGTCCTCGCCGACAATCAACGCGAATTTTGCGCCCGATTTAACCGCCGCCTTCATTTGAGCTTTCATGGATTTTTTGCCGAAATCCATTGCCGCCGAAATGTTTTTCCGCCGCAAGTCCGTCAAAAGTTTAAATGCATAAGTTTCAGCCGCCGAGCCGCCTGCCACGATGTATGCGGTAATTTTTTTGTCCTGCGCGGGCAACAAATTCTGCAACTCAAGCGCGAGCAAAATTCTTTCCATTCCCGCCGCAAATCCTACTGCCGGAGTATCGTCGCCGCCAATTTCGCGAATCAGTCCGTCGTAGCGTCCGCCGCCGGCAACAGCCGATTGAGCACCCAAAGGCGCGAATTGAATTTCAAAAGCCGTCTTGGTGTAGTAGTCGAGTCCGCGCACGAGCCGATTGTCAACGGTGAATTCGACATTGGCAGCCGTCAAAAATTTTTTCAGCGCGTTGAAATGTTCGCGGCAATCGTCGCACAAGCAAGTTTCAATTCGCGGCGCATCGTCCATGAAATCTTTGTCGGCGTCAACTTTGCAATCGAGAATGCGCAACGGATTTTTCTCCAGGCGTCGACGACAATCACCGCACAAATCATCAGCATTCTCCGTGAAATATTCCGTGAGCTTGCGTCGAAAAATCGGGCGACATGCCGGGCAACCGACCGTATTAATTTTCAACGTCAAATCGTCAAGTCCGAGGCTCTTCAAAAATTCCCACGCGAGCAAAATAATTTCGGCGTCAACGGCAGGATTTTTTTCGCCCAAAGCTTCCACGCCGAACTGATGAAATTCGCGCAAACGTCCGGCTTGCGGTCTGTCGTAGCGGAACATTGAGCCGATGTAAAAAAGTTTGACAAGCCCGGCGTTCGCGTAAAGTTTGTTCTGCAGATAGGCGCGCACAACCGACGCAGTATTTTCCGGGCGCAACGTGATTGACCTGTCGCCGCGATCTTTGAACGTGTACATTTCCTTATCGACAACGTCCGTGCCTTCGCCGATGCCGCGCAGGAAAAGTTCCGTGTGTTCAAAAGTCGGCGTGCGAATTTCCTCGTAGCCGTACAAATTGCACAGCTCGCGAATTTTATTTTCCAGCCGGAGCCAATTCGTCGCTTGTTCCGGCAAAATGTCTTTGGTGCCTCTCGGCGCATTTGTCAACAAAATTCTTTGCCTCCTCGTCGCATGAATTTGGTTAAGTCCCGCCGCAGTTTAACAGCTTAACTTTTGCGCGTCAACATCAGAGTGCTGTTGAGAAAACACATTGAATGAAATCGAGACCCGGTCGACAGGGATGTCGACCGCCGCCGACCGCGTCGCGTGACGCGACGATAGGCGGACAAAGCGTCTTTCTTTTTGCTGCTTTTTCTTTGACGCCGACAAAGAAAAAGTAGATCCTATAAAAAATTAAAAGCAACAACACGCCGAATCAACGAGTCAATTCATCAACAATTCACCAACTGTGACCGAACGTCGGCGAAAAAATTTTTCAGCAGCTCGCGGCATTCAAATTCCATAACGCCCGCAGTCACGATTAGCCGATGATTGAGTGAGAGATTGTCCACGACGTTAAAGATTGATTCAGCCGCACCGAATTTTGAATCCGTCGCGCCGTAAACCAAACGTTTCACTCTGCACAAGACCAACGCGCCCGCACACATCGCGCAAGGTTCAACCGTGGAATAAAGCGTGCAATTCGACAGCCGACGACGATTGAGCTTGAGACTTGCCGCACGCAACGTCAAAATTTCCGCGTGAGCCGTCGCGTCGTTTAGCTGTTCAATCCGATTGTGGTCGCCGCAAATTAAAATGCCGTCCTCGTCAATGAGAACGGCTCCGATTGGAATTTCGCCTTCTTGATAAGCTTGTCGCGCCTGTTCAAGCGCAAGGTTCATGAAATTTTTATCAGTCACGATTAAGCCTCCTCGGAAAATTTTTCGTCTCGTTCAAGCATGTTGACAGCTCACGAACATTGCAAATCAAACAAACTGTTCCGTCGCTTTCAAGGCGACCGCAAGGTTCATGAAATTTTTATCGCACATGCTCACGCCTCCTCGGAACGCAATTTTAAATTACATTACCAATAACATGTCGAGACTCAAGCCGCTGTTGTAGAAAAGTGAATGTGTTCCGCAACTGGTCAACTCAAGGTTGTAAGCGTCGGGAAGTTCGGTTTTCTTGACGGGTTCGACTTTTTTGTTCATGACGCGGCGAAGTTCGTCGGCAAAGGTGCCGGTCTCGTCGCGGCGATTGCGTCCGCTGTTGAAACGGTGTTTATTGTCGTGGGCAACGCCGTTGATGCGTGCAACCCGTTCAATCCTTTCCACTCTGTCCAACATGATAATCTCCTCCTTGGAAAAATCTATGTCGTATCCTTCACAAAAAGTATCGTCATAAAGTAAAAGGCAACGTGACGTTGCATCCTGTTGGTATGCTTTGCAATCGCCCGATAATCATACGTCGTGAATCTTTCCTAAATTAAACAAGGAACTCCACCGATTACGGCAGAGTCCCTTTATTAGCTTTTAGCTTAGAGCTTAGAGCTTTGAGGAATTGTCCTTAAACCTTAAAGCTTACGTTACGCGAGAGCTTCTCCGAGTTTGCTGTTGACTTCACGAGCCGCCGCAACACTTTCCGCGAATTTGGCTTTTTCAGCAGCATCGAATTCGACTTCGACGATTTTTTCAACGCCGTCTTTGCCGAGAATGACGGGCACGCCGATACAAAGATCACTTTCGCCGTATTCGCCTTCGAGATAGACGCAGCAGGGAATGAGTTTCTTCGCGTCAAGAGCAATGGCTTCGACGAGAGCCGCAGCCGCCGCACCGGGAGCATACCACGCGGAAGTTCCCAAAAGTTTCGTGCAGGTCGCGCCGCCGACTTTGGTCGCCTCAACAGCCTTTTGAATCGCCTCTTCGCTCAAAAGTTGTCTAATCGGAATGCCGCGATAAGTTGCAATGCTGACGAGCGGAACCATCGTCTTATCAGCATGACCGCCGACAACCATGCCGTCAATATCGGTAGGAGTTGCGGGATAGCCGGCTTCTTTCAATGCGAGTGCGAGATAATAACGGAAACGGGAGCTGTCCAACATGCCGCCTTGTCCGATGATACGGTTGCGCGGAAGTTTGGTGTCCTTCAACGTCAAGTAAGTCATTGCGTCCATCGGATTTGAGACGATGATAAGAATTGCTTCGGGCGAATGTTTAAGAATTTGATCGACGACGCCTTTGACGATTTTTGCGTTGGTGCCGATGAGTTGTTCGCGTGTCATACCGGGCTTGCGCGGAAGACCGGAAGTGATGACCACGACTTGCGAGCCTGCCGTTGCCGCATAGTCGGGAGCATCAAGCGGAGAAGTCACGCCGGTGACGGTCGTGTCGAAATTGAGCATGTGCGCCGTCTGCATGATGTCCATTGCCTTGCCTTCGGAAAGACCGGGTTTGATGTCGATAAGGACGACTTCACTTGCAAAACCTTTCTTCGCGAGAACGTCCGCCACGGTTGCGCCAACGTTGCCTGCACCAACTACAGTTACTTTCATTTATAAAAGCCTCCTCAATGTTTCTTAAGTTCTTGCAGTCATTCTAACAGCTGCGCGAGTTTTTATCAAGTGTCGACGTTATTTTTTGCCGCCGTAAGTGAGTTGCACAGTTTTCGACGTTGAATCAGTCAGAGACGTTAGCGAAGTCGTGAGATTCGTCGTCGCGACATCGGACTTGCTCTTGACGATTGAGCTTAGGTCGTTTGAAGTCGCAATGTTCGTGTCGTCGTTAAACCAACGTGCGGCGGTCGCAGTGTAAGTTTTCGTCTTTTCCACGCCCGACGAGCTGATGAAGTTTATTTTCTTGCCGACGGCGTCAACGAGCGTCAAGATACTCTTGCCGACTTTGACGAGAACATTTGAGCCGCTCTTGCTGGATTTGTAACTGCCGCTTGTGATTTGAACGGTGTCATTGGCGTTGAAGCCGACAACGATGTCTTTGCCGTAACTTTTGCCGAAATTGTATGTGATGTGCGCGCCGCCGTCGTTGATGATTGAATCATTGCCTTTGCCGCCCGAAAGTGTTACGTGGTTGCCTTCGTTGTGGAGAGTGTCGTTGCCGCTGCCGCCGAAAATTGTAACTTTGTAGCCTTCATTGTAAATATAATCGTTGCCGCTGCCGCCGCTTAACGTCACTTTTTCGCCGCTTGAGTAGATATAATCGTTGCCGCTGCTTCCTGCAATCGACGTGAGGTCGGCGAAATTTTGAATCGAATCGTCGCCGCTGCCGAGATTGATTCGCGAAGAATCGGCATAGCTGATAACGGTATCATTGCCCGCGCCGCCATAAACCGTATTTTCAGAGGCAGGATTCTCATCATCTTTACTGGGCGTGTTAAAATAGTTGTAAATGAAATCGTCGCCGTTGCCGCCATAAAGTTTGAGCTTGTCGCCTTTGCTGTGAATGTAATCGTTGCCGTCGTCGCCATAAACAGAAACGCTGTCCATTGTGTTTGTGATTGAGTCGTTGCCGTTGCCGCCGCGCAGAGTGGAATTGGTGCCTTTCAAGTTCACGTTGTTGAAACCTTCGCCGACTAATAATGTTGAGTCGTTGAGAATCGAATCGTTACCGTCGCCGCCTTGAATCCATGTCGACGCGCCATAGTTTGCAATTTTATCGTTGCCCGCGTCGCCGTAAATCTTGACATTGGCAACGTGATTGGTAATGGAGTCTTTGCCGTCGCCGCCGCGCAATGTTGCTTCGGAGCCGGACAGAGACGCGAAAGAGTTTACATTGCCCGTGTTCAAGATAACGTCGTTGCCTGTGCCGCCGTTTATCGATGACGACTTGCCCTGGTTGGTGATTGAATCGTTGCCCGCGCCGCCTGTTATCGATGATGCCTCTGCATGGTTAATGATTGAATCGTTTCCGTTGCCGCCGTCGACTGTGGAATTTTTGGCGTCATAGTTGTTTTCGATTGAATCTTTGCCCGTGCCGCCATAAATCATAGAGTTTGCGCCGCTGTTGGTGATTGAATCGTTTCCGCTGCCGCCGTCGACCGTGGAATTTTTGGCGTCATAGGTGTTGGTGATTGAATCGTTGTTGGAACCGCCGTTTATGGAGACGTTCGCGCCGTAATTTTCAATTGAATCATTACCTTTGCCGCCGCTTATCGTGACGTTCGAGCCTCTGTTGGTGATTGAATCGTTGCCGGAACCGCCGCTGATTGAAACGTTCGCGCCTTCGTTGTGAATTGAATCTTTGCCGGAGCCGCCGTAGATTGTGACGTTTGCGCCTTCGTTGAGGATTGAATCGTCATCGCCGCCGCCGTTTATCGTGACCGTGTCGGAATAATTCCTAATCGTGTCGTTGCCTTTGCCGCCGAAGATTGACACTTTCAAGCCGCTGTTCGTGATTGTGTCAGCGTCGGAGCCGCCATAAATCGTAACGGTATCGAAATAATTTACTGCGAAATTGTTGGCGTCAACGGAGACCTTTGCGCGATAAGTGTCGTAGTCGAAAGTCGTATCGGTGCCGGCTTGTTTGGCAAAGTAGCGCATGAAAACATAGCCGCCCTCATAAATTTCATCCGGCTTATAATCTTCAATGGACTTCGTCGTCAAAACTTTTTTAACGGTCGAGACATCCTTCACGAAGTCGATAATTGCGTCATAGCGTTCGTCGTCGACGCCGTGAATCAATTCGGCAGTGCCGCCTTCAACCAACCAGCCCGGTAAAGCCGCCGCATAGTTGATATTGCTCACCATCACGCCGTGAACCAATTCGTGCACCAAAGTTCTGTCCAAATTGCCGTAGCCGGTCGTGCCGTGATGATCTGAAGTGGACATGTTTTTGAAATTCGCCATGTTCACGCAAAGTGTGGTTGCCTCGTAAATTTTTTTGTCGTCGGTGTCGAAGGAAACATAAGCCAACAGATCGCTGTTTTCATCGTCGTCGTCCATGAACTGCATTTTGAGCCGTGAACCTGTCGAGCCTTCTTCCGTGAATGTAAGCCCGTAACTTTCCTCAATCAGTTTCAACGCGTCATTGAGCCACCAACTGATAAGTCCGCGCACGACGTATTGTTGATCTTCCGTCAAGGTGTCTTTGGGCGGAATGCCATAAAGTGTCATGCCGCGAACGGTGACAGATGAAGTCGTGGGATAAGGTTGCAATTTGCCTTTCGACGGCAGAATATCGGTTGAAGTTTTGATTTTGGAGCCGCCCGCGTCGTTGCCGCTGATTGCGCCGGTGTCCGTGTTGTCAAGAACGATGCCGCACTTTTCGACAAGGAACGTCTGCCAATTCTTTGCGGACTGCAAATCGTTTAAAAATTGCGTGCGCACTGCCTTAAAGCTTTTGAACTTTGAACTGGCTTTAATCGCCTCGTTGAGCGCGGCAGCACCTTTGAGCGTGGTCTCGTCCAAGCTGTGCATGAAGGTCTTGATAACTTCTTGTTCTGTCATTGAAAAATCTCCTTTGAAACGATAAAACTAATGCCCGCGTCGAGCAGAACTTCACTTGGCAACGGGCATTTTTAATTCAAAATCAGTCGCTTACTCTTCTTGCGTGAAATCGTCTTTGCCGACGCCGCACAGCGGGCAGACAAAATCTTCGTCCATTGGCGTGCCGGGCTCAATGCCGTTGTCGGGATCTCCCTCTTCCTCGTCGTAGACGTAGCCGCAAACGTTGCAAACCCATTTCATTTGAATCGCCTCCAGAATTTTTCCACAAGTATAACATGCACCGAAATTTTTTCAAGGTTGAATATCGTCGAAGACTGCGGGCAATTTTGTTTTGAGTATGGCGAAAATTTTCAGCGCGATTTGTTCTGATGTCCACAGTCTAAAAAATTTTTCAAGGCTTTAAGTCGTCGAAGAAATGATTTAGTCGCAGTTGTAAATTGATCCTGTGTTCTCGATTTGAGTTGTTAATTTTTTTTACGTTTATTGAACTTACTTTTCTTTTGCTGAAAATCCCTGTGCGCCGGGTCTCAGTTTCTCGCGATTAGTTCATTGAAAATTACAGTTGAGGTCGTCGAAGACTGCGGGCAATTTTGTTTTGAGCATGTCAAAAATTTTCAGCGCGACTTGTCGCATTTGCGGATGAGCCGCAGGAGCCGTCCGCAGTTTTAAAAAATGTCGCCACTCGCGAAGATTCATCGTCACGAAAATTTCCGTCTTGAGCGAATTCGGCAGGATTGAACGCGCCTCTTCGGGACGGGCTCCGTTTGCACGCATTGCCAAATAATTTTTCTCGATTAACGCCATTGATTGTGACCAGAGCTTGAAATTTTCATCGTCCGCCGACCAAAAGCACGGTTTGATAAAAGTCAACTCGCCGCCGAATTTTCCCGCGCTGTAGTCGCAATAACGAGTACTTTCCTGCGAATAACTGGCGATTCTGTGGCGAACAAGTTCATGCGTGACGCCGCGATCGCAAATGATTTTGAATGAAACTGTCGCGTGTTCGATAACGGATTCGTGACCGCGCTTGATGATGCCGCGAATGAATTTCTCCGCGCTGTCGACTTTGATGTTGCCTTCGGATTTGTAGCAGACGCGTCCCGCACGTTCAAGTTTGCGCATAATCGTTGCGGCATCGAAGTCGTCAATCAGCTCAACCGACGGCTCAATAATTTTCATCGGAAAAATTTCCTCCCGTTGCTTGTAAATCAGACAGCTCGTATTCTCGATTTGAGCGTTTGATTTCTTTTATGTATAGGATCTACTTTTTCTTTGTCGGCGTCAAAGAAAAAGTAGCAAAAAGAAAGACGCTTTGTCCGCCTGTCGTCGCGTCACGCGACGCAGTCGGCGGCGGCGCACATCCCTGTGCGCCGGGTCTCAATTCTATTCAATGTGACGTTATTAAAAGAATATTAAAGCTCGATAACATTTCCGCTTGAATCGATCGGCTCGCAGATAAGAAACAACGCGCTCAAGTCAACGTCGAAAATCACGGTGTATTCGTCTTCGTCAGCCGCCGCGCCGTTGAATTTGTTGCTGTACAGAAGCGACGCCGCGTGCGAATAATCGTTGACTTGATCGCCGAACGCGTTAATCTTTTTGCTGCAAATCGGCTCAATAAATTTGAAGACAGTGCCCGCAGGAAAATAGCCGTCGACGAAAACTTTTTCGGGAAGATAAAAATTGTCCTCGACGAAAGGAATTGCAACCTTCGCGCGCAGGAAAAGATTGTCGAAATTCAAATTCTTAATCATGGCGGCACCTCAAAAGCTCACGGAAAATTTCGCGCGTTTGTCCTCTTCAATGGTCAGGAAATTTGAAAAGCCGGTCATATCGAGAACTTCGCGGACATTTTCGCGGACGTTGACAATTTTCATCGCGCCCTGCTTATCCATGCGCCTTTGAATTTTCAGCAATGTGCGCAAGCCGGCGGACGAAATATATTCCAAATCGGCAAGATCAACCGTCAAATCGGTTACGCTGTTAAGTGTCGTTTGCGAGTCCTTGTCGAGTTCAAAGGCAGTGACCGCATCGAGACGCCCGACGAGTTGAACCGTCAACGCCGAGCCGTCAAAATTTTTTTTAATCTCCATGTGAATTGCTCCTTACAAAAAAATTTTCCGCCTGCAAATTCGTTGGCGGCAGTGATTGTGAATTATCGTGTCAAAAAATTTTCAACGACTGCGCGAATTGCTCATGGCGTCGTACATTGAATCGGAAAAAGTTTTGCCGGACGATTGAGCTTTTTTTTCGGCGGCACGTCGTTTGGAATTCATTGCCTCGGCAAATTTTTGCGCGTTCTGTTTAAGTTTGCCGGCGCATTCGTCGCAATAGGCTCCGCGCGTGATAATCTTGCCGCAATTCCCGCAAGGATATTTGGCGTCGCGCAAACCGCTGTTCTCGAATTGACCTTGCATAATCATTCGCCAAACCAATTTGCTCGGTGCGCCCGAACCTTCGATTAGCTGATTGACCGTGATGCCGGGATGGTCGCGGACGTAACTTTTGACGTGATCTTCCAACTTGAGTTCTTCGGCGCGGCAATCGGGACAAATTTTTTCTCCGCTCACCGGCACGAAAATTCTTTTGCAACGTGAACAGTTCCTGATGTTGATCGTCAATGCAATCACCTCCGCAATTTTTTCAGCTTAAAATTTCTGCGCGTGTTGCGAATTTTCCTGCATGAAGTGCGTTTGACAATTCAAGCGCGGCGTGTACAATTAATCGCGACGAACATTTTGGACGAAAAAATTATCGTGACCGGAGTGAGAATTTTGGACGAAAAAATTTTTGGCGAAATCCCGTTGCGTTCCTGGCGATGGCTCGGCGTCAACGACGTTAAGACTTGCGCCAACGTTGAGGAGCAAATTATAGACGTGCCCGACGGCGAAACTAAAATCTTTTCCGATGTGAACTTGTCGGCTGAAAATGTTGCGCGGCGCATAAAAATTTCTGTCGGCAACGGCGCAAAAGTCGAATTCATTGCGGCGGACATCGGCAACGGAAATTTTTCGGCGGACGTGGAAATTGATTTGCGCGGCGACGATTCGGCTGCGGACTTCAACGCGGTTTATTTCGGCGACGGCAATCGCAAGTTGGATTTTAATTACGTGATTCGTCAACGCGGCAAAAGGACTTGTGCGACAATGAACGTGCGCGGCGCATTGAAAGACCGTTGCGACAAAATTTTTCGCGGGACTTTGGATTTTCAACGCGGCTCAAAAGGCTCAACCGGTCGCGAACTTGAAGAAGTCACAATCTTATCGTCGGGAACGCGCAATCGCTCCGTGCCGTTGATGCTTGCCGCCGAAGATGAAGTTGACGGACATCACGCCGTGAGCATCGGACGGCTTGACGAGGAAAAAATTTTCTATCTGATGAGTCGCGGGCTTGACGATTCGGAGGCTGAACGTTTGATTGTCGAAGCGGCTTTTAATCCCGTCGTCGACAAAATTCCCGATGAAAATCTGCGCGGCGAACTTTTGGAAAATCTTCAACGGAGGCTTGCCAATGGATAAAAATTTTTTGAACGACTTCCCGATTTTGCGCAGTCAAATGAACGGGCACCCGTTAGCTTATCTTGACAACAGCGCGACCACTCAAAAGCCCGAAAGCGTCGTGCGATCGATTTGCGGCTATTACGGCGGTTGCAATGCCAATCCACATCGCGGCGTTTATGAACTCAGCGTCAAGGCAACTCAAGTTTACGAGAACGCTCGCCGCAAAGTTGCCGAATTCATCAACGCGCGACCGCAAGAAATTATTTTCACGAAGAACGCAACCGAATCGCTCAATCTTGTCGCGTACAGTTACGGGCTGACGAATCTTCACGCGGGCGACGAAATTTTAATCACAATCGCCGAACATCACTCGAATCTTGTTCCGTGGCAACGTGTGGCTCAAATGACGGGCGCGACGTTGAATTATATTTATCTCGCGGCGGACGGCAATTTATCTGCTGATGACATTACAACGAAACTAACTAAGCGCACGAAAATTTTAGCCGTCACGCAAATTTCAAACGTGCTCGGACTTATCAACGACGTTAAGACTTTGGCGGCAAAAGCTCACGAAGTCGGAGCGGTTGTCGTTGTTGACGGTGCGCAATCAGTTCCTCACATTCCCGTTGACGTTCAAAACATTGACGCGGACTTTTTGGCGTTTTCAGGGCACAAAATGTTGTCGCCAATGGGAATCGGCGTGCTTTACGGCAAAAGACGACTGCTTGACGAAATGCCACCATTTTTGAGCGGCGGCGACATGATCGAATACGTCGAAGAGCAATCAACGACTTACGCTGAACTTCCGCAGAAATTTGAGGCGGGCACTCAAAACGTCGGCGGAGCGGCGGGCTTGACTGCGGCAATCGATTATCTGCGCGGCGTCGGCTTCGAGACGATTGAACGCATTGAACGCGACTTGACGACCTTTGCCATCGCTGAATTAAAACGATTGCCTTACGTTGATCTTTACGGTTGCGACGCGGCGAACAAAGTCGGAATCATAACGTTCAATGTTAAAGACGTTCACCCGCACGACGTTGCGACGATTCTTGACGCGCAAGGCGTTGCGATTCGTGCAGGTCATCATTGCGCACAACCGTTGATGAAATTTTTGGGACTTAATTCGACGTGCCGGGCAAGTTTTTATTTTTATAACACGCGCCGCGACGTTGAACGACTTATCGAGGCAATTCAGCAGGTCAGGAGCGTTATGAAAATTTTTTGACAGCAAACAAAAGAGCCCGTCACGGATGACGGGCTCGCCGGCACCACTGAGCGTGATGCGAAGTTTGCCGGCACTCAACATTTCGGAAAGTCTCAACGTTGCGGCAATGACGACTAAACGTTAGAATATTTACGAGCCGAATCGAAGTGAGCGGCTGAACGTATCGAAAAATTTGCCATCGCTCCGCGCGTAGCGGTGCCCTTTTCTTTGCTACTTTCTTTTGGGCAAGCAAAAGAAAGTAGATCAAAAAAATCAAAATCAAAAAATCACTCGAAGGAGTAAGAAACTTGCTTGAAAATATTTACACGGAACTAATCGCCGAACACAGCCAATCGCGCGAAAATCGGCGGACGTTGCCAAATGCGACTGTCAAGGAACGCGGTCACAATCCAAGTTGCGGCGACGAGATAACTTTGGAGCTTGCAGTTGTCGACGGCGTGATTGCTGACGCTGCATTCAGCGGAACGGGTTGCGCAATTTCGCAGGCGTCGACCGACATGATGATTGAACTCATGCGCGGCAAAACCGTCACCGAGGCTCAAAAACTCGCGGAACTTTTTATCGCAATGATTCACGGCGACATAACCGACGACGCCGAACTTGACGCACTCGACGAGGTTGCGGCTCTGAAAAATATTTCGACAATGCCCGCCCGCGTAAAATGCGCAACGTTAGCTTGGCACACGCTCGAACAATCGCTGAACAAATGAATTTTAGGAGAAAAATTTTTCATGACGACGGATAATCGACAGGCGTTGATGGACGGTTTCCGCGACGGCATCCCGATTGGTTTGGGATATTTCGTCGTGAGTTTCACGCTCGGCATCGTCGCCAAATACGTCGGGCTGAATCCGATTCAAGGTTTCGTTATCAGTCTGCTGAACAACGCGTCGGCAGGCGAATATGCGGCGTTCACGGTCATAGGTTCGGACGCACCGTATTTTGAAATTGCTTTGCTGACTCTCATTGCCAATGCCCGCTACGTTTTGATGAGCACGGTTTTAAGTCAAAAATTTTCGCCCGATACGCCGTTCTATCACCGAATTTTTGTCGGCTTCGACGTGACGGACGAAATTTTTGGAATTTCAGTTGCTCGCGGCGGACGTTGGCTCAATCCTTTCTACAATTACGGCGCGATGTTGACGGCGTTGCCCGGCTGGTCAATCGGCACTGCGTTGGGAATTATGGCGTGGAATTTTTTTCCCGCGTCGGCTATCAGCGCGTTGAGTGTCGCGTTGTACGGAATGTTTCTTGCCGTGATAATTCCGCCTGCTCGCAAGGACAAAATTATCGGCGGAGCTGTCGCGGTAAGTTTTCTGATGAGCTACCTTGCCGAAACTTTTTTACCGGAAATTTCTGCAGGCAACAGGACAATCGCGTTGACAATCCTAATCGCGGGCGCGGCGGCAATTTTGTATCCTGTCAAGGAGAACGATAAATGACGCACGACATTTGGATTTATATTGCAGTCGCAAGCGCAGTGACTTTGGCGATAAAAATTCTTCCGCTGACATTGATTCGCGGCGAAATAAAAAACGTAAAAATTCGCTCGTTCCTGCATTATGTGCCGTATGTTACGCTCGCCGTGATGACATTTCCCGCGATAATTCACGCCACGCAGTCGCCAATTTCGGGCGGGCTTGCATTGGTGACGGGCATTTTTGCGGCGTGGAAGGGCGCAAGTTTGTTTCAAGTCGCGGTGCTGTGTTGCACGGTCGTATTCGTCGCGGAGCTGTTCATATGAGTTTGGGTTATGGCGGCGGTTGCCAAAAAATTTCAGAGGACGACAGCCTTGTCCTCTACGAGTATTTTTCTTACAATTTGTCTTTTGAAGACCGCGAAAAAATTTTTGACGGATTGATTCTTATCAATAAGCGTTCATTGCTTGAGCCTGAACGGCGCGAAAAATTTCGACGTATGCCCGGTGGTCGACGACGGAGCTTTACGAAAATTATTCTGCGCGACGTTCCGATTGATGAGCTGATTGAATCAGGCGACGTGCAAATCGAAAACTGTAGTCACGCTTGGAAATTTTTACCGTGCGGCGTTGACTTCATGGCTTACCGTTTGTGCAGAGAAATTTTCCTTGATTATCAGCGCGACGGAATTTTGATTGACAGACGCGGCTATTTTGTTTGAAGATAAACGAAAACCTCCCCGAATCAATTTCGGAGAGGCTTTAATTTTTTGTGCGGCAGCGGTCACGAAATTTTTTTCGCAACTGCAGGAAGAGAATCACCGCGAAAATTGCGACGCCCGCAACGTCCGTGACAAGTCCCGGTTTAATCATCATCAAGCCGCCCGCAAATAAAATCACGCGTTCAAATGTCCTGAGTGGTGTGGCAAGATAACCGATTAGCGACGAACTCAACGCGACCATGCCGACAATCGCCGTCAACAAAGCCAACACCAACATCACTGAAACGCCGTTTAACAGGAGCAGTCCGGGATTGAGCACGAACATGTAAGGGATTATGAACGCCGCGATTGCCAACTTTGCCGCATTGACGCCCGTTTTGAGCGCGTTGCCGCCCGAAATGCCCGAACCTGCATATGCCGCGAGTGCTACCGGCGGTGTCACGTCCGCGATAATTCCGAAATAAAATACAAACATATGCGCCGCGAGAATCGGCACGCCCATTTGAATTAATGCAGGAGCAGCTATTGTCGACGTGATGACGTAATTTGCAGTCGTCGGGACGCCCATGCCCAATAAAATCGCCGTGAGCATCGTCAAGAACATGCTCGGCAAAATCATTCCGCCCGAAAGATCAAGCAACGTTGACGCCAATTTGAGACCGACGCCGGTTTTAGTGACGACGCCGATTATTATGCCCGCCGCCGCACATGCAACCAATACGCCCAAAACATTTCGCGCGCCTGTTTCCAAACCTTTGACGATTGCCGGCAAACTCATGCGCGTAGATTTTTTTATGCCCGACACGACGATTGACAAGATTATCGCCACGAGTGCCGCGCGCATTGGAGTATAGCCGCTCACGAGCAAATAGACGATTACGAGCAACGGGATTGCAAGGTGTCCGCGTTCACGCAAAATTTCTCCGAGCTTCGGCAGTTCTGAACGCGGAATGCCTTTCAAGTCGTTGCGTTTAGCCTCGAAGTGCACGCCGAGCCATACGCCGATAAAATACAACGCCGCAGGAATGACAGCCGCCTTGACGATTTCGACGTAAGGGACGCCGACGAATTCCGCCATCAAAAATGCCGCCGCGCCCATGACCGGTGGCATAAGTTGTCCGCCTGTTGATGCCGCCGCTTCGACCGCGCCCGCGAAGTCTTTGTGATAGCCGAGCTTTTTCATCATTGGGATTGTTAATGAGCCGGTGCCGACGACGTTCGCAACCGATGAGCCGCTGACCGTTCCCATCAAGCCGCTTGACAACACCGCAACTTTTGCCGGGCCGCCGCTTGCCCAACCTGCTATCGAGTTCGCAACGTCGATGAAAAATTTTCCGAGTCCCGTGCCTTCAAGATACGCGCCAAATAAAATGAACAGGAAGATAAACGTTGACGAGACGCCGAGCGGAATTCCGAAAATGCCTTCCGTAGTGAAGTAGACGTGGCTGACAAAATAATCGATGTTCAAGCCGCGATGCGCCAAAAGTCCCGGCATGTAAGGCCCGGCGAATGCGTAGCCGATAAAAAATAATACGACGCAGACCATCGGAATGCCGACAACTCTTCGCGCCGCCTCTATGACTAAAATAATTCCGAGTGTGCCAATCGCAACGTCCGTTGATGTTGGCAATGCCGCCCGCAAAATCAGTTCGCGATAGTTGAGCACGATATAAGCCGGAGCCGCCGCGCCCAAAATTGCCAACACTGCATCGAGCGGATGAATTTTGTCGCGCCGCCAAGATTTTTGCGTAGGATACAATAAAAACGACAAACACAGTCCGAAGCCCAAATGTACTGCCCGCTGAATTTGCGCGTCCAAAAGTCCGAAGCTTGCCGTGTAAATTTGGAAGACGGAAAAAGTTATCGCGATTGCGGAGACGATTCGAGCCATCACGCCCGTATATTCCATTGTGTTTGATTCGGCGTCGTATTTCTTTAAAACTTCTTCGGCGGTCAACTCTTTTCGTTCGGTCATTAAGGACACCTCGCTAGATTTTGAAAATCATCGGGCAGACGTATTCGGCAATGCGTTCGTTGTGCGTGATGAAAAGCATGTTATCAACAATCGCTTGACAAATCATCAGCCTGTCGAAAGGATCTCGGTGCGGCGGAGAATTTTCTTTGCGCACCAAATTTTTCACGGCTAAAATGTGTGAGAGTTTGATTGGCACTTGAATGAATCCCAGTCGTTGACAATGTTCCAAAAGTTTTTCGCCGCTCATGGAAATTCTGTCGGGATGCGCCGCGTGTTTAATCTCCACTTCCAAAACGGAAATAAGACTGTAATAAACCTCGTTGGACTTTTCCTCTATAAAAAAGCGTGCGTTAAGCGGAAGTCGTTTGTCGTCGTCAAAGTACCAGAGTAAAATATGCGTGTCGAGTAAAATTTTCATTTCGCCACCTCGTAACTGTCAGCAATATCTCTCCAAATTTCGGCGTCCAGGGCGTCAAAAAGTTCGTCGTCAAGCACAAACGTTCCCTTAGCAATTCCTGCGCGGCGGCGATCGGGATTAGGCTTTTTCTCTTCTTCGACGAGCGGCAGATTCTCTTTAATCGGCGACATTTTGATAATCGGTTTGCCGTTGAAGGTCAGATAAACTTCTTCCAGCGGGTCGCTCAAAAGCGTCACGAGTTCGGAGAATTGTTCCTTCGCGTCGATAACGTTCACATATTTCATTTCAATCGCTCCTTCAAGTTCAAGTGCGTTGAATTTTCTACAGCCGCTCAAAATTTTCCTGCACTTGTTGAGCTTTAAGCTTTGAGCTTTAAGGATTGTCATCATTCCACATTTCTAATTCCTAATTCCTAATTAAAAAAAATCCCGCCGAGTTTTCAGCGGGAAAATTTTTATCGAGCAAAATTATTTATCGGAATCAATCTTGCGGACGCGGTTTCCTAATCATGCCGAGAATCACGCAGCCGACTGCCGAACCTGCCGCAATAGCCGCAAGATAGCCGAACGGGTTGCCGATTGTAGGAACGACGAAGATGCCGCCGTGAGGAGCCATCAACGTGCAGTCAAACATCATAACCAATGCGCCTGTCAAAGCCGAACCGACGACGCAAGCGGGAATGACGTGGAGCGGGTCGCCTGCCGCAAACGGAATCGCGCCTTCAGTGATGAACGATAAGCCCATGATAATATTTGTTGCCGTAGTTTTCTGTTCGTTCTTCGTGAATTTGCCTTTGAAGAAAATCGTCGCAAGAGCAATCGCAATCGGCGGAACCATGCCGCCGGCCATAGCCGCCGCGATAACGTAGTAGTTGCCGTCAGCCAAAAGTCCGACGCCGGTAACGTAAGCCGCCTTGTTCAAAGGACCGCCCATATCGACAGCCATCATGCCGCCGATGACCGCGCCCATGACGAGTTTTGCGGAAGGATCCATGTTCGCCAACGTGTTCTTGAGAGCCTCGTTGATGCCCGCGACAGGCGGACCGATGACAAAGTTACAAATCAAGCCGATAAGCAAGACGCCGAGCAACGGATAGAACAGAATCGGTTTGGTGCCTTCCAGTGACGGTGGCAGAACGCTCAACGCTTTCTTGAGCCAGTTGACGATGAAACCTGCGAGAAAACCTGCAAGCAATGCACCTAAGAAGCCGGAGCCGTTGGACGCGCTCAATGCACCGCCGACGAAACCTGCCGCCAAGCCGGGACGGTCAGCGATTGACATTGAAATAAAACCTGCAAGAACAGGCAACATAAAACCGAATGACGCGCCGCCAATGCCCATGAAGGTCGCAGCAGCAGGAGTGATTTTACCGAAATTGCCGCGCTCTTCAGCAGGCAAGCTGTTCAAATCAACGCTCGCGCCGTCGATGAGGAATGAGATCGCAATTAAGATACCGCCGCCGATAACGAATGGCAACATGTGCGAAACGCCGTTCATCAAATGTTTGTAAACTTGACGCCCGACACTTTCGTTTTCAACGGAACCGCCGCCGCCTGCGTCAGCCTCACCGGCTTTAGCGTGATAAATCGGAGCTTGTCCGCCGAGTGCCTTGTCGATAAGTTCATCAGCTTTGTTGATACCGTCAGCAACTTTGGTAATGACGACGTGTTTGCCGTCGAAACGAGCCATTGCGACGTTTTTGTCAGCCGCGACGATAATGCCGTCAGCTTTGGCAATTTCTTCAGCCGTCAGAACGTTCTTTGCGCCGCCGGAGCCGTTCGTTTCGACTTTGATTGAAATGCCGCGTTTTTTGGCGTGTTGTTCCAAAGATTCTGCTGCCATGAACGTATGCGCGATACCTGTCGGGCAAGCAGTGACTGCGAGAATTTGAATGTGGTCTGCAGTCGACACGGGTGCGGCATTGGCAGAATCAGCGGGAGCTTGGAATTTGCCGTCTTCCTTGTCGTCGATAATCTTTAAGAATTCTTCCTTCGTTGACGCCTTAATCAGAGCCTCTTTGAAGTCAGGATCCATAACCATTGTGGCGAGCTTTGACAGAATCATCAAATGTTCGTCATTGCCGCCGTCGGGTGCCGCGATTGCAAAGAACAGTCGTGCAGGGTTGCCGTCCATCGATTGGAAGTCGATGCCGTCGGGAATGGTCATTGCTGCCAGACCGGGAGCTTTGACGCCCGAAGATTTTGCGTGTGGCGTGGCAATGCCGTCGCCGAGACCTGTGGTGCCGGACGCCTCACGAGCAAAGACATCTTTTTTGTACTGTTCTTTGTTCTTGAGGTTGCCGCCTTTTTCCATCAAGTCAACCAGGTGCGAAATTGCGTCCTGTTTGTCTTTGACGTGGGCACCGAGATCAATGCTCGCATTTTTGAGCAGATCGGTAACTCTCATAAGACACTTCTCCTTATTACAAATAAATGAATGAATAATTTCTGCCGCCGACCGTAGCCGACGGTTATAATCAATCGGACTTAAGCCGACTGTTTACGCTGATAAATTTAGCCGCGAGTATTTCTTTCATACGAGCCGTCGAGTTTGATGCTAAGCCGCCACGTGTCGAGAAGATCAACATCTCTCAACGTGATTGTATTGCCGTCAGCGAATTCGATTTTGAATTTGTAATGCATATACGACGCGTCGTAATGGATTGAACGTGCCTCGCCTTGATTCATCACGCCGCTGCCGACAAGGTCGTTGCCCCAAGATTTTTTCTGAATCGGGACTGCGTACAGCGACATTATGGTTTTGCCGGTCTCGTTGACAATTTCAAGCGGCTCCGTCAATCCTGCGAACGCTGAACTTTGCACTGCCGCGAACATAAACGCCGCCAACAAAAAGATTCGCACAAGTTTCATGGCAGAGCTCCGTTTATGAGAAAATGCTCTTGATTTTGTTGAAGAGTTTTTCGCCCAAAGTCTCGTCGTCTTCCGTGGCTTGGAAAGGTTGCGCTTGCCCGTTCTCAATGCGTTTGAAAAGTTGTTCGGGCTTGCGAATGCCGGTGTTGACAGCCGTCTGAATCATCATCTTGCCGTCGAAACGTTTCATCGGAATTCTTTTGCTCGCCGCAATGATAACGTAATCGGCATTTTTAATTTCCTCGTCGGAGAGCGCATGATAAACGCCTGCCGCGCCGTGAACTTCAACGCGAATGCTCAAGCCCAATTTTTCCGCGCAATTCTTGAGTGCCTCACGAGCCATGAACGACGACGAAATACCTGTCGGGCAAGCAGTGACGGCGATAATTTTTGTGTTGGCGGAAACGTCGGGTTCGGGCGTCTCACTTTTGGAACGTTCGGCTTCTTTGCGGTCAATGATTTGGATAATTTCGGCGGGAGTTTTGGCGCGAATCAGAGCTTCTTTGAAGTCGTCATCCATCAACAAAACTGCAAGGCGTCCCATGTTCGTCATCGCAGTATCGTCGGCTTTTTCGGGTGCAGCGAACAAAATCAGCAGCCGCGCAGGTTTGCCGTCAAGTGAATTGAATTCGACGCCTTCGGGCACGGTGATAACGGAGATTGACGGCTTCTTGACGGAAGAATTTTGCGCGTGCGGAGTCGCCAAACCGTTTGCAAGTCCCGTGGAGCCTTGAGCCTCGCGTTTGAGAATGTCGCGTTTGACAAGTGCTTTATCGCGAATGGTGCCCGCCGTCATCAGCAAATCGACAAGCATATCAATCGCTTCGTTTTTGTCGGTCGGGTGCACATTGAGCGCGATAGATTTTTTGGAGATAAAGTTTGTAATTTTCATTTGGACACCGCCTTTTTAGCAATTAGGAATGAGGAATGAGGAATTAGGAATTAGGAATGCGAAGAAAGTTCCTCATTCCTAATTTCCAATTGGAGTGGCGGATTTACTTTTTGAGAGACTTCAACAGAGCTTCGACTTCGGGACGCGTGGCAAGATTTTCGGAGAATGCTGACGCCGAGCCCGTGCAAAGACCCATAAGGAACGCTTTTTCATAGTCGCCGTTATTTTCCTCGTAACCGGCAACAAAACCTGCAACCATCGAATCGCCCGCACCGACGGAATTAACGAGAGTGCCTTTGGGAGCTTCGGACTTGAAGAAAGTTGCGCCGCCTTCGGGAACGAAAATTGCACCGTCGCCGGCCATTGAAATGAGAACGTTGCGCGCGCCCATCTCTTGAAGTTTTTTCGCGTAGGTTACAATTTCTTCGTCAGTCTTGAGTTTGACGCCGAACATGTCGCCGAGTTCGTGATTGTTCGGTTTGATGAGCCACGGATTGAACTTCAAAACCTTGAGCAGAAGACCTTTTTCCGCGTCGACGACGAAACGAATTCCTTTGCCCTGCAGGCGCGAAAGAGTTTGTTCGTACATGTCATCGGGCAACGTGTTCGGGATTGAGCCGCTCAAAATCAACGTGTCGCCGTCAACGAGCTTTGAAAGTTTTGCAAAGAGTTCCTCGCGTTTTGCCTCGCTGATTTTCGGACCTTGACCGTTAATTTCCGTTTCAACGTCGGCTTTGACTTTGACATTGATGCGGGAGAAACCTTCGTCGAGTTTGACGAAATCATCAGCGGCGTTGAATTCGCGGAGCTGTCGAACAATCTCATCGCCCGTGAAACCGGCAAGAAAGCCCGTTGCCGTCGACTTGTGACCGAGGTTGCCGAGCACGATCGAGACGTTGACGCCTTTGCCGCCGCCGAGAACTTGCTCGTAAGTCACGCGGTTAATTGCGCCGGTCGTGAGCTTGTCGAGTCGAATAATGTAGTCGATAGCGGGATTGAACGTTACGGTGTAAATCATTTAAGTTTCCCCCTCTGAAAAAATTGATTGAAAATTCCTGCGTTCGATTATACAACAGGGCTTGACACATTTCAAGGCAGATATTTGAAAATACACGGCTCAAGGTTCAGCGGCAGGCGAATAAATTTGGTCGAAGGTCGCGCCGTCTGCAAAGTGATCGTTGTGAGCTTTGATCCAACCGCCGAACGCATCATCAATCGTGAACAGCTCCAGCGGCTTGAACGTGTCGGAATATTTTTTGAGAATTACGGCGTCGCGCGGACGATAGAAATTCTGCGCGGCGATCTCTTGACCTGCAGGCGAGTAAAGATAATTGATATACTCTTCGGCGAGTTCGCGAGTGCCTTTCTTGTCAACGACTTTATCGACGACGGCAACGGACGGTTCAGCCAAAATGCTCAAGCTCGGCGTGATAATTTCGTATTTGCCGGGCGTGCTTATCAGAGAAAGTAAAGCCTCGTTTTCCCAAGTGATTAAAACATCGCCTTGACCGCGTTGAACAAAACGATTTGTCGAGCCGCGAGCACCGTCATCAAGAGGAGCGGCATTTTCGTAAAGTTTTTTCATGAAGGCGAGTATCGAATTCTCATCGCCGTTGAATTTTCTGCGGGCATATTCCCACGCGGCAAGATAATTCCATTGCGCACCGCCGGAAGTTTTCGGATTCGGCGTGACAAGTTTAACGTCGTCGCGAATTAAATCGTCCCAGTCTTGAATATTTTTCGGGTTGCCTGCGCGGACAAGAAAGACAATCGTCGACGTGTAAGGCGAGGCATCGTCGGGAAATTTTTTTCGCCAGCCGCCGCGAATCAGCCCGGCATTTTTAATCGAGATAATATCGTAAGCGAGAGCCAATGTGACAACGTCCGCTTCCAAGCCGTCAATGACTTCGCGAGCCTGCTTGCCGCTGCCGCCGTGAGACTGAATCAAAACAACTTCACCTTTGCGAAGTTCTCTTGTCCAATGGTCGTAAAATTTTTCGTTGTAAGCGGCATAAAATTCGCGAGTCGGATCGTAAGAAACGTTCATAAGTTCCTGCGGCTTTGAAGGCGTGATAATGTGTTCTTCGCCGCAACCTGTCATCGTGACCGCCGCAATAAAAATCATCGCCGCGAAAAATTTTCGGAGTGTCATTTCAATCAAGCCTCCTGCCACAGAAATTTTGCCGCACCGATAAATTTTCCTGCCGCCCGACGCAATTTTGACAGGCAAGCAGGATTCTTTTATAATTGAAAAAATTTTTATCGGGAGCGCGATTTTGATGGCAAGCTACGTTCCGAGAATTTTACTTTGCGGCGACGTGAATTCTTTTAAAAATGCGGTGAACATGGCGGTTGAAGTCGTCGGAAAAATTTCTTTCATCGGCTCACCGGAGCGCGGCGAGAATTACATTTTCGCCAAAGCCGAAGACGCATTGGCGTTTGTGCCGAAAGAGTTGCGAATTTTTCTGGACGGCGCAGAAATTTCCGTTGACGCGCTCAAAAAAATTCTCGACGGCACCGCCGATTACATTGTCTTTGACGACGGCAGAGAACTTATCGGGCGTCAAAATGATTTGTGTTCGATCCGAATTCTTGAGCAAGTCATTCCCCGCGAAACTCTTTTTCGTCAAGCTCGTCGAAATTTTTATGCGCCGTCAAATTTTTACAGCCTCGCCAAAATTCTCCGCGACAATAAAATTTCTCGACTGCTCGACGTTGACGCGCTCTTTGCCGAAACCGATTTCTTCATGTTCGACGATTTGTTTCAACTCAAAATCGATGCCGTAAATGAAAATGCCGAGCCGATTCACGAAAACTTTTACGGAAAAATTTATCGCACGCTCGACGAGTGCAAGTTCAAATTTTTTGACGCGCTGTTGATGGCTGAACGTTCGCCCGAAAATTTTATCGACGCGCTGATTGAGACGGACGGCTTGGCTGATGTGATTGTGACCTTTGCCCGAAAAAATTCCGCGCTGGAAAATTTTTTGGCGGCTCAAAGCGACGCATTCGATAAAATTTCCGCAACGCCCGTCATCAACGGCAACTGGTACGTGATTCAAAAGCGAGTCCCGAAAAATTTTTGCGTTTACGTCGTCACACACAAGGACGCCAAACTTTCCGCATTGCCCGAAGGTTACAAAATCATTCACGCAGGACACGCTCAAGCCGCTGAAACTTTTGGCGACGTGACCGACGACATCGGCGACAACATCAGCACGCTCAATCTTTATCTCAACGAAGTCACCGCGCTTTATTGGATGTGGAAGAACACTTCGCACGACGTTATCGGCTTGAATCACTACCGCAGATTTTTCACGGCCTCGAACGACACGAGCTTTGCCGTCGAAAAAATTTTGTCGCGTTCACAGGCTGAAGAAATTTTGCGCGATTATGACATCATTGTCACCAAAAGTGACTTGTCGCGATTGCCCGTTTCCTGTTGGCAAATGATGGTCAGCGACCCGAAGCTTGAACAATTCGTCAACGAAATTTTCCGCAAACATATCGCGTTAAAGCAACCGAATTATTTGGACGCCTTCGATCACATGTCGCAAGCATTCACGGGCTTTCAATACGAAATTTTCATCACGCGGCGCAAAATTTTCGACGCCTATTGTGAGTGGCTGTTCTCGTTCCTGCTCGACGTGACCGACGAAGTTTTTGCGCGAACAAACATTCGGCAGATTGACAACCCGCGCAAGTATCGAATCATTTCATTTTTCGCCGAACGACTGATGACGGTTTGGCTTAGGAAAAGTCGCGTGCAAATTAAACAAATGACCGTGATGTTCCGCGACAATGTTTGATCGATAAATCTCTTGCCCGCGCAGAAATTTTGTTTTACAATCGGCGCAAAAAGGAGCGATTCACATGCGACAAAAAGGTTTCGCGACGTTGGAAGTAATTTTAATGGTCATGATTATCGGGATTCTCGCGTCAATCGCAGTTCCGCGATTTACATCAGTCACCACCGCCGCCAATACCGCCAAAATTCAATCAGACCTCGCGACAATCGACACGGCAATTTCAATCTACTACATGGAGCACGGCAGTTATCCCACGACTTTAAATCAAATGAGCGAATATCTTCAAGGCGTCGACAGTTCAAATACCACGCTCAAACCGCCTTCGGGCAAATGCTATCTTAACGGCGGCACAACGGCGGCTGCTGTTCCCGCAACAGAATACACCATTCAAGCCGAAAGCGGAAATAATCCGGCGCGAGCAATTTGCGGCACGGGCAACACTGCCGATAAATTTTACATTCCGAAGAAGACTTGATTGTGATTGACGGCGAAAATTTTTCTTGATAAAATCACGGCGATGCTTAACGTTTCAAAAGCATTTTACGATAAAATTTTCAAAGGAGAATGAGCGAGTAAGGTTGCGGCGACGGTCGGAACAGCGGCAAGGCTCGTTTGTTTGGCGGCGAAAGGGAAATCGTCGTCGGAGAAAACTTTTTCAAATCAAGGAGGAAATTATCATG
>CAJOHG010000030.1 GCA_905234395.1 uncultured Selenomonadaceae bacterium
GATATTTTTCTATCTTTTCATATTGTTCTTGTGTGATTTTCATGACTTCATTTTATCAGCTTTATTTTCTATTTTCCATAGTGTGAACACGCTCTAGTACGGCGTCATTGTACCACAAGCGGCTTTGAGTGACAATCACGTTGACAACGGCGCGGCGGATTTTTTGAGCGATTCGGTTGCCCGCGCAACATCACGAAAAGCTTTGCAATGATATAATCAGCAAAATTTATCGAAGGAGATGCGGCTTGTGCGGAAAATTTTTTTGATTGTCCTGTTGCTGAGTTTCATCGCCTATGCGGGTATGAATCTTGCCGAAAGTGTCACGCCATACGTAACCATTGCCGAGGCGCGAACGTCTTCAAACAACGTGCAAGTCAAAGGGCTGCTCGATAAAAATTTTGCTCCCGTGCAGACGTGCGACGAATTCACCTTCGGTTTGGTTGATGAAGACAGCGGCGAGACTTTGCGCGTTAAATTTGACGGCATCAAGCCCGACCAATTCGACGAGGCTTATCACATTGTCGCGGTCGGCAAATACGACACGTCCGACGAAAGTTTTCATGCAAAGAAACTTTTAATCAAGTGTCCGTCGAAATACGAAGGACAACAAGCGCGGCAATGAACTGCGGCTGTTGAAATGTTGGACGCGACAACTTACGAGGAGCAACAAGCGAGGTGAAGATTTGACGGGAAATTTTTTATTAGGCGGCGGCTTGACGGCAGCATTGGCGGCAATGTCAATCTGTCTGGCGCAAAAAATTCCTTCGACGCGACCGGTAAAAATCTTCGCGATCACGTCGACAATCTTTATCTGCGCGGCAAGCTTGCTCCTGTGGATTTTGATCTTTGAAAACGATTTCAGCATCGAATACGTCGCGGCGTACTCATCAACGACACTTCCGACGCTCTACAAAATTTCGGCGTTCTGGGCAGGTCAACAAGGCTCGTTCCTGTTGTGGCTGCTGATTCACGCGATAATCGGCGCAGTGTTAATCTTCCGTCGAACGTCGGCAACGTCGCTGGGAATTTATTTTTTGATTCAAAGCGTGCTCGTGTTGCTCGTTTTGGCAAAGTCACCTTTCGCCGAAAATCCCGCGCAGGTTTATGAAGGTGTCGGACTGAATCCGTTGCTGCAAGATTTTTGGATGGCAATTCACCCGCCGATAATTTTCGTCGGTTACGCGCTGTTGGCAGTCCCTTTTGCGTTGAGCTTAGGAAATTTGTTGACGGACACGGCGTCGCGAAATTGGCTTGAAGAGGCTCGCAAGTGGACGTTGGCGGCATGGAGTTTTCTCGGCGCAGGAATTTTCATCGGCGGCTATTGGGCTTACAAAGTTTTAGGTTGGGGCGGCTATTGGGGCTGGGATCCTGTCGAGAATTCATCGTTGGTACCGTGGCTGTTGAGCGCGGTGTTGTTGCATTTGATAAACCTGGCGCGGAAAAAATCGGCGGTGTTGGCTCCGGCTCACGCGGCGGCAACGTTCACATATGCGCTTGTCATTTACGGGACGTTCTTGACGCGTTCGGGAATTTTAGGCGATTTCTCGGTACATTCGTTCGCGGGCACGTCAATCGGCTTTTCAATCGCTCTTGCAAATGCGCTGGTCTTAATCGGCGGGCTGATGATTCTGCTCGTCAAAGCAAAATCACTTCCGCAAGGCAAAATGTACGACACTCACGGCGAGGCGGCGTTCACAATTTTACTCGGCTGTCTGCTGATAATTTTTATCGCGGCGATTGTTTGGGTCGGAATGTCAATGCCCTTGTTGAGTCAAATTTTCGGCGAGGCGGCGGCAGTCGACAGCGATTTTTATGTTAAAAGCACCGCACCGATAGCGTTGATGTTGGTCGTGCTGATAATTTGGACGTTCGCAAAATTCGGGCGTTCGATAAGTTTGGGCGGGAAAATTTCTCACGTCGGCTTTTTGATGATGTTGGCGGCGATTGTAATTTCTTCGCAAGGTGAAACCGTCACGCAAGAATTTCAACCGCGCACCAAAGTTTCAATCGCCGGGCACGAGATAATTTACGAAGGTCAAGTTTTCAGCGACGACGAACGCGAAAAATTTTACGTCTACAACGTCGACGGCGAAATTGTCAAAGCTTTAACGAAACTGCGCGGCAACGGCACCGATGCGGCTCGCGAACCCGCCATAGTGAAAAATTTTTCGGGTGACGTTTACATTGCTCCGCACGCTGCAAAAATCGAAATGATTCAGGAATTATTGCTCACGAAAAATGTTTTCGCGATGGACGGCGAATTCGGCTACACATTCGAGGACGCGCACATTGACTACGACGACGAAGGCAAACCGATTCAAGCGACGGCAGAAATTACGATAACCGACGGCAATGTTGAGGAAGTGATTCTTCCGCTGATAACGGTCACTCGCGACGGCGGCACATCAAAGGCGATTGAAGTTTTCAGCGGCAAAAGACGCGTGCGCTTGACGGGCATATCGGGCGATTTGGACAAAGCTCGCCTTGAAATTTTGCCGACGCTGGAAAAAATTTCGTCAATGCCGATAACGACGACAATCACGACGAAACCGATTATCTGGTTCCTGTGGTTGAGCGTTACGACAATTTGCGCAGGAACTCTGTTGGCAATAAAACGTTGACGAAAAATAGACCGCGCATGGACGCGCGGTCGCCGACATGCTGAGCGTGACGCGAAGCTGTCGGCACTAATGGCTGATGAAAGTCTTAACGCTACGGCAATGATGACCAAACGTTAGACGCGCTGAAGAACTGAATCGAAGTGAACGGCTTAAGTTATCGAAAAGTTTGTATCGCTCCCCGCGCAGGGGCGGCTTTCTTTGCTACTTTCTTTCTCCGCAGAAAGAAAGTAGATCCTAAAAAATAAAAAAGAAATTACTAACCAAAAACAATCTAAAATTCACGGAAGGAGGTAACGAGATGTGCATTAAAGATTTGCTTGAGAAGCACACGCTGAAATGTTTGGCGGGCGGCTTTATCGTCGGAGTGTTGGCAGTCGGCGCAGGAATGGGCTTTCTTCACGCGTCGGGCACGAAAACTTTTTGCGGTCAATGTCATTCAATGAAACACGAGGCGGCAACTTTTGCAATGAGCAGTCACCGTGAACAGGATTGCGTCGAATGTCACTTGCCGCACGACAACACCGCGCATTATCTTTTCGAGAAAGGGCGCACGGGTATCGTTGATATGTATCATGAAATTATGCGCGACTATCCCGAACGAATCAAACTCGACGCTTCAGCCCGCAAAATGGTCAGCGAAAACTGCTTGCGCTGTCACGAGGCAACAATGTCTTACGTCAACACCGCGCCCGGCGGCACGCAAGACGATTGCTTGAAATGCCACAGCAGAATCGCGCACGGCTCGAATCATTTGGAGGGAGGTATAAAAGTTGAGTAAGATGCAAAAATACATCGCGGGCGCATTGGTCTTGTGCGTGGCATTCTTCGCGATATTGTTCGCCAGAGTCATTGCCAAACCCGCGACAAAATTTGAATTGGCACAAATTCCCGAAGACCAAAAGTTGACGCGCATGGGTTACGCACAAGCTTACCCGTTGCAATTCAACTCGTTCAAAAAAATGATGGACGATGCACCGTCTCCGACAGGCTTTGGCGGCGCACAAGCAGGCAATTCGCACTTGATGGAACAACCCGAACAAATTGAACTGTTCAAAGGTTACAAATTCTCCATTCAATACGACGACGATCGCGGACATTGGTTCGCCGGTCAAGACATTCTCGAATCGCTCCGTCGTCCCGGTCAAAAAGGCTCGTGCATAGTCTGCAAAGGCTCTTATATGTACGACGTTTACTTCAAGGAAAGCGGTTGGGATTTTGCGTCGAAACCGTTTGATGAAATTGCCGCGCCGATTAAAGAAGACGAGTGGTTCGGTTGCTCAACCTGTCACGATCCCGACACAATGCAACTTCGCGTTTACAATCAAGGCTTTATAGAATCAATGGCGGAAAAGGGCGTTGACATCAGCAAGGCAACTCATAATGAAATGCGCCTTTACGTTTGCGCACAATGCCACAACGAATATTTCTTCACGGCGGAAGACGGACGCGTTCACATGCCCTTTGCAAACGGTCTCGATCCCGAATCCGAATTCAAATATTATCAAGACGGTCACGCCAAAGGATTTACCGGCGACTGGACGCATCCCGACAGCGGCGCACGTATGTTGAAAGTTCAGCACCCGGACTTTGAAGTTTGGTCTGATTCAATTCACGCGCTCAACGGCGTCACCTGCGTCGATTGCCATATGCCTTACATGCGTCAAGACGGACAGAAATACACTTCGCACTGGATGACAAATCCGCTTAAACATTACGATTCCGCTTGTGCCAAATGCCACGACGAATCTTACGATACCATGTTGCACCGCGTGCAGACGATTAACGACAACACGTTCAAGATTTTGCGCATTGCCGGACAAACGACTGCTCGCGCTCACAAGACGATTCAAGCCGCCAAAGCCGCAGGTGCCACCGACGAACAGCTTGCCGAATCCCGTCAACTGATTCGCGAGGCGCAATGGTATTGGGATTGGGTCTCCGCCGAAAGTGCAATGGGTTTCCACAATCCCGACAAATGCATGAAGTCGCTCGGACTTTCGATTGACGCCGCACACAGAGCGATTGAAAGCGCACTTGCCGCGACAAAAGGGACTTACACGCTTGAAGCGTTGCCGACAGAGCCTTTCAAACCGGCAACTCCGGCACCAGCTCCCGCACCTGAACCGACACCTGCAACTGAACCTGCACCCGCGCAATAAATTCAATCGATATAAAGATTTATCGCCCTTCAAAACGGAGCGGCGATTTTTTCCCAGCGTTGGTAAAAATTTTTCATGCCCGCAACTCCGCGCAATAAATTCAACGACATAAAAATTCATCGTCCTTCAAATCGAAGCGGCGATTTTTTTTACGAGTGTTAGGGCGTGTTGGTAAAATCGCATTAAATAGAACTGAAACCCGCCGACCGCGTCGCGTGACGAGCGAACAAAGAAAAAGCAGATCCTAAACATAAAAAAATTACAAGCCGAATGCAATTTACCAACACGTTCCAGGTAAAAATTTTTTCGGCGTCTTGAATACATGAAATTTATCTGGTAAGATAAACGCAACCAATTTTTAGGCGCGGAAGGAGAATTCATCATGGCGATACCCAGGCAGGCGCGTGCTCGTCCAATGTGATGTTCGTCGCGCAGAAATTTTTAATTTGCAAAGCATGACGGCGTCTGATATAATCGGCGGCGTTGTGAAGTGAACGTATTAAGGAGACGTGCATAATGATTCAACTGGAGAAAAAACAAGTCAAGATCGTCAGCATTTTGATTGCGGTGATTTTCATCGGCAGCGTTGTCGCACTCGCATTGACGCAGACCGGCAACATCGCCTCGGCGGCAAGTTCTTCAAACGTGGGAGTTATAGACTATGGCGGAGCAATGCGTGCTCACCCGGACGCCAAGACCATTCCCGAAAAACTCGAAGCGGCATTCAACGAGATTCAAAAAGATTTCGAGGAAAAAACTGCCGGCAAGAGTGATCAAGAAAAAGCGGAATATTTTCAGCAATGCCAAATGCGCATGGCTCAAAAAGAACAGGAATTGATGGAGCCGATAACTCAAGCCGTTGACGCCGCGATTAAAAAAGTAGCCGACAAAAAAGGCTTGTCTGTCGTCATAGACAAGACGGTAGTTTATTACGGCGGGCAAGACATCACGCAAGACGTTATTACAGAACTTGGCAAGAAATGATTTTTAGGGACTAGGAACTGGGGACTGGGGACTAGTGGGATTAGGGATTATTAAGCTAGTTCCTAGTTCCTCGTTCTTAGTTCCTTTTTTTTGGAGGCGGGCGCGGTGAATTACGTCCTGTTGGCGGCGGCGATAATGACAGTTTTAATCGGCGGCGGACTCTGGTTTTACAACGCGTCTGAAGTTCCCGAAAAACCACCCGTCGAAAAAAAAATCGAAAAGCCCGTCGAGGCACGCGGCGTCGGAATAATCGACATTGAACGAATTCAAGCGGCACATCCCGACGGCGAACAACTTGATTATCTTTTGGCAAAGGAAATGCGACTGCGCCTTGAATTCAATCAGGCAATGAAGGTCGTCGAAATTCCAAAACCTTCACCGCCGGAAACCAATGAAGAAGTCTTTGACGAGGCGCAGTGGCAGAAGAATGCACAAATCGTCGTCAGTCAACTTGCCGAACTTGAAAGCCGAAAAAAATTCGCGGCAGAAGATTATCGCAAGAAATCCGAGCCGCAATACATTGAAAGGCGCAACAAAATCAACGAAGGATACATGAACGAGCAAGTGAACATTCAGCTCAAATTGCGCAATTATGACAACCTGCACTTGAACGACGAACAAATCAGAGAATTGCAAGAGCGACTTGAACAAGTTGAAATTGAGCGCAACGGCAAACAAATGGAATTGCTTGAACAGTGGATGGCGGAAATTAAACAACACGCGGAAGATTCGGTTGCGGAAGACGAAAAACGACTTCGAGCGGAGGCAGAAAGACTTCGTGCACAAGTCGAGGAGCAGACGCGTAAAAAGGAGTCGGACGTCACTGAACGAAACAAACGGCTCATGGAAGACGCCGTGCGCGAAATGGAAAACAGGCAAATTCGACGGCAGGAACTCTTCAACGAATTGCAGGAAGTCGGCAAGGAACGTGCGGAGCTTGAAAAGAAAATTCTTGATTCGATTGCCGACAAGGTGACGATGCTGGCGGCGTTCAATCATTTGGAAATGGTTTTCATCAAACGTGAATCCGCACTCAACGAAAAATTTTCTTTGCGCCGCAAAGTTCGCAACTTTGACTTCAAGTCGCCCGAAAAAATCGGAGCCGTCGTTTTTCCCGGCAAAGACGCCCGCGATTTGACCGACGACGTGATAAAAGAAATGAATCGATTGTAACAAAGAAGTCTTGTCCTTCAGAAGGAGTGGTTATAAATGAATTTTGCAAAAAAATTTGCGGCGGCGGCATTGATTGTTTCGTCGCTCATGTTCACGGGTTGCGGTCAAGGACAAATCGGTTGCGTGGACAAAAATAAAGTTATGGCAGAATCGCCTCGCGCAAAGGCAGTCACCGAAGAAGCCAAAGCCGAAATTGACAAGGCAGTCGCGGCATTCGACGAGAAGTATCCCAACAAAGAAAGCATGTCCGAAGAAGACGCCGCGAAGGCTCAACAGGAATTGCAACGCGAATTGCAGAAAATTCAGCAGAAATATTCCGCGCACTTGGAAAGTCGTTTTAACGTCGTTGTCGCAGAAGTTGCAAACTCGAAGGATATTGACGTGGTCATAGCCAATCCCGCGAATCAGAAACTCCTTCATCAAGGCGGCATTGACATCACCGACGAAGTTATCAGCAAAATGCAATAAGCGGGCGAGACTATGGAAAAAACTTTACAAGAGATCGCCGCGTTGACGGGCGGACAAATTTTAGGCGACGGTGCGATTAAAATCAGCGGACTTGCCAACATCAGCATGGCAAAGTCGGGCGATTTAATTTTTGCAGTTCCGCCGCACCTCGACGCCGCAAAAAATTCCGCCGCTGTTGCCGTGCTCATTCCGCTTGACGTTGAGGACTTCCCGAAACCTGCAATAAAAGTTGCCGATCCGCGTGCCGCCTTCGCAAAATTGATTGAACTTTTCATGCCGAAATTGGAAATTCCCGTCGGCATAAGTCCGAAAGCTCACATCGGCAAGAACGTCGAAATTTCGGACGGCGCAACGATTATGCCCTTTGCTGTCGTTGATGACGGTGCAAAAATTCAGCGCGGTGCGATAATTTATCCGCACGTTTACATCGGTCAACACGCCTCAATCGGCGAGGACACGATTGTTTATTCAAGCGCAACTGTCCGCGAATTTTGCAAGGTCGGCAAAAGGTGCGTGATTCACAGTTCGGCGGTTATCGGCTCGGACGGCTTCGGCTTTACGACTTCAAACGGCGTCCATACAAAAGTTCCGCAGGTAGGCAACGTGATTGTCGAAGACGACGTGGAAATTGGCGCACACGTCGGCATTGACCGGGCGGCAATGGGCTCGACGATTATCGGGCGCGGCACCAAGATTGACAACCTCGTACACATTGGACATAATTGCAAAATCGGAGCAAATTGTTTAATCGTGGCGCAAACGGGAATTTCCGGCTCGACGACGGTCGGCGACAACGTGACTTTCGGCGGACAGGTCGGCACGGTCGGTCACATCACAATAGGCGGCAATTCGGTTTATGCGGCGCGTTCGGGCATCTCAAAGAATATGCCGGAGAATTTTTTCGGAGCAGGCTTCCCGATTCAATCGCACAGTGAATGGCTCAAACATCAAGCGGCGTTGAAGAAAGTCCCGGAACTTGTCGAAAAGATTCGCAAGCTTGAAGAGCAGCTAAAAATTCTAACCAATGCCTAAGCAAATTTCATGCTAAAATAATTTTGGTCGTTTAAAATTTAACACAGCATAACAATTTCGTGAAAGGAGTGAACGATATGAAAAAGTTTTTAATCGCCGCCGCCGCAAGTCTGCTGATTTTTGGCGGACAACCTGCTGAAGCCGCTGACATGGGAAATTTGGACATGCAGGGCGTTGAGACTCAAGAAGTCGGCAAGTGGGCACATTTCCGCAACAAGCATCTTCTCGGTCGTGAAACGGAAAATGAACGCCGCGACAGGAAAGATTGGGAACGTAGACATGGAAAAGATCGCCGCGATTGGGAACGCCGTGAATGGGAACGCCGTGAACGTGACCGCCGCGATTGGGAACGTCGTGAATGGGAACGTCGTGAACGTGACCGCCGCGATTGGGAACGTCGATATGGCCACAGACCACCGCCGCCGCCGTATCCGTATGGTCGCTATTGACAATGAAAAACCTTGACAGATTTTTTACCGCGTGATAACATTGCACCCGTTGCGGAGGATTTATCCTTCCGAGACTATACCGGTGGCTCGCCGGAAATTTACGACTGTGGAGTGTTAAATAAACGTTGGCAGCTTCGGCAAATGTGAACACGTTGAAACAGTAAGACAGAATCGCGAGGTCTGTCCGATTCATCTTAACATGGTTGTAACCGTGTTTTAAGGAGCAGTGTCCGAGCGGTTGATATTAATAAGTCGCTCAAGGTGGAGAGGTGTCCGAGCGGTTGAAGGTGCTTGACTCGAAATCAAGTGTGGTCACAAGCCACCGTGGGTTCGAATCCCACCCCCTCCGCCATAAACTGAAATTAACAAATCGCGTTCCAAATCGGAGCGCGGTTTTTCGTTTATCAGAAAAATTTTAATCAAACTCTAAGCAAACTTTAGCGTCAAATAATTTTTATCGGTTACACTTCAACAAAACTTGACAGTAAAGAGATTGGAGTGAACGACATGAAAAAGTTTCTGATAGCCGCCGCAGCAGCAGGTCTGATAATTTTTGGCGGACAGAATACAGTTGACGCCGCAAGCGTTGAAAATTTGGACGTGCAGGGCGTTGAGACTCAAGAAGTAAGTTGGTGGACACATTTCCGCGACAAACATATTCTCGGACGTGAAACGGAAAATGAACGTCGCGACAGAAAAGAATGGGAAAGGCGTCACCGTGACGACCGGCGTGATTGGGATCGCCATCGTGATGACCGACGTGACCACAGACCGCCACCGCCTCATGGTCGTCATCATAATCCTCCGCCGCGTCATTGGTAAAATTTTTAACATAAATGACAAAGCCGCGTTCCAAACCGGAGCGCGACTTTTCGTTTGCAATCTGTCACTTGCCAATACAAAACTTTGAAAAAATTTCGTTGAGCACGTCCTCGCTAACTGATTCGCCCGTCAATTCGCTCAAACATTCCAACGCGGCGTCAAGGTCAATCGACACGAAATCAACACCGACATTTGAATTGATTGTCGCTTGAGCCTCGCGCAAATGATTCACGGTGCGGCGAAGTAAATCAGCCTCTCGTTCGTCGCGGACAAAACTCATTTCAAAATCAATCGTGCCGACGTGTTCGCCGACAGCCGTCAAAAGTTTATCGGTGCCTGCTCCGCTCTTCAACGACAGCTCAATCACCTGCGCGGCGGGAATTTTTTTTGCAATATCTTCAGCGGTGGTAATTTGCGGCAAATCAATCTTTGTCAGCAGAATCAACGCGTCGCGGTCGTGCAGGAGCTTGAAAATTTCTTCGTCCTCGTCGTCAAGCGGTCGTGAACTGTCAAACAGCGCGAGAATCAATTCCGCACGTTGAGCACAATTTTTGGCGCGAGCAATGCCGATTTTCTCAACCGCGTCGCCGGAATTTCTGATGCCCGCCGTGTCGATGATTTTCAGCGGAATGCCGCCGACGTTGACGAATTCTTCAATGCTGTCGCGAGTGGTGCCGGGAATGTCGGTGACGATTGCGCGTTCGGTCTTCGCGAAAAAATTCAGCAGACTGGACTTGCCGACGTTTGGTTTGCCGATAATCGCCGTTTCCAATCCTTCGCGCAAGATTTTTCCCGCCGATTGATTTTTTAACAGCGTGTTGAGCCTTTCAATCTGCGCGGCAATATTTTTGTCGACTTCACTCAAAATCACGCCGTCAAGGTCGTCTTCGGGAAAATCAATCGTCGCCTCGATGTGCGCAACAGAATTCAAAATCGCCCGCCGAATTTCGCGAATGGTCTCGGAAGTTCTGCCCGCCAACTGATTTTGCGCAACGGTCAATGCGGCGGAAGTTTTGGCTTGAATCACGTCGAGCACGGCTTGAGCTTGCGTCAAATCGATTCGTCCGTTTAGAAAGGCACGTTTGGTGAATTCGCCGCGTTGTGCAGGACGAGCACCGGCTTTGAACGTGAGCTTTAGAACTTCGCGCAGGACGACGCTTCCGCCGTGACATTGCAATTCAACGACGTTTTCGCGCGTGTAAGACTTCGGCGCACGCATGACAAGAGCAATAGCCTCATCGACGAGGACGCCCGAAAAATTTTTCACGTGCCCGAAAATAATTTTCCCGTGTTCAGCTTGAGTCAGCGGCTTATCGAAAATTTTTTCGGCAATGTTAATCGCGTCAACACCGCTGATTCGCACGATGCCTACGCCCGCCGCTCCGACCGCAGTAGCTGTCGCGCTGATAGTCTCGCCGTCAAAAAAATTGCTCATTGTAATTCCTCCGACCTGTCTGTCGTAATAAAGTATAGTAAAATTTTTTTTCCCGTCAACAATTAAACACGCAAGTCCGCCGTTGACAAGAAAAATTTTTTGAGCTTGAATCGCTGAATAAAAGTTGACGTCAAAACATCGGTTGATTTGTAAATTGCAGTGCCCGCGACCAAAATATTTGCGCCCGCCTCTCGCAAGGCTTGTGCAGTCTCAATCGTGACACCGCCGTCGAGCGGAACAAAGTCTGCGTCGATTTTTGGAACTTTGGAATTTTGAGCGTGACGAGTGAGTTCGCGAATTGACGTTCCCCACGCAAACCCGATAACTTGTTTGTTGTCGACAATGCGGCGGAGAAGTTGAAGAGCTGCGCGCCCCGGTGCCTGCTTGACGGCGAGGAGATCGTAGCTTCGCGGGACGATGAAACATTCTTTCAAGCCGAAACGTTTTTCCATTGCGGACTTGATGTCTTCAAAATTTTCATTGGCGACGGTGATTGTGACAATGCCTTGACGACGCCGAGACGTCGGGCAATTTCCGTCTGCTTCATGTGTTCGAGGCAGTACATCGTCAAGACTTTGATTAAAATTCTGCGCTCAACCGGTGTCATGTGATTTGTCCTTAAAAGAAATTTTGTTGTGCGGCAAGAAAATTGAGCCGTTCAAGCCCGATTTTGGCGCAAAAAAATAAAAATCGCCGCGTGACTGTCACATTTGAGCGATTGACGGCGATTTTGCCATTTTCTGCGATTGCCCGTTGCATTTATGAAACGACGGGAATTTTTTTGTAAAAATCCTTACGCTCTGTTATAATGCAGGAAAAATTTTTGGAGGACAGTTGTATGAAGGTAGCCTTGGCTAAACAAATGCACGAGATAGACAGGAGCGCAATCGAAGAATACGGCTTGCCCGAATTGTCGTTGATGGAAAGTGCGGGACACCGTGTCTTCGAGGCGATGAAAAATCTTTTGGGCGAAGTCGGCAAAAAAAGCGTCTGTATTTTGGCGGGCAGCGGCAACAACGGCGGAGATGCTTTGACGGCGGCGAGGTATCTTTCAAATGCGGGCGCACGTGTGAAAATTTTCCTGCTCGGCGAAAAAGATCATCGCACGGCGTCTTTCAATGTGCAAATGCGAATTCTGCGCGGCATGGGCATCGAACTGCAACAACTTGACGGCGACAGAGCATGGGAACGTTTGCAGGTCACGTTGCGATTTTGCGATGCGGTCGTCGACGGACTTTTGGGCACAGGTTTCAGCGGACAACTTCGTCCCGGCGCACTGCGATTGATTCGTTTGGTCAATGCCGCTAAAAAAATCACCGTGTCGATTGACATTCCGTCGGGCGTCGATTCTGACAGCGGAGCGGTCGGCGAGGCGGCGATGAACGCGAATTGCACAGTCACGCTCGGCTTGCCGAAAATCGGTCATTACATTTGTCCCGGCGCGGAACATACCGGCAAATTAATCGTCGACAACATCGGACTGCCCGCGAATTTGCTCAACGACGACATTCATCAGACGTTGATTGACGACGAACTTGCGCAAACTTTTCTGCCTGCACGCCCGAAAGATTCGCATAAAGGCACGTGCGGAAAAATTTTAATCGTCGCAGGTTCACGCGGCATGACGGGTGCGGCTTCTCTTGCGGCAATGAGCGCGATGAAAGTCGGTGCAGGTCTCGTCACGTTGACGACGCCCGAAAGTCTCAATCCGATTTACGAAGTCAAATTAACCGAAGTGATGACGGCTCCGCTCGACGAAGTTAAACTCGGCATTATCGGCGCGGAGAACGTTGACGCAATTTTAATCGGGCCCGGACTCGGTCGCGAACGTGAAACTCAAGCATTGGTGAAAAAGATCGTCGCGGAAGTCGATAAACCGTTGATTCTCGACGCCGATGCAATTTTTCCGTTCAATGGTCACGCCGACGAACTCAAGGCTTGCAAACAAATTCCGATTCTCACGCCGCACCTTGGCGAATTGTCCGCATTGCTCGATATTCCCGTTGATAAATTGCGTGCAGGACTTGTGCCCGAAGTTCGTCGTGCCGCGCAGGAATTTCGTGCGATAATCATTGCCAAATGCGAAACGACAATTCTCGGCTACCCGAACGGTGAAATTTTTATCTCGCCGCTCGGAAACAGCGCAATGGCTTCCGGCGGTTGCGGAGACGTTCTCGCGGGCACGATTGCCGGTTTGATGAAACAAACTCCTTTTGCACCGTTGACCGGCGTTTGGCTTCACGGCACGGCAGGAAATATCGCGGCGGAATTTAAAGCGGAAGGTTTAATCGCCTCTGACGTGATGAATCATTTGCCCGACGCGATTAAGAAATTGCGCATTATCGGTTGCAAAAATATCGATTAGATTGTTTCAAGGAGCTGAATGCTTTGAAAATCATTTCGACGGGCAGGACGCTTGTATCGGGTGCACACGGCGAGCAATTTCAAATCGGCGCACCAAATGTTAATCCTCCGCAATTCGTCACGCTAAGCGGCGCGGGCAAAAACTTCATCAACAACTGCAACGGTCACAATGCGTTGATTAAAGTCGGCGGCGGCGATAACGTCATCATCAATTCCGATTCGGCGATCAACACAACGATTATTTGTTCGACGGGCGACGATTCGATTGTCAACAGTACCTGCGCGAAAAATTCTTCAATCGTCACGGGCAACGGCTCCGATACAATCGACATCTGGTCACCCGACGCGACGATTAAATTCGGCAACGGCTCTAACCTTGTGAGAATCTGCGCGGACACAAAAATTTCTCTCGACGTGAGCACGAGCGATTCTTACGAGCTGAAATATTTTAACGGTGCAAAAGCCGACGTGACACTGATTAACGGCGGAAGTTATACCGTTCGCGGGACGACGGACAAAAATATTTTCGACTACGCGGGCGGCAACATGATTATCGAATCTTACGGCGGCGAGGATTTGATTCGCATACGTCAACCTTTCGGCGCGGCAAAAGTCAGCGGCGACAACGTGATTATTCCAGTCGGCAACGGCTCAATCGTAGTCAAGAATGCACGCGCTCATACGCTAAACATCAACGGACACAAAACGATTGTCGGCAGTTACGCCAGCGGTTACAGTCCTCAACAAGTCATCAAAAAATTTATGGCGGCTCTCGACAGGACAAAGTTGCGCGGAATTTCTGCGGTTGATGAAGCTGTACGCAAGTCCTCAAAATTCTCCGACGCCGACGAAGTCATTGCCTGCATGATTAACGACTGCAAACGACTTCGCAACGCCGATAAATTCTTGCGCGACTGTTGCAACATAATTTTTGACAACGCGGACACCGGCGCGATAACAGGTTGGGATGCCGGCAATTCAACCGTCAAGACGAACGAGAGCATTGTTGATGAACGCGGCGCACTGAAAATTTTTCGCGGACAAAATTTCGTCGTCAACGGGCTTAAAGTCAACGTGCCGACGAATCCTCGCGGCGTGCAGCAGAATATCATTAACGGGCTTTACACTTGGTGGGTTAAGAACGCTCTCGATTTGATTGAAGAATCTTACGGCTTTGCTTATCGATTTGATGCGCCAAATGCTTCTGTCCGAGAAATTAACGTTGAATTCATAAACGACGACACTTCTGCGCTTGCGACCGTCCACAGCAGATACAGTCTCGCGAACGGACGGGCGACCGCTTTGACTTTGCGAATCAACATGAAATATTACAACGAGCTGAATTCGCACGACGTGAACGGCTCCACGGCATTTAATCGCGGCAACATTCGCGCGAGCTTTTTGGACAGGACTTTGGCGCACGAATTCACGCACGCTGTTATGGCGGCGAACATTGACTTTTTCAACGACTTGCCTGCGTGGTTGAAGGAAGGCACTGCGGAATTGACGCACGGCATTTCCGACGAACGTCGCAACGACTTGGAAACATTGGCGGGCGATCCGAACAAGCTTTACAACGCGTTGAAGTCTCACACGTCCGACGCCGCGCAGGTTCACGTTAAAGGCGTTCTCGCTTCCGTTTACGCCGCAGGTTTCATGCTGTTACATTATTTCGCGAAAAAAGTTGCGAACATGCGTTAAACTTATCATTGCAAAAAAAAATTCCCGCCACGTTGACGGGAAAATTTTTTGTCGTCGATTGGCTCAAGAAGTTCTTTAAGGACAACGACTGAGCCTGAACTGCGCCTGTAGAGACGCATCCCCCGAGCGGTTTTAACGGAACCTGTTCGGGGGATTTTTTCGTCTGTGAGTGCAATGGAGTTTACGTTTCTATTTATGGGCGCAATGTTATCACAGCCGCCAAAATTTTTCAAGCCGCGAATTTATTTTTCAAGCGTGACGTTTTTTGCGTTGAAGACGAAATTTTTTCCGTCGAAGTCAATTTCAACGGTGCTGCCGTCTTTGACCGCGCCCGCGATAATTTTTTTGCTGAGTTCAGTTTCAACGGTGTGCGTCAACAATCTGCGCAAAGGTCTCGCGCCGAAATTGGCATCAAAGCCTTGCGTGCTCAATGCGTCGACTGCTCCTTGAGTCCACGTGAGCTTGACGTTGATTTGTTTTTCAAGACGTGCGCTCAAATTCTTCAGCAGAATCTCCGCGATGGCTTGGACTTGTTCACGCGCCAACGATTTGAACACGACAATATCATCAATGCGGTTGAGAAATTCGGGACGGAATTGATTCTTCAACATGTCCTTGATAATCGATTCAGCCTCCGCGAACGCTTTGTTCGTGATGAAACCGATTTTCGCGCGTTGAAGAATCTCCTGCGAACCTAAATTGCTCGTCATGATGATAACGGTATTCTTGAAATTGACGACGCGACCTTTGCCGTCCGTCAACCGACCGTCGTCGAGAATCTGCAGCAGCACGTTGAAAATATCGCGGTGAGCTTTTTCGATTTCGTCAAGTAGAATGACGCTGTAAGGTCTGCGACGAACTTGCTCCGTTAATTGACCGCCTTCATCATAGCCGACATAGCCGGGCGGCGCGCCGATTAAACGTGCGACGGTGTGTTTTTCCATGTATTCGCTCATGTCAACGCGAATGATACTGCGTTCGTCGTCGAAGAGAGCTTCCGCCAAAGCCTTAGCCAATTCAGTTTTGCCGACGCCTGTTGGGCCTAAGAAAATAAACGAGCCGATTGGACGATTTGGATCTTTGATACCTGCGCGGGCACGGAGAATCGCTTCGCTTACGACTTTAACAGCCTCGTCCTGTCCGACAACGCGTTCATGCAGTGTGTCTTCAAGGTGCAAAAGTTTTTCGCGTTCGCCCATGAGCATTTTGGTAAGCGGAATGCCCGTCCAACGACTTACAACTTTGGCAATGTCTTCTTCGCCGACTTCCTCTTTCAACAGGCGAGAATCAGCTTGCGCGGCAATTTCGTCTTCAACTTTTTTGAGCGTGTTCTGAAGTTGCGGAAGTTTGCCGTATTTGAGTTCCGACGCCTTTTGAAGATTGTACGCACGTTGAGCCTCTTCAATCTCGCTGTTGACGCTGTCGATTTCCTTTTTGATTGCACGCACGCGCAGGATTGATTGCTTTTCCGCTTCCCACTTGTCGCGCAAAATTTTTTCACGTTCCTTGAGCTGTTTAATCTCCTCGACGATTGAATCAAGCTTTTCTTTCGACGCGGAGTCCGATTCTTTTTTGAGAGCCTGCTCCTCGATTTCAAGCTGCATTATTTTTCGGCGAATCTCATCAATCGGCGCGGGCAACGATTCAATTTCCGTGCGAAGTTTGGCAGCCGCTTCATCAACCAAATCAATCGCCTTGTCCGGCAAAAATCTGTCGCTGATGTAACGATCGGAAAGTGTCGCCGCGCTGACAAGTGCCGCATCACGAATCCTGACGCCGTGATGGACTTCGTAACGTTCCTTTATCCCGCGCAAAATGGTGATTGTATCTTCAACGCTCGGTTCGCCGACCATGACGGGCTGAAAACGTCGTTCAAGGGCTGTATCTTTCTCAATGTATTTGCGATATTCGTTGAGCGTCGTCGCGCCAATGCAACGCAATTCGCCGCGTGCAAGCATCGGCTTTAAAATGTTTCCGGCGTCCATTGCACCTTCAGCCTTGCCTGCACCAACGACCGTGTGAACTTCGTCGATAAACAGCAGAATTTGTCCGTCTGACTTTTGAATCTCGTTAAGGACAGCTTTTAAACGTTCCTCGAATTCGCCGCGGAATTTCGCGCCCGCAATTAAACTGCCCATGTCCAACGCGTAGAGAGTTTTATTTTTGAGCGATTCGGGCACGTCGCCGGCAACGATTCGCCGCGCAAGACCTTCAACGATAGCCGTTTTGCCAACGCCCGGTTCGCCGATGAGCACAGGATTATTTTTCGTGCGCCTAGACAAAATTTCAATCGTGCGTCGAATTTCCTCGTCGCGACCAATGACGGGATCAAGTTTATTTGCACGAGCCGCCGCCGTCAAATCGCGCCCGAATTTTTCAAGACTCTGATAAGTTTCTTCGGGATTTTCGCTGGTGACGTTCTGCTTGCGGTGAGTTTTAATCGCCGCGTCAATTTTGCTCTTGCTAAGGTTGAATTCTTTGGCGATGTCTTGAAGTTCGCGTTTGCCGTCCGTGACGAGTGCAAGCAACAAATGTTCGGTGCTTATGAATTCGTCGCGCATGGACGCCGCATATTCTTGAGCCTTGCCGACGACGCGAGCCAAGTCGATGCCCATTGACAGACGCTCTTGCCCTTTGACTTGCGGAATTTTGTTCAGCTCCGCTTCCAATTTGACTTTTAACATCGGCAAATCGGTTTGACATTCTTGGAAGATTGTCGCCAAAAGCCCTTCGGGTTCTTTTGCCAACGCCAACATCAAATGCAACGAGTTGAATTCTTGATGATATTTCATTGCCGCGAGCTGTTGCGCCGCTTGAATTGATTGTTGAGCTTTCGCCGTATATTTTTCGTTTGCCATATTTATCACTCCTGTTAATTGAATTCTTTTCGACGCCGCAAATGATAAACTCAAAAAATCAAAAAGTCAATAGGTCAAGGAAATTATTTTTCGCCGCAAAAATCTCGTTACCAATCTCAACGCGCTGTGCTATAATGGCGGAAAAATTTTCGGGAGTTGAGATTATGACTAAAACCGATTGGCAAAATTTTTTTCGGACGAAAGCGCACAAATGCAAGGTGCTCGTTATCGGCGACATCATGATGGATAAATATTACTATGGCGACGTGAAAAAATTTGCAAGCGATGCGCCCGTGCCCGTTGCAAAAATCGTCAAGCGCAAAACTTCACTCGGTGCGGCGGCGAACATTGCCAACAACTTGGCGAATCTCGGCTGCAAAACGGCGATTGCGGGCTTTGTCGGCGATGATCACAATTTCGAGACTTTGAGCACGCAACTTTACGAGAGCGGCATTGATCAGGACGGCTTAATCGCCACGGAATGGCCGACAACGACGAAAGTCAGAGTCATGAGCGGACACGTGCAGATGTTCCGCATGGATTTTGAAGACCTTGCGCCGCGCAGTGATGAGCAATTCGACGCACTGAAAGAATTCGTTGAACGGCGGCTCAATGACAGTCTCGACGCGATTGTTCTTGCCGATTACGAGAAGGGCGTTTGCACGGAGCGATTTTGCGGTGCGGTCATCAAAGCGGCTCATAATCACGGCGTGCCCGTCGTCGTAATGCCTTACGGTCAGCGGTGGATAAAATATGCGCAAGCCGATTACATCACGCCGAACGTTGCGAAGATAAACAAAATTTTGCTAAGCCCGATTCCGACTGACGATGACGACGCGGCGGAACGTGCGGGACGTTACATCATGCGCAAATTCAAAATCAAAAACGTTTTGGCGACGCGTTCATCTTCGGGCGTGACACTTGTCACTGAAGATGATGCTTTTCATTTGCCTACGCGTATGCAGGAAGTTTTCGACAGTGCCGGCGCGAGCGACACGGTTGCGGCAGTTTTCGCGATGGCTTTGGCGGGCGGACTTAAACCTGTTGACGGCGCGTACATTGCCAACGTTGCGGCGGGAATTGTCCTGCGCAAATCGGGAACTTACGCCATAACTCGCGACGACGTTTTGAATGAGCTTGCAGGCTAAATTTTACATTCAAAAAAATCCTCCGCGAATTTGTCACGAGGATTTTTGACGGCGAAATTAATTGAGTTGCCGAAGAATATTCCTGCCGAAAAATTCGCAGAGTTTGTCCTTTGCTTTTCGGCGAATGTTGTCGTCAATGTACGCGTGAGCAAAAGCTATCGCCATGGCAATGACCGCCGCATCATCGCTGTAACCTACAACGGGCGTCAAATCGGGAATCAAATCGATTGGCGAAATGAAATAGCCCAAAGGTGCGATCATAGCCGCACGAATTTTCATGGGGACGTTGGGATTTTTGGCGACGTAGAAAAGTTGCAGGACTTTGTAAAGCAAATTGACACCGACTTTTTTAAAGTTGGCGGTGATTTTGCTCCACAAGCCGTCATCGGAATAATTGTGGGCGTATTTGTCCACGTCGATTGTTTTGGTATCCATAAAGCCGCCTCCTTTGTTTGCAATTTAAAGAAAAAAATCCCGCCGAATTGAGCGGGAATTTTCTTGCGCCGGAAAAATTTTAAATCTCGCGGTCGACTGCAAGAGCAATGTCCATTCTGTAACCGCCCAAATCCATTTCGACGTTCAGATAATGGCTGTCGCTGATTTTCGTTGTAATGTCTTCGCCGATTGTCAGATTGGGCGTAGTAATGTCAACGTCAACTCCGAGTTCGGTAAAGTGCGTGGCGGCGCGGGCAGTGAGCATGTTGCACATTTCGCGAATCGCACTTTGCACCAAGTCGCCAAATTTGGTGACGGGCACTCCCATCATCATTGTCGACGCAATAAATTTCGCCGTCTCCTCCGACATGTTATAAATTACTTTGCCGCGCATTTGTTTCGTAAAGCCAACTTGAACTGTCACGCCGTTGCTTATGACGTTTCTTTCTTGCAAATAAACTCTCAATCGCCGTGGGACGGGAAAACCCATCTGCGGCATCACTTCCATGAATGCATCGATTATCGGGTTGACGAGCTTCGCATCCACTGTATCAATCTCCTTCCGCAAAAAGTTCTTGTTAATTTTCTATGCAACGTTGGTTTTTACCTGCCGCGCCGTCAAAAAATTTTTGTCACGTGCTGTGGTTGACAATCGCCGCTATTGTATTCACGCAATAATATTTGACAGCTTATATCAGATTAAATATAATTTATCGCGTTTAGTCTTTAAGGTTAGTTTTTGCAGGAGGGATTTTTTTAATGGATTTGTCGCAACTATTGACAGACATCAACGACTTTGTTTGGGGACCGATAATGTTGGCGTTCCTCGTCGGCACCGGCATTTTCTTGACGATTCGTCTCAAATTCCTGCCGTGGATAAATCTCTGGTACGCGATCAAAATGATCATGTTGCACAAAGCCGATAAGCAAGGCGACTTGTCACCGTTCCAATCGCTGATGACCGCACTTAGCGCGACTGTCGGCACAGGCAATATCGTCGGCGTGGCAACGGCAATGGTGCTCGGCGGACCCGGCGCGATTGTCTGGATGTGGATTAGCGCGGCGTTCGGACTGTCGACCAAATACGCTGAATCGGTTCTTGCCGTCAAATATCGTGAGACAAATTCCGTCGGCGAAATGGCAGGCGGTCCAATGTACGCAATGAAAAACGGTATCGGCGGCGGACTCGGCAAATTTATGGCGACGGCTTTTGCATTGTTCGCGGTCTGCGCATCGTTCGGCATCGGCAACATGACGCAAGCCAATTCAATCAGCTCCGCGTTTGAAACAAGTTTCGGTTGGTCGAGTGAAATCACGGGCATTATCCTTGTCGTCTGCTCGCTGGCGGTTTTGATTCGCGGCGTGCACTCAATCGGCAAAGTTTCAAGTTTCATCGTGCCGAGTATGGCGTTCTTTTACATTCTCTTCACCGTGATAATCGTCATTGTCAACTTTGAGAACGTGCCCGGCGGTTTGGCGATTATGTTCAAAATGGCGTTCAACACGGAAGCTGTTGCGGGCGGCGTCGGCGGAACGATTATCGCAAGCATGTTGACGGCAATGCGTTGGGGCGTAGCTCGCGGCGTCTTTTCAAATGAGGCAGGTTTAGGTTCGGCTCCCATTGCGGCGGCAGCAGCTCGCACCGACCATGCCTCGCGCCAAGGTTACGTCAACATGACGGGAACTTTCTTCGACACGATGATTATCTGCTTTTTGACCGGTCTCGTTATCGCAAGCTCCGGCGTTCTCGGCATCGTCGACACCACGACAGGAAAATTGATTTCGGGCGCACCGTTGACCATTGCGGCGTTCGGCACTGTTTACGGTGAAGGCGCGAAGTATATCGTTTCAATCGCCCTTGCACTGTTTGCATATTCGACGATTCTCGGCTGGGAATATTACGGCGAAAAATCTCTTGAATATCTCGTAAGCAACCGCGCTGTCATTATCGGTTATCGCGTCGTGTTCAGCTTGATAACTTTCATTGGCGCGACGCAAACGCTTGATGTTGTTTGGAATTTTTCCGACACGATGAACGGCTTGATGGCGATTCCGAATCTTTTGTGCCTCGTCATTCTCAACAAAGACATTGCCAACGAGTGCTTCGACTATCAGAAAAATTTTATCGATAAGGGCATGTAAGATTGCAAGATTAAGAGATTGCGAGTAAAAAACTTTTTATCTTTCCATCTTGCAATCTTAAAACTTCCACGGTCTTCGCGACGACGTAAGGATGAGGAACCGGTTTAACTCCAAACTCCCAACTAATTTCGCGGCTGTGGAAATTTTTTTTTGTCTGCAGTAAAATGGCGGCGAAAATTTTTGCAGAGGACGTGAACATTTTGGCTAAGCACAAGAAAAAAAATCAACGGTCAACAGTCAGAGAGAAGATAAAAATTTCGCTGTGCTATATCGTCAAGAACGCCGCGCAGGATTTGCAACGCTCGCTGGAAAGTGCGGCTAAGCACGTCGACGAAATTATTGTTGTCGACACCGGCTCAACCGATTCAACTGTGGAAGTCGCCGAAAGTTTTGGCGCGAAAATTCTTCATGAACCGTGGCAGGACGACTTCTCTACTCCGCGCAACAAAGCTCTTGAGGCGGCAACGGGCGATTGGATCGTATTTCTCGACGCCGATGAGTTTTTCGTCAACGGCACCGCAAAAAATCTTCGCACCGCAATGAAAAATGCCAAACGCAATAAAATCATCGGGCTGCTAATCAAATGGATAAACGTCGACGCCGACAACGACTTCAAACTCATTGAAGAGAATTACGCGCTGCGAATTTTTGAGAACGTGCCGGGCATTCAATACGTCGGCAAAATTCATGAGACTGTTTATATCGGCAACGAAATTTTACAAAACATCGCCATGCTTACCGGTGACATGCTCATACTTTGGCACACGGGCTACTCGAAGACGATTATCAAGGATAAACTTCGACGCAACCTTAAACTTCTGCTGGAGGAGCTTGAAACTTCCGATATGCCCGAACGCACTTACTACTACCTTGCCGATTGCTACTACGGGCTGGATGATTTTGACAAAGCCGAGAAATATGCGCGCCTGCACGTCGAAACGATTAAACGCAGTCTCTCGACTCGTGCGCTTAGAATTTTGCTGGACTTGCTCGCAAAAGATTCTGCGCGGCTTGACGAATACATTAAATATTTGCGCTACGCCGTCGAAGATTATCCCGCAATTCCCGAATTCTCCGATAAACTTGCCAAAGCTCTGGCTAAGCAGGGAAAATACAACGAGGCTGTCGACGAAATGAAACGTGCTCTGGACAAGGCGGCAAATTACGTCGATCAATACGAAATTTCAACTTTCAATGCGGAAGAGCAAAATCATGCGCGGGAACTTATCGCGGCGTGGAGTCAAAGAATCAGCGCGTGTTATATCGTCAAGAATTGCGCCAAAGAGTTGCAACGCTCGTTGAAAAGTTTGGCGCAATATGTTGACGAAATTATTGTTGTCGACACCGGCTCGACCGATTCGACCGTGAAAGTTGCCGAAAAATTCGGCGCGAAGATTCTTCATGAGCCGTGGCAAAACGACTTCTCAACGCCGCGCAACAAAGCTTTGGAAGCCGCAACGGGCAGATGGATTGTTTTTCTTGACGCCGATGAATTTTTCGTCAACGACACCGCCAAAAATTTACGCGCCGCCATTGAGCCCGCGCAGAGAAAAAATTATCACGGCATCTTTGTCCAACTTGTCAACATCGACGCCGACAACGACAATCAAATCATCAGCACCGACAACATGCTCCGAATTTTTGAGAACATTCCCGGCATTCATTACGTCGGCAAAATTCACGAGCAACTTTTTTGCGGCGACGAATTCTTGACGGGATTAACCATTGCGCCCGCCGATATGCTCACCGTTTGGCACACGGGCTATTCAAAGTCAATCGTCAAGGAAAAACTTAAGCGCAACCTTCAGCCGCTTTTGGAAGAGTTGAAGACTTCCGACAAGCCCGAACGCACGTATCCTTACCTTGTCGATTGTTATTACGGTTTGGAAGATTTTGTCAACGCGGAGAAATTTGCGCGTCTCGATATGGCGATAAAGGATAATCCGTCTACGAAGTCTCTGCGAACTCTGATAAAGATTTTGGCGATGGATCCCGCGCGTTTTGATGAATGTGTTGCGCTCATTAAATCGGCTGTCGAACGTTATCCAATCGTGCCCGAATTTTCCGCAATGTTCGCCGAGGCTTTGGCTAAGCAGGGAAAATATACCGAGGCAATCGTCGAAATGCAACGTGCGCTTGACAAGGCGGCAAATTACGTCGATCAATACGAAGTCTCGACTTTCGACGAGGCGACGCAAAAATCTGCGCGGGACAAAATGGACGAGTGGGAATTAAAAATTCCGATCCCTGCCGATGTAAAAAATCTTGTCGTCGCGCAACTGACCGATGAATTGATTCAAACGAAAGAAATGTTCCACGACAAGGAACGGCTCTTGCGAATTGCAAAAAAACTTTTCGCGCTGAAACCCGACATTCCCGAACCGATTGAACGCGTGGCAATGGTTTATATCGATTATCAAATGACGGAAGAATCCGACGAGGCAGTCACGTGGCTTGAAGAAAAATTCCCGCCGTCGTCACTGCGATTGATGTTGCGTTCGCAAATTTGGCGTCTGAAAGAAAACATGATAGAGTGCATCAAATTCGGCGAAATGGCTTTGGCGAAAAACAACGGCGACTTCGTGACGATGATGATAATTCACAACGTCCTGGGACAAACGTATCGATTGATTGACGACGTGCCGCGAGCACTTGAACATTACGAGCGCAACGCCAAGCTTGACATCAGCGCGTTGAAAGATTCGCCGCAATATGCACAGGCTGAAAAGATTCATCTTGAAGAGTACAGCAATTATCTTTTCGGACTGCACAATCTCAACGTAAGCCGCGAAAAACTTTTTGCGGAGGCTTGCGGCTTCAACAAACTCTTGGCGCACATTCCGCGATTCAAACACAATCGCAAACATCATTCCTATCACAAAAAAATTCGCATCGGTTATATTTCGCCGGACATTCGCTTTCACGTCGTTGCATTCTTCAGCGCAAATTTTTTCACTAACTTTGACGAAACGCGTTTTGAAGTCTACATTTACGCAAACAACGTCGCCGATCACGTTACGCGACAATTTGCGGCAACGGTGACTTGTTTACGCGACATTCTCGACAAACGTGCAAAGGAAGTCGCCGAGCAAATTTTTGAGGACGAGATTGACATTCTGGTTGACCTTGCGGGACATACGGCGAACAATTCGCTGAACGTGATGGCGTACAAGCCCGCGCCGATTCAAATCAGCGGCATTGGCTACATTGACACGACCGGGCTTGACACGATCGATTATTTTCTTGCCGACAAGTTCACCGACCCGGAAGGTCTCAACGAAAAATTTTTCACGGAAAAAATTCTGCGCCTGCAACACAGTCACTTCTGCTACGTTTGGCACGATTTGGCTTATCCGATTGAGCCGGCGGCTTGTGCGAAAACCGGTTACGTCACGTTCGTGAGCTTTAACAATTTCAGCAAAGTAACTGACGAGATGCTCCGACTTTGGGCGAAAATTTTGGATGCCGTTCCCGATTCGCGACTGTATCTTAAAAACAAAGTCTTCAACGAAAATCACGGCGGCGATTCTGTTCGCGAACGCATGAAGGCTGCCGGCATTGACCTTGACCGCGTGGACTGCGAACCTTTCGAGGTGGACTACGTGCGCTGTTACAATCGTGCTGACATTGCGTTGGACACGTTTCCATATCCCGGCGGCGGAACGACTTGCGATGCGTTGTATATGGGCGTGCCCGTGATAACTCTCGTCGGCGAACGTCACAATTCGCGATTCGGCTACTCTCTGCTGAAAAATATCGGGCTTGAGGAGCTGTGTGCCTTCAGTGCCGATGAATACGTTCAAAAAGCCGTGGAGCTTGCCAATGACCGTGAGCGGTTGCGCGAATATCATTTGATTATTCGGCGGAAAATGGAAGAGTCGCCCGTCATGAAAGACGCGATTTACATGGGCGAGATTGAACACGCTTATGAGAAAATTTTCAACGCATGGATTAACGGACAGCCTCTGCCCGATTTTCCGCAGGAGCCTGCGCCAATCACCGAACGTCTTGCTCAAGCATATTATCATCGCGCGGCGGAATACGTTGCGTTGGAAGACAAGAACGGCGAGAGCAAATATCATCGCGTGGACTTCAAACGCACTGTTTATTACGCCGAACTTGCCGCGCAGGTTGAATCGGTGCGTGACGTTAAATTATTCGTGACGATTGCCGACAGACGTTTTCATCTGGACGACAATGCCGGCTCATATCAAGCGATGCGTAGGGCGATTGATTATCTCTATTCACCGGCGGGACAGGCGGAAAATTATCCCGGAAACTTCTACGCCGAACTTCACAGCAAGCTTGCCAAATTCGCGCAGGCAAACGGTTGCCACGTCGAGGCGGTGGAAAATTACGAGCGGGCTTTTGAATATGCCGAGACGCGTCAACGCAAATTGGAGCTTTACGACAGCGCAATTCTTTCTCTGCATTTTTTGGATATTTCCGGCGAAGATCTTGCCGCGCCGCATTTGGACTACCAAAAATTTTTCGACGACATCAAACAGTTCACGACGTATCATAAGCGGCATGAGCGAATCAAAGTCGGTTACATTTCCGGCGATTTTCGCAAGCACGCGGCGTTTTCGGTAGTCTTCGGCTTTATGACTTGCCACGACCGTTCAAAATTCGAGATCACCTGCTACAGCCGCAACAAGGAAAACGATAACGACGAGTACACAGAACTTTATCGGCGCGGCATTGAACATTTTGTCGACGTGCACGAACTTTCCGACGAGGAGCTTGCCAAAAAAATTCACGACGACGAAATTGACATCGCCGTCGATTTGGCGGGTCACACCGGTTACAACGGCTTGCCTGCGTTGGCATATCGTCCTGCGCCCGTGCAAATCAGCGGCATCGGTTACATGTCGACGACCGGGCTAAAGGCGATTGACTACTTTATCAGCGACAAAGTTCTTGATCCGCCCGGACTTAACGAAAAATATTTCAGCGAAAAATTTTTGTACATGCCCGCGCAATTTTCCTACGCCCGCCGCGAAGATTTACCGATTCCAAAAGGCGCACCTTGCATTAAAAACGGTTACGTGACTTTCGGGACGATTTGTCGCTACATGAAGATTAACGACGATATGCTTGCAATTTGGACGGAAATTTTACATCGCGTGCCCGGTGCCAAACTTTTGATGCGGGCGCAAGAATTCATCAGCAACAACACGCAAGACGCGATTTATGACAAACTCAAGGAACTCGGTTGCGACATGGAACGCGTTATCTTCCGTCCTGCCATGCATGAATATTTCGGCGCGATAAGTCAAGTCGACATCATGTTGGATTCGTATCCTTACGTCGGCGGAGTGACGACTCTTGACGCGCTGTATATGGGCGTTCCCGTCGTGAATTTCTACAGCGACAGACACAGCACGCGATTCGGCAAGAGCATTCTGGAGAGTGTCGGCTTGGGCGATTTGTCCGTCAATTCCGTTGAAGAATATATCAGTCGCGCCGTTGCACTTGCCAATGACACGGAGACGCTTGACTTGTTGCATAAAAATCTGCGCAACATGTTCCTGCAGTCGGAAGCCCTTGATCCGATGAAATATTGCCGCCGGTTGGAGCAAAAGTTTGAAGAGATTTTAAAAATCAGCATGTCGTGAAGATAAATTGACACCTTCCAAATTTCAAACAAAAAAGCCTCGAAATTGATCGAGGCTGATTTTTTATGTGGTTGAAAGATTTTTAGTCGGTGAACAGACTAGTGGAAAGATAACGGTCGCCGGTATCGGGCAACAATGCGACAAAAGTTTTGCCCGCGAATTCGTCACGCTTGCTTAGTTCAATCGCCGCCGCAAGTGCCGCACCCGCAGATATTCCGACAAGCACGCCTTCCGCACGAGCAAATTCTCTGCCGCATTTGAACGCGTCTTCGTTGGCGACGGGAACAATCGCATCGTAAATCGTCGTGTCAAGAGTTTCGGGAACGAATCCCGCGCCGATGCCTTGAATCTTATGAGCACCCGATTTGCCTTGCGACAGGACAGGCGACGTTGCAGGCTCAACCGCGACAACTTTCACGGCAGGATTTTTCGACTTGAGGAATTTTCCGACGCCCGACAAAGTTCCGCCTGTACCGACACCCGCGACAAAAACTTCAACCGCACCGTCAGTATCGCTCCAAATTTCCGGGCCGGTTGATGCCTCGTGAGCAGCAGGATTGGCGGGATTGGTGAATTGCGACGGAATGAACGCGTTCGGAATTTCTTGTGCCAATTCGTTTGCTTTGGCAATGGCACCTTTCATGCCTTTGGCACCTTCAGTGAGAACGATCTCCGCGCCGTAAGCTTTGAGCAGTTGACGACGTTCAACGCTCATCGTTTCGGGCATGGTGAAAATCGCACGATAACCTTTTGCCGCCGCCACGCTTGCCAAACCGATGCCCGTGTTGCCCGAAGTCGGCTCGATAATCACGGAACCGGGCTTTAATTTGCCGTCACGTTCAGCACGTTCAATCATCGCCTTTGCAATTCGATCCTTCACGGAGCCGGCGGGATTGAAATACTCCAGCTTGACGAGAAGTCGACCGTTGAAGTTGACTGCTTTAGCAAAATTTTTCGCGTCAAGAATCGGCGTGCCGCCAATCAATTCCGTGACGCTGCCATAAATTTTTCCCATTAAAATGAACCTCCTGTACTGCATTTGAATCACCGCCCGATTCGAGCGGCAAGTCATTCTATCATAAATTGCCGCCGATTAAACTGCCCGCAGTTGATCTGCCAATTCCGGCGGAATGACTTCCGAATAATTTTCCGCGAGCCACGTGACGATTCTGTTCCAGTAACGTTTTGCCTTCCACGCCGCCGCGAATTCAAACCAATAGACCAGCGGGATTAATACGGGCGTGCCGATGTTGTCGACGATTCGCACGCGATAAACGCCGGGCTTTGGCTCCTGCACCATGAAATTTGTGATGTCCGTGTCTACGATTGCAATGTTCTCGTGCAGGAAGTCCGATTTGAAGTTTAGCAAGATTGTCCAAATACGTTGGAGCGTTTGAGCATCGGGACGTGTTGTCGGCAGAAATTTTTTCATGTCGCGACTTGTTTTGCCGTCGAAGTCAAGCACGCGTTCAAAGACGTAGCCGAGTCCCAAATTCGTTTCGACTGTCAAATTCCGTGACGAGCTTTGATTTCGCCAACTTCTTCGCGCAAATTCGCCGATAACGCATTTCCTTGCGAACGTCGCCGTCGTCTTGAGCGTGCGGAATTTTTATGCACTTGGTGGCGTCAATCGGGTGAATGTACGTTGCTTGATGTCCGCCCGATCCGATGAAAAGTTCCTCGTTAATTGTCAACATATCGGTCATCTGTCAACCTTCCGAATTTTGTTTGCCGCGCATTGGGTGACTTCACTAGGTTCAACCTGCGATTGCTTTTAATTTTTTTTAGGATCTACTTTTTCTTTGTCGGCGTCAAAGAAAAAGTAGCAAAAAGAAAGACGCTTTATCCGCCTGTCGTCGCGTCACGCGACGCGGTCGGCGGCGGTCGACATCCCTGTCGACCGGGTCTCGATTCTATTCAACGTGATTTTACCAACAGCTCCTAAAATGGTTACTGCGTTCAAGCGTTGCAGAAAAATCATCTGTCAACCTTCCGAATTTTATGTACGCGCAACTTATCGATCCATTGCCAAATTTTCAGCTGAATCTGCGCCAAATCGCCGACGCGTCGAATGATTGCGCGGTCGTAAATGTCCGTGCCGACAACTTCCGCCGTCAACACAATCTCCGACGCCTTGCCGAAGTTGAGAATCAAATAGTCCGTGAAAATTTCCGACAGAATCTCTTCGTCGCCGGCAGTCGCAGTGATTTTCACGGGCGAATCAACGTGGAAACGATAAAGCCCGATTGAAACCTTGTCAATCTCGTTCGGCACGGCGCAACGGTAAAAAAAGTTGTCGCCGACGATCAGCTTGATGAACGGCGGAATTTTGTGCAACGGCTCAATGTTCGCGAAGAATTCGACTTCCGAGAGTCCGAAATTTTTTCCGGCGTCGACGATTGAAATTTCTGCACGCGTCACAAAAATTTTTTCCGTGTCGATTACGAGCGGTCGTCCGCGATTCAAAAGCTCCGCGTCGAAGTGCTTAACATTATCCAAATAAATTCCCGACTTGTCAACAATTGTACGGGCATTTGCGAGCTCCAGGCGCAGAGAAATTTTCGCGGGCTCCTCGTCGAGCGCGTTGCCGTAAATGACGATTCGTTGAACTTGAATCGGCTCGTCCCACGTGAAAAAAATTTTCCGCTGATTGTCGTCGCGCGAAGGTTGCCAAAGATTTTTCGCGAATTTCGGCGGGCAAGCGTCAATGTCGTCCGTGTCAATCAGTTTGAAGTCGCGAACCTTATCAGCGTCGCCGGACGTGGCATTTATCTGCGCGGCAAACGTCTGGCTGTCGGTTCGTCGTTCAAAAAAAATTTCGTCGCTGTTCAGAATTCGCAGGGCATTCCACTCGTTGCGTTGACTTTTGTGCGCAAAAATTGCCTCGGCAAGCGGATTGTCCTTGAGCAGAGTTTGACGGCAACTTTCGGCGACAGGAAACCGCACGCGATTTTCCCAAACGTAATTTGCGCGGTCAATCAAATCAAAGTCGTAAGTGTCCGTTTCGCCGAGCTTAGGCTTTTTCGTCGCGCGAAGGTTGATGTCGTAAAAATCGGGCGCGGCAGTGAATGCGGTCGCGTATGCAAATTTTTTGTAGACTTCGGGACGATAATCGCTGCGCTCCGTCAAAATTTCGCCCATGACTTCCTCAAACAGAATCGACAACGCGCGGTGATCGGCGTGGCTGTCAAAGTCGACGCAAAAAATTATGTTCGCCCTAAGCTCAAGCAGAAGACTTTTCAAATCACGTTTGAAATTTTCGCGGGTGTATGAGCTGTGTTGCCCGAAAGTTTTTTTCGCGTAGTCAACGAAATTTTGCGGCGCATAAGTCTCATTGTGACCGGCAGGCGAAGTTGTCGGCGTCGTGGCGGAAAAAATGTGCGGTTTGCCGTGACCGTTGTAAGTGTCGCCGTAGCCGAGAAAAATTATTCGTTCGCTTGGCACGCCGAGAATTTTCAAAGCGTCAACAGCCTCTTTTGCGCGAACGTCCGCCGAAAATTCAAAGTCGCCGTTTGTCGAGTATGCAACGAAAATTTCAGCCTTCGCCGCCGCCAAATTGAGAATCATGTTGCCCGCAACGTTGATTTCGTCGTCGGGATGCGGTGCAAGAATCAATACGCGCGTCCCGAAATAATTTTTGTCGAAGAACGAATTGCCCGCCGTCAAAATTTCTTCCGCCTGAACTTCTTCGCCGACGAGTTCAAGTAAGCCGCAAGCTTCCGCCATCTCAAAAATTTTCGTGACACTGCGTTGCAATTTCAAAGCGCGTTTTAGTTCAGCGCGATAAATTTTGTTGTCGTCCATGCTGTCACCTCGCGAAAAATTTTTTATAATCCGAATCGGAGCTTGGCAACCTTGAAAAAATTTTTAATCGTCTTGACGGCAACGCTGATAATTTTCACCGTCAACACTGCGCAAGCCGCAACTTTCCGCGAACGTGACACTGCGTTGCAATTTCAGAGCGCGTTTGAGTTCCGCCTGATAAATTTTGTTGTCGTCCATGCTGTCACCTCGCGAAAAATTTTTTATAATCCGAATCGGAGATTGATGCCCTTGAAAAAATTTTTAATCGTCTTGACGGCAACGCTGATAATTTTCACCGTCAACACTGCGCAAGCCGCAACCTTCCGCGAACTTGAGAAAAAATACGACGCGAAAATCGGCGTTTACGTCCTTGACACGAGCACTCGCCGCGAAATTTTCTATCACGCCGATAAAAGATTCGCTTACTGTTCAACGCATAAAGTTTTGAGCGTCGCCGCACTTCTCAAGCTGAAAACTCTCGACGAACTCAACGAGCGGAAATTTTTTTCGGAGGAAGAAATTTTATCCTACGCGCCGATAACAAAGAATCACGTCGCCGACGGAATGACGCTTGCCGAAATTTGCGAGGCGGCTGTCAGAGTCAGCGATAACACTGCCGCGAATTTGATTTTGCGCGAATTGGGCGGTGTTGAAAATTTCAAAGCAAGTCTTCGCGAAATTGGCGACAACGTGACCGAACCTGCGCGGCTTGAACCGGAGATGAATATTTTTTCGCCGGACAGTATCGACGACACGAGCACGCCGCGACAACTTGCAAAGGATTTGGAAATTTATCTTCTGCGAGATCTTTTGAGCGACGACAAAAAATTTCTGTTGGCGACGTGGATGAGCGATAATGCCGTGACCGATGAATTGATAAGAGCCGGCGTCCCGAAAGATTGGCGTGTTCTTGACAAGAGCGGCAGTGGCAACTACGGCACGCGCAACGATATTGCCGTCGTTTATCCGCCGAATCGCAAGCCGATAATTATCGCGATTATGACGCGCCGCAATAAGCCCGACGCAAAGTTTGACAACGCACTGATAGCCGACGCCGCCAAAATAGTCACCGCTCGCCTTACACGAAAAATTTTTTGCCAAAAAGAATTCGGCACATTATAATCAAAAAAATTTTCATAGCCGGTTGCAATAATTTCAAAGGAGATTTTACAATGACTTTCGATTTTATCAAAATGCTTTCCGATTGGCACGGGAGCATGTATTCGCAGACGATGAAATACCTTGCCGACAAAAAAATTCCCTGCGGCGTGTTTCTCAACGACCTCTCCAAACTTCAATTCATGCGCAAGTTTTTCAAAGATCACAGACTCAATTTGAGTTGTCTCTGCGTCATGAACAAGGGTGACAAAACTTTTGAGCCTGAAGCCGGCGAACAGCTCGTCGCGTTAGAGGAATTCCATACCGTGGAGCCAAAACCCGGGTTTATGTTCGTGTCGGAAGGCGGCTTCTTCCAACTGATGTTTATGGATTATTTCAAAGCTCGCGGCACGAAAATGTTTTTCAACAACGGCAGAGCCAATGCCGAAAACACTTACGATTTGTACATGAAAAATTTGCCCGCGCTCTACGAAGTTCACGAGTTGCTCGCCGATGAAGAATCCAAAATTGCCTTTCGCGCGTACATGACGGCAAGGGTCACCAACGTTTTGAACGACTTCCGGTTTGCTCCCGAACCGCAATATTTTCTTGAAGGTTTTATTCCCGCCAAAGGCGACATTGCCATTGACGGCGGAGCATTTGACGGCGCGACTTCGGCTGATTTTGCTAAACAGGGCGCACAAGTTTACGCTTTCGAGATGAACGCCGACAACTACAGAAATTGTCTGAATCGTGCAGAAAAAGAAATTGGGGGGGGGGCAATGCCTTTACCATTGAAAATCTCGGCTTGAGCAATCAAGAAAATGAAGCGTCTTATATTTGGGCAGGTCCCGGCAGTCGTAAAAACCCAAACGGCACGTTGACGGCGAAATTCATCGACCTCGACACTTACGTTTTGCGGAAAAATTTGCCACGCGTCGACTACATCAAACTCGACATTGAAGGCGCGGAACTCGACATGTTGCACGGTGCGGCGCAGACGATTAAACGTTGCAAGCCGAAGATGGCGATAAGTGCTTATCATAAACGGGAAGATTTGTGGACGCTTGCAAATTATGTCAAGTCTCTCCGTTCCGATTACGAATTCAAGTTTCGCCATTATCGAATCGATTGCACAGATTATTTGTTCAACGATAAGAATAGGGAAACCTTTAGAAATTTCGGTTTGAGTTATTTCTGTCCGAGTCATTGTGAATGCGTTTTGTATTGCAGATAAAATTTTCTAAGTCTTCGCGATAATTTCTGCCAATTTCGGAATGACGGTTTCAAAGTCGCAGGTCTCACGGATTAATTTTGCGGCACGTTCACCGAAAATTTTTCGTCGCTCGTCGTCAAGGAAGAGCTCGGAAATTTTTTCGGCAAATGCCGCCGCGTCCTCCGAATAAACTCTGTAACCGTTCACGCCGTTTTCTATCACGTCCTCGCAACCGCCGATGTCGCTCGTGACGGAAGGAAGTCCGCTCGCCATAGCCTCAAGCAGTGATGTCGGCAAGCCTTCATGTCGCGACGGGAAAATATAAACGTCTGCAAGCCGATAAAATTCCTGCGGCGCGTCGACTTCGCCGATAACTTTGATTGAATCGTCAAGCTCGGCTGATAACGTGCGCAGTTCGTCCAGCAAATGATTCAAGCCGCCGCCAACGACGAATAACAGCGCGTCGGGAAATTTTCGGTGCAAAATTTTCCAAACGTCCTGCAAAGTGTCTACGCCCTTATCTTTGACGATTCTTGCACAGAAAAGCAAAACTTTGCTTTCGGGATTGACGCCGCGAGAAATTTTTAATTCACGCCTCCGCAACTCATTCGACTGCGGAAATTTTTTTGTGTCGATGCCGTGCGGAAGGATTGAAATTTTTTCGGGAGCAATGCCGCCGTTTTTAATGAAACCGTCGCGAATTTCTTTTGTCGTGGCAATGTAATGCGTGCACGTCGCGAAAATTTTGTTCCGCCAATTATCCGCGCTGAAAATTTCTGCCTTGCCGGTCAATGCCAACGTCACGGGCTTGTGAAAAAGTCGCGCAAAGAGAATTGCCCAGACTGAAAATTTCGGCGTGCCGATGATGTAAAACGCGTCAATGTCGTTGTGCGTCGTCAAAAGGCGCAAAAAAATTTCCAGCCATCTTAGCGGCGGGTGCAGTCGAATCAAATCAATTCCGTTGAAATTTTCTCGTGCCGCCGTGTGAAAAAATCTTTTCTTAGTCATGAGCGTAACGCGGTGACCGAGCTTTATCAGTTGCAACGCGTGATTTTCTCCGTGAATTTCTGCGCCGCTCTTAGTCGGTCGTCCGTCCGGCAGAAATTTTTTTCCGACAGCAAAATCTTTTATCAGCAAGCAAATTTTCATTCAAACGTCCTCACAAATTTTTTCGGATGCAATTTTATCGCGAAACATCATTGTGCGCAACGTCGAGTTTTTTTGTTGACGAAGAGTTTTCGGGCGGGTACAATGGCGACAAAAAATTTTTCGGAGGAATCGAATTGCGCGAAGATGATTTTGTAAAGAAATTGCCGTTGAGAGAACAGAACGTCCTTTGGGAACACGCCGCAATGGAGCCGCAAATTTTGTTCAAGATAATTCGGCAGGAAGGCGAAGAAGAATTGGAACGTTCGTTCAGCGCACTGGCATTTTCGGCATTGGCGGCGGGAATTTTCGTGTCGTTCTCGTTTTTTTTCAGAGCGGTATTTCACATGCACATGGGCGACTCGCAATTCGAGCCGTTGATTTCAAGTTTGGGCTACACGACGGGCTTTTTAATCGTGATCCTCGGCAGAATGCAACTTTTCACCGAAAACCCGATAACGACAATGGTGCCGTTGTTCAGCGAATTTTCGTGGAAGAGACTTTGGAAAGTCCTGCGCCTGTGGAGCACGGTCTTATTTTTCAACGTGGTCGGCACGGCAATATCGGCGGCGTTTATGTCAAGTGATTATGCTGTGTCGCCAAAATTGGCAAGCGCGTTGCACGAATTAGCTTTGCACATTATGCGATTGCCCGCGATTGACAACGTTGTGCGTGGCATCCCGGCGGGAATAATAATTGCCGCACTCGTTTGGATTGCGCCGCAGACAAGATATTTCCGCTTTATAACGATAATGGTTTTCATATATTTTATCGCGCTCGGCGACTTCTCACACGTTGTTGTCGGCTCGTGCGAAATGGCTTATGAAGTTATCGACGGCGACGCAGATTTTGCAGAATATTTCTTCCGATTTTTAATTCCGACAGGTTTGGGCAACATTATCGGCGGCACGTTCATATTCACGATGCTAATCTACAGTCAAGTGCGTCACGAACTGAATAAATCGAAAAAATAATCAGGGCGGAGATTTTTTAGTTCAAAAATTTTGTCGCGGCGTCTAAAACCTGCGCGGGCGTGACATTTTTTAAGCAGAGCGGATTATCACAAGTTTTTTTCGTGCACGGGCAACAAGATTCGCGGCTCGTCAAAGCAACGGCATTCGGATTAATCGGGTGCCAACGGTCGGGACTCGTGCAACCATACATCGTGACCATTTTAACGCCGGTCGTCGCGGCAATGTGCGTGGCTCCCGTGTCGACGGTGATAAACAAATCGGTCAGTCAGCGAAGTCTCTCCGCAAAAATTTTCCACGCCGCCGCCAATTTCCGCGATAACTTCATCGGCATAAGTTCTGTCATTTGGCGCACCGACGATAAAAAATGCCGCGTCATAATGACTGCGCAACTCGCGGACGACTTCGGCGAAATATTCTTTGCTCCACGTCTTGAGCGGAAAAGTTCCTTTGACACACAGCGCGATTTTGAACTTTGCACGCGGCAGACGATTAATCAGCTCGTCGGCAACGAGCGATTTTTTTTTCGGAAATTTTGGCGTCTCGTGACCGTCAATCTTAAAAAATTTTCGGACGATCTCTTGATAAGTCTCGGCTTGCAAAGTTTTGTTGAGGTCGTGAGAAATTTCCACAACGTCGGTGTAAAAAAATGTCACGCGGCTTTTGTTGTCGTCGAAAACTTTTGTCGGACAAACTCTGCGCGGAATTCGTGCGAAAAAAGTTATCAGCGCGGGTCGAAGTTTGCGGTCGAATGAAATTGCCAAATCAAATTTCCGTCGCCGAATCTCCTTGACGAGTTCACGCATCTTTTTGAAAGAATTTTCCTTCGCGCGATAATCGAGGACAATCACATCGTCGACGACGGGATTATCAATCACTGCGTCCTTGACGACGGGCTTTACGAGCATTGTGATTCGCGCGTCGGGAAAATTTTTTTTGATTAGCGAGAGAGCCGAAGTCGTCAGCACCACGTCGCCGAGATTGACCAGCGCATTGACTAAAATATTTTTAAACATCATGAGTTCCTTTGCAAAAAATTTTAAACGCGGCGATTAATTGCGGTTGTCAAAAGCTTGAGCGCGATCGTTGGGTCAAGCGTCACGCTTGCTCCGTGACGTGAACATTTTCCTTGCCGTAATAGTAGAGCTTGACGTATTTCGCCATCGTGTAGAAATAATGGAAGCCCGCCAATACAAAACCAATCCGCCCGTCCAAAAAGCCGCCGCGCAAAAAATACATGCGAAAACTTGCCCAGAGCGGATGCAAAATCATATCGACAATTCCCGCCGATTTTCCCTGCTCGTGCATTTTTTTAGCCGCAAGCGTCGTGTAAAAGTTCAGCTTGTTGAAATAGTGATTCCAATCGCGATAAGGATAGTGGACGAGATACGCGGACTCGGCGAAGTCTTTTTCAACGCACGTGTGATGAATTTGCGGGTGAACAAAGCCCGTGACGTAACTGCCCGCCGTCGGAAAAAGTCGCGTGACATAATCCGGGAACCAGCCGCCGTGTTTTAAAGGTTGTCCCCAAAAATAACTCAAACGAGCCGTCCGATAAGCAAAATTTTTATCATCGCCCGCAAGAATTTTTTTAATCGCGGCGGAAAGTTCGGGCGTGGCTCGTTCATCAGCGTCAATAAAAAAAACCCAATCGCATTTCGCCTGCTGAATCGCAAAAGTTTGTTGCCCGCCCCAATCTCCGTTCAAGCCGCGTTGAATCACTCGTGCGCCCAATTCGCGGGAAATGTCGGCAGTCGAATCGGTGCTGAAGTCGTCAATAACAATTATCTCGTCCGCAAAATCTTTAACGCTCCGAATGCACGCGCCGATAAATTTTTCCTCGTTCTTCGCCAAAATCAGCACTGAAACTTTAGCCATTTGAAACCTCACAAAAATTTTCATTTCGCCGCGAATAAACGGGCATTAACCTTGCGAGCTGTTCGTCGGTTAATTCTGGGCAGTCGTCGAGCAAAATTTTTTCGTTCAAGTCGTCAAGCTCCGCCAATTCCTTCAGCGCACGTTCTTTGAATTTTTTTATCTCCGATTCAGTCGGCGGCAACGGTTCGTTTATCACAAATCTAACGATTGACATAAATATTTCACCCTTTCTTTTTTTGTGGCACGCCGCGCAGAAATTAATCTCACATAAAATCAAACGTTTTTGCCAACGTCAACACCTCTCAACCGAATACCGCCTTGCGTTTCGTGAAGTAATTCCAAATCGTCACGATAGCCGTTGCGAAAATTTTGGCAAGCATGTAATGAAGTCCCGCCACCGCCACGAAAAACCACATGCAAAATTGATTGAGCGCGAGTCCGATTGCGCCCGTGACAAAAAAAATCGTCGCTTGCCGCGCAGATTGTTTGCCCGCGCCTTTGAAAACGTAGATGACGCACAGCCAATAATTGAACACGACCGTCACGCTGAACGAGATCGCCGACGAATACAGATAATAAATTCCTGCCCATTCCGTCAGCGCGAAGAGCAATGAGTAGTCCATTAAAAATGATATGCCGCCAACGAAACAGAATCGAATTATTTCCAAAAGCCTCTCGCGTTTCATTAAATCACCTCAACGCGCCAAAGTTTATCGCGGCGACGTTTTGCTTGTCAAGCAGATTCAGCACACGCTTTGACGTGACGGCGGCAAGCTCCAATTCAAAATCGTGATTCCAACTGCAGAAGTCGCGCAAAATTTTATTGTCGGTGCCGGGATGCAACATAACCTCCGTCGTGCCGTCTTGAAGTTTTTCAATCAGCTTGAGCAAAAAATTTTCGTCGACCGATTCGCCTGCGACAATTCCCGCAAAATGTTCGGGCGTGACGAAATTTTTTTTGTGCGCACAATGAGCCGCGAACTTCGCCAACGAGCCTAAACCAATCCGTCCGATGAATTTGCCGATGCTGTTCAATTCGCCGTCAAAAATTTTCGTGCCCGCAATTCGCATTGAACTGACGCCTGCCGCCTCTGCCAACTCCAAAACGATTTCGATTATGCCGGGCACGTGGTGCAGATGTTGATGGCTGTCGACGTGCGACAATTTCAAACCTGTCCGCTGAAATTTTTCAAACTGCGCCGCGAGTTCCGAACGCACTTCAGCCAACGAAATTTTTCCGCGCAAATATTTTTTTAAGAACGTGACGTAGTCTGCATGAAAAAATCCCTGCGCCGTGACCAGCGTAGGAATTTCTTTCGGCGGAAGTATCGGGTTGCCGTTTGCAAGCGTCAAGTGCAGTCCGACGCCTAAGCCAGGAATTTTTTTCGCGAGTTTGATTGCGTCGTCGAAGGCAATGCCGCCTGTCATCACCGTTGCCGAACGTAAGCAGCCGAAATTGAATGCACGCTCCACCGCACGATTTATCAGCTCATGCCGCCCGAAGTCGTCCGCGTTCACGATTAATCGTTTCAAATAAAAACTTCCTTTCGCAGGAAAATTCGCGTCGTCGACAGAATATCGTTGCAAAAAAATTTTATGGAGATTGATTGAATGAGCCCGATGATTGTGGCAGTCGTCGCACTGCTGATTGACGCGCTGATTGGCGACCCGCGCAGCAAATTTCATCCCGTCGTATTGATGGGCAACTTGATTTCTCTGCTTGAAAAAATTTTGCGCCGCGACAAAGACAGCCCGTTATGGAAAAGTTTCAAGGGCGGAATGCTCGTCGGTGCAGTCGTCAGCATCGCTTATTTTGTCGGCTTAGGTATTGAAACTTTTTCGCACGACGCTCCGAATCTTGCCGCGCAGATTTTTATTCAAGCGTTGGTGTTGAGTTTCATGATTAGCCCGCGCAGTTTGGCAGACGCCGCACGCGAAATTTATCTGTTGCTTGAAGACGACGACTTACCTCACGCACGGAACAGAGTAAGTTGGATTGTCGGTCGCGACACTCAAAATCTCAACGAATCGGAAGTTGCTCGCGCCACTGTCGAAACTGTTGCGGAAAATACCGTTGACGGAGTGATTTCGCCGCTGTTTTATTTCGCGATTGGCGGATTGCCGCTTGCCGTTGTTTACAGAGCGATTAACACGATGGATTCGATGCTCGGCTACATGAATGAGAGATATATTTTTTTCGGACACGCGGCGGCTCGACTTGACGACGTTGCAAATTATATTCCTGCGCGGCTGACGGGCATATTGTTTATCGGCGCGGCGATTATTTTAGGTTTGGATTATCGCAATGCCTTCGACATGATGAAACGCGATGCAAATAAGCATCCAAGTCCGAACGGCGGTTGGGCAGAGGCGACTGTTGCGGGTGCGTTGAACATTCGGCTCGGCGGCACGAATTATTATTTCGGCAAACCACATTTCCGCGCGTACATGGGCGAACCGAACGAAATTTTAGAGGCGGAGCACATTCTCGAAGCCGTTCGCATGATGTACACCGCCACGGTTTTATTTGTCAGTCTTGCCTGCGTGATAAGGCTTTGCTGATGATTTGGCATGTAAATTTCTTTTGATTTTTTAGGATCTACTTTTTCTTTGCGTGCCCAAAGAAAAAGTAGCAAAAAGAAAAGGCACCGCTACGCGCGGAGCGATGCAGAGTTTTCGACAACTTCAGCCGCTCACGTTGATTCAATTCCTCATTCCTAATTCCTAATTGAATCAGCGCGTCCAAGCGCACATCTAAAACACTCGCGGCAACAAGTCGGCAATGTCAATCGTTATCGGCATGAAGTAAAGTCCGCCGCTTGAACTTTTGATGAACTCGATAACTTTTTTGGCAAGCGCAATGTTCCAATCCATTGTCGGCTGAAAATTTTTCGGGAAGACGGCTTTGTCTTTTATCTCCCAATAACTTTTGGAACGATTGCTCAAAACCGGCGACACTCCCCAATAAATTTCGTGACCGTCAAGCAAATCGGCGTACATTTCCAGGAAACGCATATCGAAGAAAGGTTGCGTGAAAAAGCCCGACGCTCCCGCTTGAGCTTTTCGTTCGACGCGATAAAGTTCCTCGCGAATGCCGCTGCGATATTGATCGATGCCGGCGTAAACTTTCACTTCGGGCAACTCGTCGCGGAACTTGCGAATCACGTCGATTGTCTCCGTCGGATAAACAGTGCGCGTTAAATCTTTCGGCGGGTCGCCCGCGATAATCAGCACCTCGCGAATTCCAAACTTGATGAAGTCTTCACGCATTGGCAGCGGCTTTGAAAGGTCGATGTCCATTGCTCGAACGTGCGGTATCGTCGGCAATGCAGGTTGCGTGAATTCGGCGGCTTGCCACGGACGCAATTCAAAGCTCATCAAGTCGGGAATGTTCACGCAGTCAACTTGCGAATATTTTTTTATAATGTCGATGTCCGCCCGAAGACTTGACTCGTCGCGCGGAATAATTTCAACAGCGATTCTGCCCATAAAAATTCCCCCAAAGTTAAAGATTTTCCCACGCGTCGGCGGTGTGCTTGCCGATAATTTTTTTTATCCTGTCGATTGGAAAAGGAGCCTCGTATTCGTCGAAGTAGCCGATCTCGACAAGTTTAGCCTGCGTGATGTCGTTGTTGCGTCCAACGGGCACGTCGACAATATCGCCGACTGCAAGCGTCTCGTCGTCGGCTTGATAAGTGTAAGATTTATAACTGCCCTTGAACTGAACTTTGCAGAAAATGTATTTGCCTTCGCGCGGCGCAATTTCGACAGGTTCCGGCGTGAAAATCTCCGCCGTCAAATCAATCATCAAGTCGCGAATTTTGTTGAGGAAATTCGTAAGTCCCGGCAAAAAATTTTCGTTGTAAAGCGTCGTGAAAGTTTCGACTGCTCCGCCGTGTCGAACGAGTTCAAATTTCGCCCGCGAGCTTGAATCGTCGTCAAGGTCGGTTTTGTCAATGCCGTCAATGAAATGTTGGCACGTGTCGAAAATTTTTTCATCGTCGTCGACGCTGTAAATGTGCCGAGAATTTTTCTTGTCGAGCGTCAAAGTTTTTTCGCGGCGGTCAAGCGTCAAAGTCTCGTCGGAATGCTCAATCGTCACGCGCTCAAGCCGTTTGCGGTCAACAAATTCAAGCGTAGGAAAAAATTCGTCGAGCCAATCCAAAAACCGCTCAAAATTTTCAGGATAAGCATTCGATCCGCGACCGCGATAAATTTTTTTGCCTTCCGAAAAAATCAGCGTCCAATGCGTGTCGTCGTCAGAGTCCGCCGAATAATTTTGTTCCCACGCAAAAATATTCAGCGCGTCGAGTTTTGCAAAGTGTTCAGCGGAAATTTCGGGAGCGTGAAAATTTTTCTTGTCGACGTTTAACAGACCGTCGCGCAAAATTTTGCAGGTGACTTTGCTGCCCCATACGGCGATTTCGACAGTTTTGTAGCCGTTGAAAAATCCGCCGATTGTGAATTTAATTTGCCGCGCCATTTACTCAATCTCCCACAAAAATTCAACGGTGTCACTCGCGCGAACGTCGTCGGGCTGAAAATCAAACGATTTGTCGGTTGAACAGCCGAGCACAGCTTGCGGCGCAAAATTGACTTCGTGGCGGACAATGACCTCGTCGCGCGAATAGTCAATATCAATCAGCTTGCCGAGTTTGACGCCGGACGCCGCGCAGAGAGTTCTGGCTTTGCGTTTGGCATCGCGGGCAGCAGATTTCAAAAGTTTCTCAACAAAAGCGTCGGTGTCCTTCAAGGTGAACGCGATAGAAATTTTCGGCTCGGACAGGCATTTTGCAATGGTATCAATCGCCGCGTTGAGTTTGTCGTTGTTGAAAGCGAATTCAAGTTTCAAATCGTGACGGCACTCAAATCCGATTAGAACTTGGCGATAACGTTTGGAATTGCCTTCGCGACGCTCCTCGTCCTCATAAACGGCACGCACATCAAAATTTGTCGTCTTCAAGTCGTCGGCTTTGAAACCTGCCTCAACAATCGCCTCACGGAGCATTTCAAGCTGTTGACTGCCGATTTTTACGGCGGCGGCGTATTCAACATTTTGCGCGGTCAACGTCAACGACAACACAATCAAATCGGGAGCCTGCTCGGCTTGCCCGATGCCTTTGATGCGAATTCTGCGAAATTCATCCGTCATAAAATTCCCTCCGAAATTATTTTTCTTGCCCGTAATAAGCGTTCTTGCCGTGTTTTCTGAAGTAGTGCTTGTCAAGCAGATATTGCGGCACACGAGAATCGGCGCGCGTCAACTGCAGGACACGATAATTCATCTCCGCGACGACTTCCAAAGTTTTGGCGACTTCCACGGCTTTAATCGGCGTCTTTGCCCACGCGAAAGGACCATGTTGTCTGGCGAGAACTGCGGGCACTGCGTCGGGATCAATATTTCTTTCGCGGAAGGTGCGCACGATAACTTTGCCGGTATTTTCCTCGTAAGCGTCGTCAATTTCGGCTTTGGTCAATGCGTCGGAGACAGGTACCGCGCCATAAAAAACATCGGCGTGCGTCGTGCCGAAAGCTTCAATGTCAATGCCGGCTTGCGCAAAAGCCGTCGCCCACGGCGAATGAACGTGAACAATGCCGCCGATATTCGGGAACTCGTTATAAAGCACCATGTGCGTTAAAGTGTCGCTTGAAGGTCTCAAATCGCCCTCGACCACTTCGCCCGAAAGATTCACGACGACCATATTTTCCGGCGAAAGTTTTTCGTATTCGACGCCCGACGGTTTTATGACGAACAATTTTTTTTCGCGATCAATGCCGGAGACGTTGCCCCACGTGAAATTCACCAAAGACAATTTCGGCAGCATGATGTTTGCTTCGTAAACTTCGCGTCTCAAATTTTCCAACAACGGACTCACTCCTTACAAATTTATTACGTGCGAAAAATTCTACAAAAAAAAAATCCCCCCTGCTTTTTTGAAAGACGGCGGGAAATTTTTTTGTCCGGTTCACATTGCGCATTACGAATTGATTTCAAGCGTCATTGCAATTTCGTCGCAATTCGGGAACTTCGGGCATTCAATACATTCTTTCCAAATTTTATGCGGCAAAGATTCTTTTGTCGTCGTTGCAAAGCCGAGCGATTGAAAAAAATCCGGGCGATAAGTCAACGTGAAAAATTCTTTAACTCCGACGGTGCGACCTTCTTCCAAAAGTTTCTTGACTATTGCCGAGCCGATGCCTCGCCGTGAAAAATCTGCGTGCACCGCCATTGAGCGAACTTCCGCCAATTCATTCCACGTCAAATGCAGTGCTCCGACGCCGACAATTTTTTTCGATTCAACGTCCTCGGCAACAACAAATTCACGCAACGTCTCGTAAAGCGTGCTGTGCGGTTTGGGCAACATCAGCCCTTGTGCCGCATAAACCGCAATTAAGTCGTGAATTTCATCCACGTCCGCAAATGTCGCCTTGCGATAGAGAAACATTTAAACACCCTCGATTATCTGATTTGCTTAAAAAATTCTTCGTAGGGAATTTCCACGGTGAAATCTTCTGCATGTTTCTGCTTCTTTGTCGGCAGTTCATGCCAATCGCCGTAACGGTCGGTTAAAACTTCTTCGTATTCGGCAGGACAAGGAATTTTAATCTTTTCAAACGGCAGATATATGACATTTTCAAAGCATTTGGTTTTGTAAGTGTAGTCAAAATTTTTGATGGTGCAATACGGGAATTCGCAAACATAGGGCGTTTGAGTGAAAGTTTCTGCCAGAAACTCCTCCAACAGCATCGCTTTTTTTCGGAAAGGATATTTAAGAATTTCCACGAGTTTGTCGCGAGAAATTGCCATTGTTATGCCGGCTTTAAGGTCTTCTGTCATTCTTTCGGGAATGGCAATCGCACCCAATATTCTCCGCCCCACTTGAAAAGTTCTTAAAGTTTTCTCGTCGTCAAACGGCGGGCAAGGGTCTAAGCAGAAAATATCAACCCACGTGGCATAATGAATATTCGTTCGTTCGTCTTGAAAGTAAGTCGTGCGCTTGTCCAACATTCTCAACAGCGGAAAAAACGGTGCCCACAACGGATGCTCGTCTCTTTGCTCCTTAGAGACAAACGGCAATTCCATGATTGACGGATCATCGTCTTCAGGATCGGTTTCAAGTCGATGATTGTACCAGTACCACATTTTGTAATGCGGATGATTCTTCAGCTCTTCTTCGGCGGCAATTTTAAATTTCTCGTAATCGGGTCGGAACATTATGACATCCAGGTCATCATCCCACGGAATGAATCCTTTGTGACGCACCGCACCCAATAGAGTTCCGCCTATTGCGAAATAGCGAATGCCGTGCTTTTTGCAAATGCGGTCAAGTTCAACGAGCATGTTAATCTGAACGTTCCAAAGCCTCTTCAGCCGCGAAGGTATGAAAAAACCGTCACGAATTTCGTCACGGAATAAATTGTCGACAAAAATTTGCTCGCCGTCCAATAATTCGGGAACGGCATAATCGGGACGCGGAGCTTTTCTGTGTTGCGTAAGTTTCGCGAGTAATTTATTTTGCTGTTCCAGCAAACGATTTTGTTGCTGTATCAAGAGTTTCATTTGACTTTTGCCGGACTTTCTCAACTCTTCAGCAACTCCTTCTCTGCAATGATTGACTTCAAATTTTCAACGATCTCTTTCACGTCGGGATAAATATCGGTTTGACGTGTACGAGTCTCGTCGCGCAATGGATTATCAACAAAAATTTGTTCGCCGTTCAACAAAGCGGAGGCATCGGGCGAATAATAATCGGAACGCTTATTATTTTGCCGTATGAGCTCCGACAGCAATTTGTTTTGCCGTTCAAGCAAAAGATTTTGTTGTTGCAATAAAAGTTCCGATTGACTTTCGCCGGACATTTTCAACTTTTTCAAAACGGCAACTCCTTTTAAACAACCGACTTCAAAATTTCAACGGTCTTCTTCACACCGGAATATGTGTCATCTTTGGGCGTCCAACCTAAACTGCGGAGCTTGTCGTTGGGCATGATTGAATTGACCGCATTTGAAAAACCTTTGGCAAGCGTTTCGTCGGGCAACTCGAAAACGACTTTCCTGCCCGCAAGAGAGCTGATATATTCGGCGATCTCGCGCAGGGAAGGAACTTCGCCCGAATCGGCAACGTTGTAAGCCTCGCCGCAAATGCCTTTCAACATGCAGTAAAAAATTCCGCAAGCCGCGTCCGTTGCGCAACAATACGACAATCGCGGAATGCCTTGACTTTTCAGAACAATATCCTTGCCGAGTACGCCGCTCATGATGAATTCGCTCATTGCCTTGGAATCGTTCAGGCGGGTAGTTGCGCCGTAAAGCCTGCAAAGTCGCGGAATGACAACGTCCATTTTGTATTGGCTGATGTAAGCTTGACAAAGAGCCTCGCCCGCGCGTTTTGATTCGGGATAACCGGCGCGAACGGTGTTGCAATTTATGTAGCCGCAATAATTTTCGGTAAAAAGGTCGTCCGAATTAAGAGCCTTGCCGTAAACTTCGACGGTTGAAACAAATACAAAGCGTTCGATATTTTTTCGCCGCCCGAATTCAAGCAGATTGTGTGCGCCGATAATGTTGGCGGTCATCGTGCCGACGGGATCGGTGGCGTAAAGTCTTGGATGCGTGTTGCTTGCGGCGTGAATGATAAAGTTGACGGGCAAATCATTTTCAATCGGCTCGTTCACGTCAAGCTTGACGAACTCAAAATTTTTATCGCCGAAATAGTCAGCGAATCTCTCCTGCGCATTTTTTTCATTACGTCCTGCCGCAAAAATTTTGACGTTCAAATTGTCGTCGCGATTCTTTTTCATGAGCACATCAACGATAACCGTGCCGACAAGTCCGCTTGCGCCCGTGAGCAACAAATTTTTTCCCGCGAGCTTTTCCCACGGCAAATTTTCCGTCGCAATGTCTGCAATGTCCGCCGCGTAGAGTTCATGCTTGATATACATGCCCGCACCTCACTTGAGCCAATCGGTTCTGCGCGTGATAAGCAGTGCTTTGAAAATGTCGATATCCTCGACCGTGGTGAGTTTGATATTTTTTTCGGAGCCGGCAGAGAAATAGACTTGTTCGCCGAGTTCAAAGAACATCGTGTTGGGAGAAGTGGCGTTGGTGATGCCGCGTTCAAGTGCGAGTCGATTCATGTCGCAAATTTTTCCGATGGTGAAACCGTGCGGCGTGTGCGAACGACGTAATTTTTCGCGCGGATAAAAATCGCAGGTCTTCAAGCCGTCTTCGGTGCGCATGACAGGTTCATAGCACGGAACGGAAGAAATTGCACTGCCGTGTTTTTTGGCGGTGATAATGCAGTCGGAAATGATTTCGGCGGAAACCATCGGGCGAATTCCGTCGTGAATCAGAACAATGTCGTCGCGGTTGTAATGTTTTTCCAATTCGTAGACGCCGTTGCGAATGGAGCCTTGATTGTTTTCGCCGCCTTCGATGATGTGTTTGAGCTTGGTGATATTGAATTGATCGGCATATGCTTGCAGGACTTGCTCCCAACCTTTGAGACAGACGATAGCGATTATGTCAATTTCCGGGTGGCGTTGAAAAGCTTCCATGGTGTAGACAATGACAGGGCGGTCGTTGATTGTCAAAAATTGTTTGGGAATGTCTTGGTGCATTCTCTGTCCTGAGCCGCCCGCTGTGATTAAAGCTATGTTAGCCATAAGAATTTGCGGCAAAAAAAATTTCTGCCGCATGTCACCTCCATAAAAAGAATTTAAACTTGGCAAAGTGTAACATAGCAGAAAATTTTTTTCAATCACTTCAAGATTAGATGTCGCTTAGAATTCTATGCCCGCTTGAGCTTTGATGCCTTGCTTGAACGGATGCTTGACGAGTTTCATTTCCGTGACAAGGTCGGCGGCGTCAATTAATTCAATCGGTGCGTCGCGTCCCGTGAAGACCAAATGCATTTGCGGCGGACGAATTTTTATCAGCTCCAAAATTTCCTGCGCGTCGAGTAAGCCGAACTTCACCGCGTAATTTATTTCGTCCAGAACGATTAAATCCCACGTGCCCGATAAAATTTCCGTCCGTGCCGATTCAAGAGCCGTCCGCGCAGATTTTTTTTGCTCAACAAAATTTTCCGGCGTGATGAATCCTAAACCGAGTTGCCGCACTTCCACGCCGAGAATTTCCAGAGCCGTCAATTCGTTTGAATGTCGTGCGCCCTTGATGAATTGTAGGATCAAAACTTTCATGCCCGCGCCGAATGCCCGCACCGCCAAGCCAATCGCCGCAGTCGTCTTGCCTTTGCCGTCGCCGGTATGCACGATAATCAATCCGCGTCTGTCCATGATGAATCCTCCTCATGTGCGAAAAAATTCATTCACCTTCCGCAAATCAATTCACCATTCTAAAAACAAAATCCTTGCGTAAACGATGAAATGAATTTATAATGAAAGCAAAAAGGAAGTGGTGATTTTGAGTAAGGCGCGAGAGAATTTGAAGGCGGCACGGCGAATTGTCATCAAGGTTGGGACGAGCACATTGGCGCACGCCGAAAGCGGCAAGTTGAATTTGTACCGAATCGAACATTTGATTCGCGAGATAGCCGATTTGCACAACGCGGGCAAAGAAATTATTTTCGTCAGTTCCGGAGCAATCGCGGCGGGCATGAATAAACTCGGCATCAAAATCAAACCGCAGACCATTCCCGAAAATCAAGCGTTGGCGGCAATCGGTCAAGGCGTGCTCATGCACATCTACGAAAAATTTTTCGCGGAATACGGTCAGACAATCGGGCAAGTGCTTTTGACAGGCGATAACGCTAACGATGAACACGCTCGCGAAAATTCCCGCAACTCTCTGCAAACTATCCTCGACATGGGCGCAATTCCCGTCGTCAACGAAAATGATGCCGTTGCTGTCGACGAAATCAAAATCGGTGACAACGACAACCTTTCGGCTATCGTCGCGGCAATGGTCGGCGCGGAAGTCCTGATCATTTTGAGCGACATCGACGGGCTTTACACTGCAAATCCTCTCGTTGATAAATCTGCGCGGCTGATTGACGAAGTGCCGACGATTGACGCGGAGATTGAACGCATTGCCGGCGGCGCAGGTACAAAACTCGGAACGGGCGGCATGTTCACGAAGATTCAAGCGGCAAAATTCGCGACGGCTCACGGCGTGACGATGCTCATCATCAACGGCGCAACCAACGGAAATTTGCGGCGGACATTGAGCGGCGAGGCTGTCGGTACAATCTTTCCAAGGAGGAATGCGCAATGAAAATTCGCGTGATTCATACGGGCAAAGTTTACGTCTCAAGCGCGTTGCCTTTCAAGGACGCCGTGAAAAATCCCAACCCGTTGCAACTAACATTACTGTCGTTGTATGGGCGGCGCAATCGAATTTGGCTGCCGGTATCGGCTTATTTGATTGAACATGCGCGGGCGAAAATTTTGGTCGACACGGGTTGGCATCGCGAAATTTCTCCCGAAGGCGAATACAATCGTCGCGCTCAAGTTCGGCATATGGGCGTTGCGCATTTCCTGTTGAATCAGGGAATTTTGCCGAAAGGCGAATCTGTCGTCGAACAGCTTGCCGCGCTCAACATCGCCCCGAAAGATTTAGACTTCGTGATATTGACGCACCTGCACACCGACCATGCAAGCGGCTTGCGTCAACTTATCGGCGCGAAGAAAATTTTGGTAAGCGAGCCCGAACTTGACGACACGAAAAAATTCCCGATTCGCTACGCAAGCAGTATGTGGCGGGGCGTAAAGCTTGAGACGTTCGCGTTCAACGATACGGGCGTCGGTTCCGTCGGCAAAAGTTTCGACCTGTTCGGCGACGGCAGTATTGAGCTTGTAAACATTCCCGGACACACGAGCGGCTTGACTGCTGTCAAACTCAACGTCGGGAAAAAATTCGTCCTGCTCTTTTCGGACGGCGGTTACGCAAAAAAATCGTGGCAGGAATTAATCCCGCCGGGCACCGCGCTTGACGAGGCTCAAGCTTTTAAGTCTTTGCAATGGATTCGCGAAATGAGCTTGAACGAAAATTGCGTGGATAGTTTGGCGAATCACGACCCCGACATTTTGCCGCACGAAATTATTTTGGATTGATTCAGGGTGGGGATTATGATTAAAAAATTTTTTACGTTGCTCGCGGTGCTGTTCATGTTGACGACGACGGCTCACGCGGCAATTGCAATTCAAGACGATCGCGCGACGGCAGATTATTGGGTCGGCAAAAATAAATCGGGCGAAGCGGTTTTCGTGTCGACGCAGGATTTGGAAATGCTCAACCTTCAAATTCGACAACGGAGCGCAAATACAATCGTCGACCTGCCGAAATATCCCGAAAAAGTTTATACTCAGTGGCTCAAGAACAAAATTACCGCGACAATGACAATCGGCAACTTCCAGGGCGATGAAGTCCCGAAGCTTTTCAAAAACGGCGCAGCGTTGACGGAATTCAGTTTCACGCACGCCAAACAGAATTGTTGCCTCGACGAACTGCCGACCGTTTGCGAAATTCGTTACGCCTTGACGATTGACCGCGCCGACATAAAACTTTTGCCCGAAGCCGAAGGTTGGTTTGAAAGTGCCGACGACACGCATTACGACCAACTTCAAGCGACGGCGATTGATCCGAGCGAACCGGTTATCGTTTTGATTGACAGCAAGGATAAAGAATTCGTCTTCATCGAGTCGCGCACGTATGCAGGTTGGATTAAGCCTTCCGCACTTGCTTTCACTGACAGAGCAACTTGGATGAAATACGCCGCACCGACAAATTATCTGACCGTCCTGGCAAGCCGCAAGACAATTCCTTCCGGCAAGGCGTTCTATCAAATGGGCGGCAGAGTTCTTTTGAGAGCAGCTGAATTGCAAAAGGACGGCTCATGGGCGATTAACGTTCCTGCTGTCGATGCTAACGGCACGATTATCGAACAGGGCTACAACATTCCGAACGATAAAGGCGTCGTCAAAGGTGCTCTCGCTTGCAGTGAAAACAATTTGATTCGGCAGGCGTTCAGATTTCTCGGCGAAGATTACGGTTGGGGCGGACTTGAAAAGAACGTCGACTGCTCAAGCTTCGTGCAAGATGTTTATCGCTCTGTCGGCATTGAACTTCCGCGCGACACTTCACGGCAGGAAAAAGCTATGGCGCGTTCAATTTCTTTAAAGAGCATGAACCGCGAGCAACGTCTTGACATTCTCAAAAAGTCTAAGCCCGGATCATTGCTGTTTGCGCCCGGTCATGTGATGATGTATCTCGGCATGGACGCCAACGGAGAGCCGCTTGTCATTCACTCGATAAGCAGCTACTTCACGTTCGACAATGAGCAGACCGCAAAGCATTACGTCCGAAAAATTTTGGTCAGCGATTTGCACTTCATGAACAAGAACAAAATCGAAATGATCGACCGAATCACGAGCGTCGGAAGTTTCTGATATGAACAAGCAGGAAAAATTAATCGCTCGCCTTTTCAGAGACACGCTGATAATTTTTCTGCTGTCAATGTTCGTCGCGATAATCTGTTGGATAATCGACGGCGGAATAATCGGAAATTTTTTGGGCACGGAGTCAATCGCGGCGTTCGGGCTGACAATGCCTTATCAAAGATTCATCGGGATTTTTGCAAACGTCGTAATGATTGGAATGCAAGTCCTGTGCAGTAAAAGTTTGAGCATAGGCAATTTGCGCGAGGCAAACGAAATTTTTTCGCAAGCCGTGTTCGCAACGTTGACTGTATCATTTTCCATGGCGGTCGGAACAATTTTATTCGCGGAACAAATTGCAGACCTTCTCGGCGCGAATGAAAGTCTCGGCGAAATTCGCACTCTGACGATTAATTTTCTGCAAGCGTATGCGTTCGCGTTGCCGGCAATGGCACTGCTTGTAATGCTTATGCCGATAATGCAACTTGACTGCGACAGACAACGAACGCTGATTTCGTCGGCAACCTTGAGCATTTGCGACATTGCGGGCGACTTGATAATTGTCTTTGTATTCGACGGCGAACTGTGGAAAATTGCGCTTACCACGACGATAAGTTATTGGATTGCGGTTGGAATTTTAATCCTGCACTTCTTCAAGTCGACGGCAAGTTTTAAGTTCCTGCCCGAAGCCGTGAGCACGAAAAATCTTCGGCAAATGATTTTAATAGGACTGCCCGAAATTTTCGGACGCGGCTCGTTGGTTTTGAGGACGGCATTTCTTACGCGAACGTCGGTTTCATTGTCCGGCGGAGTCGGTGTCGCTGCTCTTGCCGCTATTGAAAATTTCTCGGACTTTCTGTCTACATTCCCGAAGGCTCTCGGCTCGTCGATGCAAATGATCGCCGGAATTTTAATCGGCGAACAAGACCGCAACTCAATCCTGCTGCTTATGAAACTCGCGCTGAAATATTCGCTGATAATCACTTTGTCGATTACGGCGGCAGTATTTTTGGCGGCACCGATAATCGCGGATTTTTACACATTCGACGCGGACGCAACGGCTTATCAAATGACGCTTGAGGGATTTAAACTGTTCATTGCGTTTTTGCCGCTGAATGCGATTGGAATAATCTTCCATTACTTTTATCAGGCTTACGGGCGATTCAAACTTGCAAGCACTTTGGCGGTCGTGAGCAATGTCGGATTCATCGTGCCGATAGTTTTGCTCTTGACGGCGCATTTCGGAATGGCAGGCTTATGGTTGGCTTTTCCGCTCAGCAACGTTGCGTTTCTGTTGACGATATTTTTCTTGACGTGTCGGCATTGCGGACGAATAACTTTTCGGCTTGAAGATTATCTGCTGTTGCCGGACGACTTCGACGTTGCAAAAGATAAACAGCTCAACATAACCGTCGTATCAAAGGCGGAAGTGCTTGGCTTATCGGAGACGGCTCAAAATTTCTGCGAAAGTCACGGCATCGACGAGCGGCGCAGTATGTTCGCGGGAATATGTATCGAAGAGATGGCGGGCAACATTGTCGACTACGGTTTTGACGACGGCGAGAAACATTTTGTCGACGTGAGAGTTATCATCAAGGGCGGACAGGTTATCATAAGGTTGCGCGACGATTGCCGCTCCTTCGACCCGAAGAAACAAGTTGAGCTGTATCATTCCGAAGACCCGACGGCGCATATCGGCATCAGGCTTTGCAAAAAAATTGCGACCGAATTTAATTACGTCAACGTTTTAAAGCTCAACAACTTGATTATAAAAATTTAGGAGTGATTCAAATGTTATTCATGAAAGAACACGTAACCAAACAAGCTCGGCGTGCAAAAGAGGCGTCATGGAAATTGGCGTGTGTACCCGGCGAAATTCGCAACGCGGCACTTTTGGCAATGGCTGATGCTTTAGAGGCTCGGCAAGATGAAATTTTGGAAGTGAACGCCAAAGAAGTTGAATCGGCAAAAACGAAAGGCACTCGTCCGAATATGATTGACCGTTTGACGTTGACGCCGAAAAGAATCGTCGACATGGCGGAAGGAATTCGTCAAGTGGCAAAACTGCCCGACCCGTTAGACAAAATCGATTTTGAAGTCACGCGCCCGAACGGTTTAAAAATTCGTCGTGTCAGAGTTCCGCTCGGAGTCGTCGGCATGATTTACGAGGCTCGTCCCAACGTCACGGCTGATGCCATCGCGCTGTGCATAAAGTCCGGCAACGCTTGCTTACTGCGCGGCGGCTCTGAAGCTGTTCGCACGAATAAAAAGCTCGTCGACATTTTCAAAGAGGCTGTGACGGCAAAAGGCATTCCTTCGACGGCGATTGAGTTTATCGGCATTCTTGACCGCGATGTTGTCGTCGTGATGTGCAGACTTCGCAGGCTCGTTGACGTGATAATTCCGCGCGGTGGTGCCGGGCTGATTTCTCGCGTCATTGAACACAGCAATGTTCCCGTCATTGAGACCGGCACGGGCATTTGTCACACGTTCGTTGACAAGTCCGCCGATTTTGACATGGCGATTAAAATTTGCATGAACGCCAAAACTCAACGTCCGAGTGTCTGCAACGCAATGGAAACGCTTTTGATTCACAGAGACATTGCCGCCGACTTCCTGCCCAAAATTTCTCAAGCAATGATTGATGCCAAAGTTGAACTGCGCGGCGACGAGGCTTGCCGAGAAATTTTGCCCGACATGAAACTTGCGACCGAAGACGATTGGGCGACCGAATACAACGATTTGATTCTGTCCGTGAAGATTGTTGACGACGTAGACGCGGCGATTGCTCACATTAACAAATACGGCAGCCAACATTCCGACGCAATTATCACTCGCGACGCGGACGCGGCTAAAAAATTCGATTTGATGGTTGATTCGGCGGCGATTTATGTCAACACTTCGACGCGCTTCACTGACGGATTTGAATTCGGATTCGGCGCGGAGATCGGTATCAGCACGCAGAAACTTCACGCTCGCGGGCCAATGGGACTTGAGGCTTTAACGACGATGAAATATCTCGTTGACGGCGACGGACAAATTCGCGGATGATTCGCGCTTATCTTCGCACGCTGAAAAATTATCTTCGCACATCAAAAGCTCAACACGACATCAAAGATTATTCTCGCGGCAACGTGACGTTGCATCCAATGGACGCGTCAAATTCTTCGACAATCGTAACTCGGCACCGCGCTCAAATGTTATCATTGTTTGATAAACTTCGCGGATATCTTCGCACGCTGAAAAATTATCTTCGCACTTCAAAGGCTCAACACGACATCAAAGATTACGCCCGCGCAATCGCAATGATTCTCGCCACGACCGCAATTATCACGCTTATAATTTGGAGATGACGCGCTTTGAAAATCGGAAGCAACGTGACGTTGCATCCAGTGAGCGCGTTTCAACCGTTCCATAAATTTAACTTTGCGACCACGTTTGGAGATGACGCGCTTTGAAAATCGGAATATTGGGCGGCACCTTCGACCCGATTCATTTCGGACATTTGGCGACGGCAGAGGCTGTCCGGGAAATTTTTTCGCTCGACGAAATTTTGTTCATACCCGCCGCACGTCCGCCGCACAAGCTCAACCGTTCAATCACCGCCGAACATCACCGATTGACAATGACAAAACTCGCGACGCGTTCCAACAAATTTTTCCGCGTCTCTGATATGGAACTGCAACGCACCGGACTTTCTTACACGCTCGACACCGTCAACGAACTGCACAAAATTTTCGGGCAGTCCACGGAATTATTTTTCATCATCGGCGCGGATTCGTTGGCAGATTTGTCGAAGTGGCACGCGGCTCGCGAATTGGTTGCCAAATGTCATTTCATTGCCACGACGCGTCAAGGTGTCGACGTGGATTTTTCTGCAGTGGAAAAATTTTTCGGCGCGTCGGCAAGAGAACACATTCACCGCGTCACGACACCCGGACTTGAAATTTCTTCAACGGACATTCGCGAAAAAGTGCGTCAACGTCGCTCAATAAAATATCTCGTGCCCGAAATCGTCGAAGAATATATCGCGCGGGAGGAGCTGTATCAATGACCAACACCGACAATCTTTACGACAAGGACGCCGCCAAAGACATTCTCGGCAAAAATTATTTCGTCGACAAAGATTTGGGCTTCCGAGTCATTGAACGCGGCGCGATTGTCCCTTACGTGCTCACTCCGTCAACAGGCGGCAATTATGTTTGGGAATTCGGCGGCATCGTCGACAGCAAAGGCAGATTCATAAAAAGCAGCGTCGGCAAATTCGGCAAGGAAGATACTTACGCGCTGACCGATGAAATCCCTCGCGTGAAAGCGACCGTCATTTATCTCGGAATGTTTTATCTCATTTGGGGACATCTCATCACCGAAGGAACTCGATATTTTTGGGCGTTTAACAGCGACGTTTTCCGCAAATATTTCAAAGATTGTCCGCTTGCTTACATTCCGTGCAAGTTGCTTGAATCTCCTGTGGCGCAGAAAAATTTTTGGCGGCTGATGGAAATTCTGGAAATCGATGCGAACAGGCTCCTGCCGATTGATTGTCCCACGCAATTTGAAAATGTCATCTTGCCCGACGAAAGTTTCATTTTCGACAACGACGGACTAAATAAATTCACCGACGATTACCGCGCGACGATTGACCGCGTGAGAAATTTCGCGCTGAAGAATCGGACGCCGACTTCCTCAAAAAAAATTTATTATTTCTACGGCAGGGCGCAGTTCGGTGAAGAACGTCTCGCGGAGTATTTCAAGTCGAAGGGCTACGAAATTATTTCGCCCGAACGTTTGACGCTCGACGAACAGTTGAATTGGCTGATTAACGCGGACAGTTTTGCGTCAACGCTCGGCTCATCTTCGCACAATTCAATTTTCCTGCGCGATGGTACCGAAATCATTTCCATTCCTCGTGCCGCAAATCGTTTCACTGATTATCAGCCGCCGATTGATCAAGTTCATCCGCTCAACGTGAATTACGTCGATTCGTCGTTGTCGATTTTCGGGACAGTTAACGGATCGTATTGCTTCATCATCAGCGAACAGCTCAAAAAATTTTTCGGCGATGAATTCAACGGTTACGAGGACGACTTCAAAATTTTTCTCTCGTATGTCAAATTTTCCATGAGTCGCGGCTTCAAGGTGAACAATCAAGCCATGCAATATTACGCGCCGACTTATCAGAAATTTATTGAGCAGCTCAAGCAACGCGCGGATTTGTTGAAAACTTACGGCGTGACTTTGATTTGAGGAGAAAAATTTTTATGGCAGAAAAATATCGTGACGGCTTGTTTAGAAATTATTTCAGCGACAAGCGCAGACTTTTGGGTTTATGCAATGCATTGACCGGCGAGAACGCGACCGATCCCGAAGAAATTAAAATCAACACGCTTGACGGAATTTTCTTCGGCAGATTGAAGAACGACATTTCTTGCATATTTCGCGGAAAATTTCTGGTGATAATCGAACATCAAGCCACAATAAACGAAAACATGCCGCTTAGAATTTTGTTTTACGTCTCTGAACTTTTGCGGCAATACGTTGACGAGCAGAAGAAAAAAATTTATTTGGAAAGATTGGTGCCGTTGCCCAAGCCGCAATTCTTTGTCCTCTATAACGGCAGAAAAAAGGAAGTCGAGCGTCGGGAAATGCGTTTGTCGGATGCTTTCGGCGGTTACACTTGCCTTGAAGTCGTCGTTAAAATGTACAATCTCAACGCGGGCATGAATGAAGATTTGATTTTGAGCGACGAGGGCTTGAACAATTATTGCACCTTCCTAAATCTCTATCACAAATTTTTGGCGTCGGGAATGGACGAGGCTCACGCTTTGAAGGCGGCTTTTGACTATTGCATTAGTCGCGGAATCATGGCGGGCTATCTCAACGGAATTAAAAAGGAGTTGGCGAGTATGTTGGCATTGGAATACGACCCGGAACTTGAACGTCAAGCGTGGATTGAAGAAGGCATCGAACAAGGCATCGAACAAGGCATCGAACAAGGCATCGAACGGGAACGATTTGCTATGGTGAAAAATTTATTGCGTGCGAAAACACCAATCGAATACATCATCGCGGCGACGGGCTGGACTGAAGAAGAAATTCTCAAGCTTGCCAATGATTGTGAGACGTAAAATTTTTATGACGATAGACGAAATGCGTTGAAAAACTTTATTGCAGAGGATAACAGCATGGCAGGAAATAAAAATTTGAATTCGGCGGCGCGTGCCAAGAAGGATAAATTCTACACGCAACTTGAGGACATAGAGAACGAACTTAGATGGTATCGAGAATTTTTCATCGGCAAGACGATTTTTTGTAATTGCGACGATCCTTTT
>CAJOHG010000031.1:0-6328 GCA_905234395.1 uncultured Selenomonadaceae bacterium
AGACGCATTTTCACTCGTTACGACAAGTTAGACGTTCTTTTTGCCGGTTTTATCCTTTTTGTTTTGATTGTTGATTCTTTAGTGTGAACACTCTCTAAACAATGTCGATGACTTGTTCGGAATGCGCCGCCGTCAAAATGTCCATTGTTATCTGCCCGTCTTTGACCAAGATTTGACGATCTGCCGCCTGTGCAATGTCCGGCTCGTGCGTGACTAAAATTATCGTGGAGCCTGCCGCGTGCAGTTCTCGGAAGATTTGCATTATCTCGCCTGTCGATTTCGTGTCAAGGTTGCCCGTCGGTTCGTCCGCCATCAAAATTGCAGGTTTCATTGCGATTGCCCGTGCGATTGCCACACGTTGACGTTGACCGCCGGAAAGTTCGCCGGGCAAATGTTCTGCGCGGTCGGCGAGTGAAACTTTTTCCAATGCCTCTCTTGCCAACGCCAGCCGCTCCTTTGAACTCAAGCCCGCGTAAACTGCCGGCAATGCGACGTTCTCCAAACTCGTGAGCTTCGGCAACAAATTGAAGTTTTGGAAGACAAAGCCGATTGTTTTATTTCTTATTCGCGCCAACGCATCGTCCGATAATCCGCTGACTTCTTGACCGAGCAATTTATAAGATCCGACCGTCGGGCGGTCAAGGCAACCGAGAATATTCATCAGCGTTGATTTGCCGCTGCCCGATGGTCCCATCAGCGCGACGAATTCTCCCGCGTCAATCTTCAAGTCCACGCCGTTGAGTGCGGCGACTGTCTCCGAGCCCATCTTGTAAAGTTTTTTCACACCCGTTATCGTCACGACGTTCTGCATAAAAATTTCTCCTCGCAAAACTTTTCCACATGATAACAAAAAAAATCCTCCGCGTAAATTTCGACAGAGAATTTTTTTATCGTATGTGGTTAAAGTCACGTGTAAGGCGTGGCAATTCGCGTGAACGTTCGTCCGCATTGACAAGGATCGCCCATGCGTCGCACTGCTTGACCCGTCCGATAGCGAATCAACGGGAATGCTTGCGCTGTCAAAGTCGTTACGACGAGTTCGCCCATAAAATCGTTTTCCTCGACGACTTCATCACTTCCGAAACGCAACAGCTCAACCAGAAAATAATCTTCCTGCACGTGCTGACCGATTGAATCCGCGCATTGATAGAGCAGTCCCGCATTGCCGAGTTCGGGCGGTGCGAACAGATTAAAAATTTTCGTCGACGTGCGGTCAATGATGTGTCGTTGCAATGTGTTGAAGATGTTGAGTTCGTTGAGACAAAAAATTTTCGCGATTGGATAGTCGATGATGTCTTTGCCCGCCGCCTCCATTTGAATTATCAGCTGCATTGCGAGTTGCGACGTGCTGATTAGCGTATCGATGCTGAAAAGTTCCATGAAGTCAAGCCATTGACGATAATCCGTGCCGAGCGGAATGACCGTTGCACCGATTGATTCAAGGGCATAGAGCGCGTCAAGAATTTTGCTGTCCGTGAAGTCGCCTTGCACGCCGACGATTGAGCCGCGCAGAACATCAGCCGCCACGAGAGCGCGAATCATCATTGCAACGTTGTTTTGAATGTCTTCGCGCGTGTAAAGGTTGACGATTTGCCCGGCGCGGTCACTGCGTTGATTTATGCGCACGATACTTGAAAGCGGCAACGTCAAAAAATCCAATGCGTCCGTTGCGTGAAGTTCTTCGCGTGTCAAAAGCGGCAGTCGTCGAACGTCCGCGAGTGTTTGAATATTTTCGGGTGCGACGCCGTGCAGTTGGAATGACCGACGATAGAATTTACTCCGCTCATAAGCCCACGCCACGATTTTTTTCAGCCGCTCCGGTTGCAAAATTTCCAATTCCTCGCGGCGAACTTGCTCAATCTGAACATCAGCAAACATTGTCAATAATTCTCCCGTTTCTGATAACTCGACAAGCGTTTATGATTTTTCAGCCGCTCCGGTTGCAAAATTTCCAATTCCTCGCGGCGAACTTGCTCAATCTGAACATCAGCAAACATTGTCAAAGAACGGCTTGAAAGTTTCGTAACCGATTTGCCGCGAATTCAAAATGGATTCCGTGCCGCCGACGAAGAGAATTCCGCCGGGTTTGAGTGCCTTGAAGAAATTTTTATAGAGTTCCGCCTTCGCCTCTTCCGTGAAATAGATGACGACGTTGCGGCAGAGAATCAAGTCGAAATTGCGCTCGAACGGGTCTTTAAGCAGGTTGTGGCGTTTGAAGTCGACGGGCATTTTGATTTCGGGCTTGATGGCATATTTTCCGTCGGGCGTCTTGGTGAAGTATTTGACTTTGCGGTCTGAACGCATTGCCTTAATTTCGTCGGCGGTATAAATGCCTTTCTTTGCCTTGGCGAGAATTTCGATGTCCAAATCGGTTGCAAGGATTCTGTGACGTTTGCCGGGCGTGAGTTCTTTCATGATAATCGACAGCGAATAAGGTTCCGCGCCGATTGAACAGCCCGCGCTCCAAATGTTGAGCGAATCGTTTTTCTTCAAAAGGTAAGGGATGATGTCGCTTTCAAGCAAACCGAACTTATCGTCGGAGACGTTGATTGTCAAGTACTCTATGAAGTCCGCGAATTTCTGTTTGTCTTTGACCGCGTCATTAAAAAAGGCAGTGTAGCTTTTGAACGGCGTCTTGTTGATTAGGTTGTTGATTCGCCGACGCATTTGCTGTTCCTTATAAAGTTGCAAGTCGATACCGGTTTTCCTGTTTAGTTTGTCTTTAAAAAGTTCCCAGTCCTTGTCGTCCATGATGTTTGACCTCCCGCAAAAAAATTTATATCGGCATTGTAGCAGAGGCAAAGGATAATTTCAACACAAAAGCCGCGACGAACGATTAAAGCCGAATTCGGAAGAACTTCGCCATAAACACGACCGATTTGCGCGTGAAACGATAATGAATGCTCGTTGCCCGAAATAAAAAGCTTTGCTACAATACAATCGTGCAGGGAAGCAAACAAGAATCACAGGAGTTATCAAGGAGGTCAATCAAAATGAAACACGCATACAAGAATTACAAACATAAAAGTAAGGTCGCGACTCTCGTCGAGGCTCCGGCTAAGGCGGCGCACAAAGAAGTTTCGTTCATCACGGTTGCCAAAGGCGTTCTCGGATTCAGAGAGAGTGCGCACCTCGTCAAAATCGCCGAAGAGACAGACTGCTTGATAAGCATCGCATCGGGCAAAAAATTCGGCACGACGAAGAGCATCCTCTCAATGGTCAATCTCGGTATCCTCGCGGGCAAAAGTTTGGTGCTCAACATCAAAGGCGAACGCAACGAAGAGGCTTATCGCCGCGTGGCAAAAGTCATAAACGGCGAGACCGACGGTAACAGCTGACGGATTCTCCGTCCCAACAATCGAATTCCAGTTTAACCCACCCACTCATAAAATACCCACTAAAAAAAGCCCGGGACTTCAAGCGAAGTTCGTGGGCTTCTTTTTTTGCAGATGATTCAGAACAACATCAACGTAACGGCAATTATCGTCAACACTGCCGCCTCCGTGAAGTTTAGAATTCGCCCGATATTTTTCTTGCCGATTATCAATCTGCGCACGCGTCCCGCGAAAATTGCAATGACAGAGAAAATTATCAGTGCTTGCGCCGCGAACGTCACGCCCAAAAATAAAATCGTCAAGCCCGCGTGTTTGCTCGAAAGGTCGATGAATTGCGGAAGGAACGCCAAAAAGAACAGCAACACTTTCGGATTGAGCACGTTCATCAAGACGCCGCGCTTGTAAAGTGCCGTTGATGAGACTTTTGCGCCCGAACGTGTCAATGAAAATTTTTTGCCTGCCCGCGCAGATTTGAATGCTCCGAACGCCAAAAATAACAGATAAGCCGCGCCGAATACTTTGAGCAGGAACATTGCCGTCGCCGAAGATTTTATCAACGCCGCCACGCCGATCATTACAAGTGTCGTGTGAAAGACGATTCCGCTAACCAATCCGCACGCCAAAATTATTCCCGCCTTTGCGCCGTCCGACAAACTTTTCGTCAGCAAATAAATGATGTCCGGACCGGGCGCAAGTGTCAGCAAAATTGATGCCGTCAAAAAATATAGGAAAGTCGTTGCGTCCAATTAAAGCACCTCTGAAAAATTTTCCCGTGATTTTATCGCGAGCGTCTGATTTTTTGGTGAACTGCTTTTAAAATTCTGCGCGGCGGTGTAGAATAGGCGCGTTTGAAATTTTATGCAAAGGAGTCAAAAGTTTTATGCCCGTAATGGAATATTTGGAGCGTAATGCCGCGTTGTACGGTGATGAAGTTGCGCTCGTGGAATTGAATCCCGCCGTGGCTGACGGTCGCCGCATGAGCTGGAAAGAATTCAGCTTGATTGAGTCCAACACGTTCGCGCCTTATCGTCGAGAGATAACTTGGCGTGTCTTCGATGAAAAGGCAAATCGTTGCGCCAACCTGCTGATTGAACGCGGCGTTCGCAAAGGTGACAAGGTCGCGATTCTCATGTACAACTGCCTGGAGTGGCTGCCGATTTATTTTGGCGTGTTGAAGTCCGGAGCAATTGCAGTGCCGTTTAATTTTCGTTACGACGCCGCAGAGATTTTGTACTGCGCGGAACTTGCCGAAGTCGACGTGATAATTTTCGGCTCGGAATTTATCGGACGCATTGAAACGAACGCTGAACGACTTAGCAAAGGACGCTTGCTGATTTACGTCGGCGACAACTGTCCGAGTTTTGCGGAGAGCTATCACATCATGGTTGACGATTGCTCAAGCCTTAAACCTATGGTCGGCGGCATAACGGAAGAAGATTTCGGCGCGATTTATTTTTCGTCGGGCACGACAGGTTTTCCGAAAGCGATTCTTCACAAACATCAATCACTTACGCAGGCGGCGCAGATGGAGCAGAAACATCATTTAACGTCACGCAAAGATAATTTTTTATGTATTCCGCCGCTCTATCACACGGGCGCGAAGTTTCATTGGATGGGCTCACTCGTCGCGGGAAGTAAAGCTGTCTTGCTCAAAGGCACGAAGCCCGAAATTATTTTGGACACGGTCTCTAAGGAGCAATGCACAATCGTTTGGCTGTTGGTACCGTGGGCGCAGGACATCGTTGACGCATTGGACAGAGGCGACATCAAACTTTCCGACTACAAGCTTGATCAGTGGCGATTAATGCACATTGGCGCGCAACCCGTTCCGCCGAGCTTGATTCGTCGTTGGAAAAAATATTTCCCGAATCATGACTACGACACGAACTACGGCTTGAGCGAATCAACCGGGCCCGGTTGCGTTCATTTAGGGCTTGAGAACATCTCGAAGGTCGGAGCTATCGGCGTGCCCGGTTATCGTTGGCAATGCAAAATCGTTGATGAAGTCGGCGTTGAAGTCATTCGCGGCGATGTCGGCGAGTTGTGCGTCAAAGGTCCCGGCGTGATGACTTGCTACTATAACGACCCGAAAGCTACGGCGGAAGTTTTGCGCGACGACTGGCTTTTGACGGGCGATATGGCGATGCAGGATAAGGACGGCTTTTATTTCCTCGTTGACCGCAAGAAAGATGTTATCGTCAGTGGCGGCGAAAATATTTATCCCGTGCAGATTGAAGACTTCCTTCACAAATTCGACAAAATTAAAGACGTTGCGGTTATCGGTTTGCCAGACCGTCGACTTGGCGAAATTTCTGCGGCGATTATCGAAATTAAACCGGGCGTCTCGTGCACGGAAGAAGAGATTAACAATTTTTGTCTCGACTTGCCGCGCTACAAACGCCCGAAGAAAATTATTTTCGCTGAAGTGCCGCGCAATGCTACCGGCAAAATTGAAAAGCCGACTTTGCGCAAAAGATACGGTGCCGATAAACTCGTCGCGCTTGAAAATCGGAGTTGAGCTTTGAGCTTAGAGCTTTAAGCTTTGAGCTTTTAGCTTTTAGCTTTTAGGAATGGCGCATAGCTTTTCGTCGGCTTTGGCTTGAAATTTTTCTCTGTCGACGATGAAACGTTCATGAGTGCCGCGACCAATTTCACCGCGCTCATCAAATGCGGCAACGTCGAAAAAAATTTTGCGCCCGTCAACCGAAACGATTTTGACTTCTGCGCGGACGTTCATGCCAATCGGCGTCGGAGCAATGTGTTTGACGTTCAACGCGGTGCCGACGGACGTTAATTCGGACGGCAAATTTTTATCGACGAGTTCAGCGGCAGATTGTTCAATTAGCCGAATCATTGCGGGCGTCGCGAAAACTTTCAAACTTCCCGACTTCAAAGCAAGCGCAGAATTTTCAGTCGTGACGACAGATTTAACAACGTTCGTCAAGCCGAGCAAATGTTCATAAGTCATCGTGCAAGCCTCCCGTCAAGCGTCA
>CAJOHG010000031.1:6438-9189 GCA_905234395.1 uncultured Selenomonadaceae bacterium
GTGACGACAGATTTAACAACGTTCGTCAAGCCGAGCAAATGTTCATAAGTCATCGTGCAAGCCTCCCGTCAAGCGTCAATGTCAACGTCGATAATGCCCGCCGCGTATGGCGCAACGTCGTAATGCTGGAAGATGAAGTGCACGTGAAGATTCGCGTCCCAATAAAAATTTTCGGGCAGATTTTTCAGCGGAACGGCTTCTTCAAACAGATAGAGATTCTCGCGCTTGCAATGGCTGATTAACGCACGTTCGACACGTCCGCGCAGTTCGTCGACGCTCACGCCTTCGCCGATGTCCGTCAAATAATCAATGCCCATCAAATCGCCCGTGCCGACGTTAAAATTCAGAGCAGTCTTGATTGTTGCAGGATGAGCCGCGCCCGCGTAGTAACAGCTTTCCGTCAAGACGAGACTCAAAATCACGGTGCCGCCCGATTCGTTGCTGCCGACTTCAAAACTCGTGCGCACATCGGCGACTGTGTAATTGTTTACCTGCGCGTTGCGATAAACGCCCGTCAAAAATCTGTCAACTTCCGCGACAATCGCCGCGTTGATTTTTTGAGCGACATCACGATTCGACAGGCTCACGACGGGATAAACAAGCTTATCGTTGCCGTTGAATTTGGCGGAATCAATCGTTGCCGCGCCGCAAATTTGAATGCTCATCATCAGCACGAGCAGCGTTGCGAAAAAAATTTTTCTCATCAAAATCACCTCGCGCCGATTATAACAAGCTGAACTATCGACGACAAGGAGGCATTAACTTGATTGAACTTTTGGCACCGGCAGGGTCGCTTTAAAAGCGACGGAACAATTTGTTATGCTTTGCAACCGTTCGATAGCCGCAATGCTCCTTGCTCTTGTGACGTTGTGCCGAACATTATCACTGCGTTTAAACGTTTTGGAGGTATTAACTTGGTTGAACTTTTGGCACCGGCCGGAAATTTCGATGCGTTGCGTGCGGCAGTCGAGGCGGGTGCGGACGCCGTTTATCTTGCCGGAGAAAAATTCGGTGCGCGAGCCTACGCCGAGAACTTCGCGGGCGAACAACTGCTTAAAGCCGTCGAATATGCTCATCTGCGCGGGACAGCCGTCCACGTCACGATAAACACGCTCATTGCCGACACGGAGCTTGACGAATTCGCGGCTTACGTGAAATTTTTGCGCAAGGCTCACGTCGACGCGTTGTTGGTTCAAGATTTGGGAGCGGCGTCCGTTGCAAAATTTATCGCGCCCGAAATTCCGTTGCACGCCTCAACTCAAATGTCGATTCACAATTCCGAAGGCGTCAAAGAACTTGCCGAGCTTGGATTTTCCCGCGCAGTGTTGAGCCGCGAATTGACGTTGACGGAGATTGAAACAATTTGCCGCGCGTCGCCGATTGAAACGGAAATTTTTATTCACGGTGCGTTATGCGTCTGCTGGTCGGGTCAATGCTTGATGAGTTCGTTAATCGGCGGAAGGTCGGGCAATCGCGGACGTTGTGCGCAACCTTGTCGCCTGCCCTATGAACTTGTCGACGAGCACGGCAAAAATCTTTTGAACGGCGCGGGAAAATTTCTGTTGAGCCCGAAAGATTTAAACGCGCTTGATTTGTTGGAACGGCTTGTTAATACCGGCGTAACGAGTTTAAAGATTGAAGGTCGCATGAAACGTCCCGAATACGTTGCAACAGTCGTGAAAGTTTATCGCGATGTGATTGACAAAAATTTTTCCGTCACGGACACTCAACGCCGCAACTTGGCGCAAATTTTTAATCGCGACTTCACGACGGCTTATCTTGAGAAAAATCCCGGACGTCACCTTATCAGCGACAGCAAACCGAACAATCGCGGCGTGCCAATCGGGCGTGTCGTCGAAGTCAATCGCGATAAACTTGTTCTGAAACTCAACGGCGAAATTCACGCGGACGATCAAGTTGAAATTTGGATCAAAGTCGGCGGGCGCGTCACGTTCACGGTTGACGAATTCGACTTGAATGGCGATTTGTGCACGATTAAAACTTCAACTCGCGGCGTTCGCGTTCACGACAGAGCTTTCAAAATTTTTGACGCGGAACTGACTGCCGAGGCGCGGAAATTTTTCACGGGCGCACCTGTCAAAAAAATTTCTGTCGCGGCTGATGTTCGTTGCAAATTCGGCGAGCCGTTGACGTTGACTTTCACCGACGCCGATAACAACGTTGCGACTGCGCAGACGAATTTTATTGCCGAACGTGCCGTTAATCGTCCGCTGACCGGCGACGTGCTCAAGAATCAAATCGGGCGGCTTGGCAATTCGATATTCGCGCTGGAAAAAATTTCCGCTGATATTGACGCCGACTTGATGATTCCGATTAGCGAACTCAACGACGTTAGACGCCGCGTTGTCGAAGAGCTCGAACGTCAACGGCTGAAAAAATTTGAACGTCCTCGCGTCAATGTTCCCGCGCTGAAAATTTTCCCGCCATGCAAATTTGACGGCACGAAACTCGTTGCGCACGTCGACACGTTGGAAAAAGTTCAAGCCGTCCTTGAAGCCGGAGCCGATGAAATTTTATTTGGCGGAGAGACTTTCACTCATCAAGCCGCGAAAAATTTTTCGGACGCCGTTGAATTTGTGCACGCTCTCGGAAAAAAAATTTCGTTGTCGACGCCGCGAATCGTCCGCGAAGATGAATTGCCTGCACTTGAAAAAATTCTTGCGACTGTAAACGGAAGCTCAAGCGCGGTGAATGACTTCGACACGTCGGAAAATTTTAGCGCGTCAGCAG
>CAJOHG010000031.1:9199-38875 GCA_905234395.1 uncultured Selenomonadaceae bacterium
AATTGCCTGCACTTGAAAAAATTCTTGCGACTGTAAACGGAAGCTCAAGCGCGGTGAATGACTTCGACACGTCGGAAAATTTTAGCGCGTCAGCAGGATACAACGTCACGTTGCCCGAAGTTGATGCCGTTTACGTTCACAATCTCGCGACGCTCCGACTTGCACGAAAACTTTCAACGGTGCCGATTTGCACGGATTTTTCTTTGCACGTCTTCAACTCCACGACGATAAATTTTCTGCGCGGACTCGGCGTCGAAGGCGTAACGTTGTCGCCGGAACTAAATCTTGCGCAAGTCAAAGCTTTGGCGAAAAAATCTCCGTTGCCCGTCGAATGCATTGTTCACGGTCGGCAGGAGCTGATGATATCGGCTTATTGCGTGCTCGGAAGTTTTCTCGGCGGTCTCGATAAAAAAATTTGCCCGAACATTTGCCGCACGAAAAAATTTTTTCTCTGCGACAGAATGAACGCGCTCTTTCCCGTCGTGACCGATCAATTTTGCCGAATGCATATCTTGAACGCCAAGACGCTCTCGATGATTGAACACCGCAACGATTTTGACGGCGTGGCAAGAATTCGCGTCGACTGCAGATATTTGACCGTTGACGAGTCCGCGCAGATTGTTCGCGCTTACAAATTCGGCGGTAACGAGATTGAAAATTTTACACGAGGACATTATTTTAGAGGAGTGACCAACATTGAAAACTGTTAGCAGAATTTTAATCGCGCTGATAATTTTACTCGTGCCAATCACGCGGCTTGAGGCAAGTCATTTGGACGAAATTTTATCGCGCGGAACGATTCGCATTGGCACCACCGGCGATTATATCCCGATGTCGTGGCTAAATCCTGCGACCGGCAAATACGAGGGCATTGACGCTGAACTTTCCAAAATTATCGCGGACTCGCTCGGCGTGAAGATTGAGTACATTCCGACGACGTGGCCCACACTCGCCGCCGATTGTCAAGCCGATAAGTTCGACATTGCCCTGTGCGGAATTTCGAGGAATTTTGCTCGCGCAAAGACTATGGCGATGAGCGACGCTTACGGCGAAGGACTTTTCGGCAAAACGATTCTCTGTCGCAAAACCGACGCCAAAAAGTTCAAGACAGTTGCCGACCTCAACAAGCCGAACGTCAGAATCATGATTAATCCCGGCGGCACCAACGAGAAATTTGCACGCGCCAATCTGCCGAACGCAACGCTTATCGTGCACAACGACAACGCCGACATTCCGATTCAAATCGCCTTCGGCAACGCAGACATCATGATAACCGAGACCGTCGAAGCAGTCAGTTGGATTAAACGCGAGCCGAGACTTGCCGCGCCGCTGATTGACAAACCGTTTGACGGAACGATTCATTCTTGCGGAATTCTCATGCAAAAGGGCGATCAAGAGCTTTTAAACTACGTGAACTTTGTCTTGGCGGAATTGCGCATGGACGGACGACTTAATCACTTGGAAATAAAATATTTGGGACGGAAAGCCAATGCTGCTAAGTGATTTCGATTACGATTTGCCGGAAGAATTAATCGCGCAACGACCGATTGAACCGCGAAATTTTTCAAGGCTGATGATTTTAAATCCTTCACGGCAGACGATTGACCACGAAAAATTTTTTGACCTGCGAAAATTTTTGACGGCGGGCGATACGCTCATCTTCAACGACACGCGAGTAATACCGGCGCGACTTATCGGACGCAAATCCACAGGTGCACGCGCCGAAATTTTTTTGCTCCGACGTTTGGACGCGACGACATGGGAAAGTTTGGTTAAGCCCGGCAGGAAAATCGCCGAGGGCGCAGAAATTTTTTTCGGCAATGAATTGAGTTGTACTGTCGTAGGTCGGACGAACTTCGGCGGGCGAATCGTGCAATTCAAATTCAACGGCGTGTTCGAGGAAATTTTGGACAGACTCGGCGAAACTCCGTTACCTCCTTACATTCACGAGAAACTTGACGACAGCGAACGTTATCAGACCGTTTACAATCGCGAACGAGGCTCCGCCGCCGCACCGACTGCCGGTTTGCATTTCACGACGGAACAAATGCGCGAGCTGAAAAATTTCGGCGTCAATCTTGGATTCGTGACGTTGCATGTCGGATTGGGAACTTTCCGTCCCGTGCAAGTCGAAACGATTGAGCAACATCAAATGCACGAAGAATTTTTTTCAATCCCGCAGACGACAGCCGATTTGATTCACGAAACGAAACTGCGCGGCGGAAGAGTCATCGCGGTCGGCACAACGTCAATCAGAACATTGGAAGCGGCGGCTCTGAATAAAAATTCGGTGGCGGTCGGCTCAAGCTCAACGAAAATTTTCATCTATCCCGGCTACGAATTCAAAATCGTCGACGCGCTGATAACAAACTTTCACTTGCCGAAGTCAACGCTGTTGATGTTGGTCAGCGCATTCGCCGGACGAGAATTTATCTTGCAGGCTTATCGCGAGGCAGTCGAAGAGCGTTACAGATTTTTTTCTTTTGGCGACGCAATGTTTATCACACGCACGGAGTAAATCATGATTGGCTGGAACTTTCCTTCAAACGGCGGCGGACAAATTCGCGGCATTGCCGACGCGGGCATAGAAACTTTTACGGGCAGAGAAATTTCTTCATTGGCACGCGAAACTTGTCAAAACTCCTTGGACGCAGCAGCTAATGAAAATTTTGCCGTGACCGTCGAATTTTATCGCCACGAAATTTTTTCAAGAGACATTCCCGGCTGCGACGATTACAAAGACGCCTTGAACAGATGCTGCGAATATTGGAAAGAGAATCCGCAAGCAAAAAAATTTCTTGACGCGGCGATTCGGCAGATAAATTTGACTAAAACTTCTGTTCTGCGAATCAGCGACTTCAACACCACGGGACTTGCCGAGCCGTTCGATCCTCAAGCTAAAGACGGTTGGAACACTTTGACGAAAATTGACGGCGGCGCAACAAAATCCGGAGACAAGGCGGGCAGTTTCGGCATCGGCAAGAACGCACCCTTCACGAATTCTTTTTATCGACTGGTTTTTTATCGCACGCTCAATTGTCACGGTGAACGCGCCGCGCAAGGTATGTCGCGCTTGATGTCGTTCGCATTGGACGAAGAAAATATTTCGGCAGGCGTCGGCTACTACGGCGAGACCAACAAAAATTTGCCCGTCACTTTGATAGCCGCTCTCGACAAAATTTTTTCCCGCAACGATTACAGCACCGATATTTTTGTTTACGGCTTCAACGGCGGTTTGAATTGGCGCGAAGATATTTCCGTCGAATTGATTGAAAATTTTCTCGTCGCCATTCACAAAGGCAAACTCTGCGCGCGAATTCAAGGCGAAGATTTGACACGCGACACGCTGAAAAATTTCGTCAACCGATTTGCCGACAAACTTGCCAACGCCGCCGATTATTACAAAGTTTTGGCGGGCGACGACGTTAAAAATTTTACGCTGGATTTTCACGGCATGGGACAATTTAAGTTGCGCGTCATTGTCAATCAAGAGAAACTCAATCGCAGAGTTTTGGTCGTGCGGCAAAACGGCATGAAAATTTTCGACATGGATCGCTTCCCGCGCTCAATTTACTTCACGGGAATTCTTGAATCGGAAGGCAGCCGGCTGAATGAATTTCTTCGCGAACTTGAAACGCCTTCGCACGACAAATGGGATCACGGACGTTACAAAAATCCGAAACTCGCCCGCGATTATCTGAAGGAGCTTAAAATTTGGGTGCGCGATGAAATTTCCAAACTCGGCAGTGAAAATTTTTCGGACGAAGTCAACGTTGAGGGCTTGAGCGATATGCTTGCCTTTGACGACGGAGCGATTGGCGGCAACGTTGAGGAAGTTGAGACGCTTGAACTTCACGCGGAGCCGAAAAATTTTTCGCATGAACTTCAGCCCGAAGTCGACAAGGTCAACAATTCATTGTCCGTTGCCGGCACCAACGATTCTTCACGGACGCGGCGAATTTACGGCGATATAACTCTTGACGGTCAGAATAATGCAATCAGAACTTTGTCGGGCACACGCAAGCGCAAGACTTTGGCGAATCACAGCGGCGCGGAAAATCCCGACGGCAAGGATATAATTTTGCAGCCCGCCGGCAAAAAAGTTGCGTGCAATAAAATTCGCGTCATCAAGGTCGGCGAAAAAAATTATCGGTTGATTTTCCGCGCGGCGCAAAATATTTTGAGTGGACGAATTGAAATTTTTGCAGTCGGCGAAAACGGCGAACGCGAAAAACTTTTTGTCACGCAAGCAAGTTCCGCCGATTCAAATGTGCAAATTCTCACGGTCGGCGAAAAAATCACCGTCAAAAATCTGCGCGGCAACACGGACGCAAAAATAAATTTTGAGTTGCAGGACAGGCAGAATTATGCGCTGGAGGTCGATGTTTGTGAAGATTGACGCACGCCGCCTCTACACCTATCCGATACTTTCCGACGGGCGCGACGACTACGAGACTTGCAAATTTTCCGCCGCGATAAATTGCGACTTCAACGCTAATTCGCTGCTCTTGAACGTAAATTTTTCAACGGACTGCGCGGACTTGAAACGACTAATCGGCGCGGGCAAGGCGAAATATCTTTTGCACGTCGAATGCCCGTTGACTTTGTACAGAGAAATTTTTTCTTCCGCCGCCGAAAATTTTTCCTGCAACATTCCGCTTAACTGCGTGAAAAGAAACCTTGACTGCCTCGCGATGATTGTTCTCGTTGAGGACACGGAAAATTTTTACTGCGCCGATTGGAACAGCGACTTTGAGCAGATCAATTTCAATCTTCAACAAGGCAGCGTTCTCGCTTATAAAAATTTTAAATCGCTGACGTTGCCGGACGACCCGAACATTTTTAAAAACGTCGCGTCGATTTTCAGCGTCTACAGACTTGTCGACGACAATGCGTCCTGTGAAATTCGTTTGAATAACGATAAAATCAAAATTGGACTCGCCGGCAAGGATTACGATTTTTACAGGCGATATTGCTCGCGTCCGGAAATGCAGCCGATTTTGAACGCAATGATAATTTTTCCCGCGCTCGTCTACATTTTCGACGAATTGAAAGTTGATGACGGCTTTGAACGTTACGACGGGATGGCGTGGTTTAAATCGCTCACGGCGGCTTTCAAGCGCAGGAAGCTTGACTTCAACGATATACTCAAGGAAGAAAACACTTCGATTAAATTGGCGCAAGAGGTCATGGATTCGCCGTTGACAAAAGCTTTGGCGAACGTCGCGCTCATTTTCGACGCGGAGGATTCGTGATGGAACTTTGCTTTTTGAAAAGTCGTGCACTCGACACGCTCAAGAACGGTTTGCCGAAGATTTACGACAAATATTTCATGCAACGGGACAATTCGTGGCTTGCCGAAGTTTGCGGAGAAAATCCTTTTGTGAAGTTCCGCGACGTTCCCGACTTTGAACTTGCGCCGCTCGACAAAGGTTTGGGCGAAGGTGAAATTTTGTTCCGCAACTGTAAAATACTTTACAAGAAGCTGAACTTTTTGACGCCGCGTCAAGCTGCCGACGAAAGATTTTGGGCCGGACTTTGCCACGGAGTTTTTTACGATTATCTGCGTCGACGCCATAAGCACGACAAAAGATAATGAAACGAGATAACCAAAAATTTGAATGTTCGTTGGAAAATCACAGACTCGCAAGGCAGAAAAATTATTTTGAAACAATCAACCTATGACGAACACATAATCGGAGATCATGGCACGCGCGACGCTGAAATTCGTAAGTTGATGGAGCTAAAGGTAAAACAAACGTTGATTGCTCCTGACGTGATAATCGAAGACAGTAGCGCACGGCACTTGTATTACAGCACAATCGTTATTTGCTATGAAATGCACGACTGCAAGATAAAGACGCTTAAAGTTGTTGTTGATACCGATAGAATTCCGCACGAGATTGTGACTTGGACGCCGCTAAGGAAAGGCGACAGCATTAAGGACGGTGTGATAATCTATGAAAGATGAACAAACGATTTATCCGATAAGCAAATATGATAAGCAACATGATGTTTTGCATGTCTATTTAAACGAACGTTGCAACGAATATGACGCCTCTGCCGAAGAAAAATATCCGAATATTTACGTTATGAAAGACGATGTTACTGATGAAACGGTAGGATTTAAAATCTTGGACTTCACAAAAAATCTTGACAAGATAACGACGATTTATCCTCAATACAATTTTCAAAGCATTGCTCTATAAAAATTGAAACACAATCACGGAAGGAAAATTTACATTAAGGGATATAATTTGGGAGCTGGCATTTAATGGCGGCAGTATATTACGAACTCATTCACAAAGACGCGGCGACGGGAGCGCGCGCAGGCATTTTGCATACACCGCACGGAAAATTTTTGACGCCGCTGTTTATGCCGGTCGGGACACAGGCGACGGTTAAAACTCTTTCGCCGCACGAAGTTCAAAATTTGGGCGCAGGTGTCATTTTGGCGAACACGTATCATTTATTTTTGCGACCGGGCGCAGAACTCGTTCATAAGGCAGGCGGCTTGCACAGATTCATGAATTGGACGCACGCAATCTTGACGGACAGCGGCGGCTTTCAAGTTTTCAGCTTGAGCGACTTGCGCAAAATCACTGAAGACGGCGTGAAGTTTCGTTCGCACATTGACGGCTCGGAAAAATTTCTCTCGCCCGAAATTTCTATCGCAACTCAAGCCGCGCTCGGCTCCGATATTGCAATGGCGTTCGACGAATGCATTCCTTATCCCGCCGATTACGACTACGCCAAAATTTCCACTGAACGCACGCACCGTTGGGCTGAACGCAGTCTTAACGCCGCGACGAATCCCAAGCAGGGAATTTTCGGCATTTGTCAAGGCGGCATGTTTGAAGATTTGCGCGAGGAGAGTGCCAAAGTTATCGGCGCGATGAATTTTGCGGGCTGTGCTGTCGGAGGCTTAAGCGTCGGCGAACCGCGTAACGTGATGTATCGTATGCTTGAAGTCTCGACGAAATTTTTGCCGGAGAATAAAGCGCGCTACCTTATGGGCGTCGGAACACCCGATCATCTGCTTGAAGGCGTTGCTCGCGGCGTTGACATGTTCGATTGCGTTTTCCCGACACGTGTTGCTCGAAACGGTATGGCGATGGTTTCTCCGCAAACAAATTCACGCGGACGGCTCGTCATGAAAAATTCCGAGTTCACGGAAGATTTTTCGCCGCTTGAATTGAATTGCGACTGTTATGCTTGCCGCAACAAGTTCACTCGCGCTTACATTCGACACCTTGTCCGCGCAGATGAAATTTTCGGCTTGAGACTTCTTGCCCTGCACAATCTGCGTTATTTGCAAAGATTTATGGCGAACATGCGCGAGGCGATTCTTGCCGACAGTTTCAACGACTTCAGAGAAAATTTTTTCGCCGCTTATGAAATTGATGACCGCGCATAAAATTTTTTAACAAAGGAGATTTTTCATGGGTAATGAAACGGCAGCAGCATTGGCAAATTTCGCGCCGATAGCTCTGATGCTTTTGATATTCTATTTCCTGCTCTATCGTCCGCAAAAAAAAGCTCAAAAGGAACGCCAAGAAATGTTAGACAGCTTGAAAGTCGGTGCTCGCGTGATAACAATCGGCGGCATTTACGGCACGATAACCGCGCTCACTGATGAGATTGTCACGCTGAAAATTGCTGAACATGTCGAAATTGAAATGGCACGCGGCTCGATTAACGCTGTCGCCTCTAACAAAAATGTTGACGCTTAGAGAACAGAAAAAAATTTTGCGCAGAGAATTTTTGTTGCGACGGAAAGAAATTTCAATCGCTGAACGGGACAGAATCAGTCACGCGCTGATAAAAAAATTTCTCGCGACGGAAATTTATCGCACGTCAAAAATCATCATGGCTTATGCGTCGACGCCCGACGAACTTCAGCTGACGGAACTATTCGCCGCGTGTTTTGCTGACGGAAAAATTTTGGCGATACCGTTCATTGTCGGCAAAGGCGTAATGCGTGCGGTTGAAGTCCCGAATTTTGATGCGTTGGAAGTCGGAGCGTTCAACATTTTGACTGTCAAACGTGACTGCAGAAATTTTATCGACGCGGCGGAAATTGACTGCGTGATTGTGCCTGGCGCGGCATTTGACATTCACGGCAACAGATTGGGTCTCGGCGGCGGCTACTACGACAGATTTTTACCGCGTGCCGTCAACGCAAAGAAAATCGCGCTCGCTTACGACTTCCAACTTGTCGACGCCTTGCCAACTGAAATTCACGACGCCAAAATTGATACGGTCATCACGACTGAAAATTTTACCGCGTGCCGTCAATGCTAGAGCTTGTTGGTAAAGTTACGTTGAAAAGAGCTGAAACCCGGCGCGCATGGACGCGCGCCGCCGCCGACCACGTCGCGTGATGCGACGTTAGGCGGACTTACGCCCTTTCTTTTTGCTACTTTTTCTTTGGGCGCAGAGTAGATCAAAAAAATTAAAATCCATCACGAGCCAAATGCACTTTACCAAAAGTCCCTAAGAAAATTCGGCTCGTCGATCAAAATTCACGACGCTAAAATTGATACGGTCATCACGACTGAAAGGAGTGTTTGTTTTGAGATTCACTAAAATTTTTTTCGGCGCACTGTTGACGTTGATTTTATTCATCACGCCTGCTGCCGCGCAGAGATCACAGTCGCCGGACGATCCGACGGGCTTTGTAGTTTTGGGCGAATACATTCCCGACATCATTCAAGAGATTCGCTACTACTCGACGTACAATTTTGTTGGCGAACGCATTGACGGCTACGAAATGCCCTGCGCGTTGATGACGATTGAAGCGGCTCAAGCTCTCAAAGCCGTTTCCGATGACGTTATGAAGATGGGCTATCGTCTGAAAATTTACGACGCTTATCGTCCGCAAAAAGGCGTTGATCACTTCATGCGTTGGGCGAAAAATATCAACGATGTTCGCATGAAAAATTATTTCTATCCCGACATCGACAAGGCGCGAATCATTCCCGAAGGCTACGTTGCCACGAAAAGCGGACACACTCGCGGCTCGACGGTCGATTTGACGCTTGTTGACATGCAGACCGGCAAAGAACTCGACATGGGCGGCACGTTCGATCATTTCGGCATTGAGTCTCATCCCGACTACAAAAAAATTACAAAGAAACAATATCAGAACCGCATGATTCTTCGCGAGGCAATGATTCGTCACGGATTCAAGCCGCTTGAAGAAGAGTGGTGGCACTTCACATTGAAGGACGAACCTTATCCCGATACTTACTTCACGTTCCCTGTTAGAATGTTGGGAAAATAATCGAAAACTTGACAAACCAACCGTCGCAGATTATACTTCGCGGCGGTTTTTGATTTGGAACGCGGTCAACGACTCCGACCAATCTAAACGTTGAAGCGCGACAGCTGTTCCGTCGCTTTTAAAGCGACCGGCGGTTTTTGATTTGAGAACCATTCCGAGCTTAAAGCTCATGCCGAAAATTTTTTTGTCACTATCGAAAGGAGTGAATGCTGCTCCGAAGCAAAGAGGCGATTTAATCAATCGTCCTGCTTGGGACGCGACAGGATGTTGCGTAGGCGGCGGAATGATGAAGCGAAAAATATTCGAGAAAGTTAAAACGTTTAAGAAAAAGTTTGTGCTCTGTTTGATGCTCGCGGGATTCGCGGCGATTAATACCGGTTTCGCTGAACAATCGGAACAGCCCGTTGATAAGCCCGCAGACGTTCAAATTGAAGAGACGAGCACTCATGAACCGACAACCATTGCAGTTGGCGAAAACGGAAAATTGACAGCTGACGACGACGAATTGACGCGCGCCTTTGCCGAAGTCGTCGAACGCTCTTTAGGAAAAGATTTGACCGGCATCGACAAGCCTTTTGAAAATTTGCCCGCTGAGCCCGAAGTTGAAGAGACTTTGCCGGAAAATGTTGTTGAGACTTCGCGCGGCTACGTTCGCTATAGTCAAGTGATGAGCATGGAAGCAACGGCTTACTTGCCAACGGACGGCGGCGGCTACGGTTTGACGGCGACCGGCATTCCTGCGCGGCACGGCATCGTTGCGGTTGATCCAAACGTCATTCCGCTCGGCACCAAGGTTTACATTCCCGGTTACGGCGAGGCTTTGGCGGCTGATACCGGCGGCGCGATTTACGGCTACCGAATCGATTTGTGCATGGAAAGTTATTATCAAGCCATGGAATTCGGTCGGCGCACCATCACCGTTTTCGTCTTAGAATAAATTTTGCACACACAGACAAAAAAATTTCCCGCGACGTTTTCATCACGGGAGATTTTTTTTGCGTTGACAGATTAATTGACCTTAGGTTATCTTTGCCAATGTTAGAAAGATTGAACGAATCAACTTTGCTCGTTCCGATGCCTCAAGTTTGTTCGACTCTTCCGACTTGTAAAGATTAGCCGACATTTGCACGACAAGTTCAGCCTCGCGCCGTGTGATTAAACCGTTTTGCAACAGAAAATCAATCATGGACTTTATCGCGTTGAATGGCGTCGTCGAATCGATTTCTTCGAGCATGTTGCGATAAATCATTTGCTTTTGATCAATCTCCGCGGGCACGACCGTTATGCGAATGTAGCCGCCGAGTCCGCGCCGTGATTCTACTGCAAAGCCTCGTTCCGTCGTGAAGCGAGTGCTCAAAACGTAACTTATCTGCGACGGTGCACAACTTATCTCGTCCGCCAATGCCGTCCGCTTTAGCTCAATCTGATTATCTGCGTTCTGCGCCAACCGCTTGCGAATATAATCTTCAATCACATCTGCTTTATTGTTTGTCATAATCAATCACCTCTTGATATTTTGACATTATACTTTCTAAATATCAAATAGGCAAGCTTTTTTGGAGGCGTTTGCAAATGAGACGTGCAATTTTTTTTGACAGAGACGGAGTTTTGAATGAGGAAGTCGGTTATCTTTGGCAAGTCGAGAAATTTATTTGGGTTGACGGCGCACGCGCGGCGATTAAATTTTGCAACGATAACAATCTGCTGACCGTCGTCGTCACGAATCAAAGCGGCATTGCTCGCGGAATGTACACGGCGCACGAAGTCGACAATCTGCACGCCTTCATGCAACGGAGCCTTGCTGAAATCGGAGCGCATATCGACGCCTTTTACTACTGCCCGCACCATCCCGAATTCAGCGGCGAATGTGATTGTCGCAAGCCCAAGCCCGGCATGATTCTCAAAGCGTGCGCTGAACTCGGCATTGATCCTGCGCAGTCGATTTTATTCGGCGACAGCAAACGCGACATTGATGCGGCACAAGCGGCGGGACTTCGCGCAGGAATTTTCTTCACGAGCGAAAACAATCTCTGCGACGTTGTCAAATTGTCCGTGAAAAAATTTTTGCACGTCGACGGGAAGGAATGATTTTATGATTCACGTTTGCTTCGGACTTTACGACAAGGCGGAGCGTTATTCAAAGTTCACGGGCACGACGCTTTGTTCAATCTTCGCGAACACAAATTCGGAAGTCACCGCGCACATTTTGCACGACGACACTTTGACGCAAGACAATCGCGAAAAATTTTTGACGCTTTCCGCACGTTACAATCAACGCGTGAATTTTTATAACGTCGACGAACTTTGCGCGGATTTCATTGCCGAACTCGACGGACTGTTTCCGAATCTTAAAAATTCTCGTTTGAGCAGAGGAGCGATTTTCCGATTGTTACTGCCGCAAATTTTTCCGCACGACATTCCGAAAATTATTTATCTCGACTCGGATATTATCGTCAATCTCGACGTGAACGAACTTTGGCGGCTTGAACTCGGCGATAAAATTTTTGCTGCCGTCCCGGAAATTTTAAGCTTGCACAACAGCGCGCGGGCGATGCGTGAAAAATTTTCTTTGTGCCGCGATGAAATTGTCCGTTGCGAAGATTATTTCAATTCCGGCGTGCTCGTGATGAATTTGAACATTTTGCGCACCGAATTTGAGACTTTGCTGGCGGGAATTGTCTTTGCCGCGCTCAATCCCAAATATTTCGACTACGCCGATCAAAGCGTCTTGAATTATTGTTTCTCGACAAAAATTTTAAAGCTGTCGACAAAATTCAATCGTTTTATTGCCAACGCCCGAATGGATTCTGAAACCGTCGCGCAGAAAATTTATCACTATTCCGCCGGAAATTTGGGCTATGGCGTCGGGCTTGACGCGGACGATTCGTTTAATCTGCTGTGGCTTGAATATTTTGCCGCGACACCGTGGTTTGACGTTCAGACGCTCGCAAATTTGCACAAAGTCATCCTGCGTTTCCATTCCGAAATGAAAAATTCCATGCGAAAAATTTCTGCGGCAATGTCGGGCAAAACTCGTGCTTTTATCGTCTTGAAGAGCAATTTCGATTCGACGCGTGAAATTTTTTCCGTTCGCTCCGACGAAGAAATAATCATCGTTGAAAACAATATGACGCTGAAAGATTTAGCCGCGCGAATCAAATCGTCGCAAGGTCAAAAAATTTTTTTCGTGATGGTGCCGAATTTCTCGTTCGACATTTTCAAAGAGTTGGGAATTGTTCACGGCGAAGATATTGTAAACGGTTTTGAATTCCTGTCGGAAGAAAACGGCGTTGCGCTGAACACTTATCCTTTTGTCCGCGATATGTGACGTAAAAAAAATTTTCGCCGGCAAATGTTGACGCCGCGCCAAAATCAGAAAAGTTTTTAGAAAATACTTGCAAAGCGCGTTCAAAATGTTATAATGCGGTGCAGATAGTTTTTAACAGGCGCATTCCAAAAAGGGTGCGTGGATTGAAATAATGATAAGGGGGATTTTGTAATGGCAAAAATTGAGAAAGTTATCGGTCGTGAAATCGTAGACTCCCGCGGCAATCCGACGGTTGAAGCAGATGTCATTCTCGAAGGCGGTATCGTTGGTCGCGCAGCAGTTCCTTCCGGTGCATCCACCGGCGTCAATGAAGCTCTCGAACTCCGTGACGGCGACAAAGGTCGTTATATGGGCAAAGGCGTCCTCAAGGCTGTCGACAACCTCAACAAAATTATCGCTCCGGCACTCGTAGGCGACTGCGTCCTCAATCAACGTGCACTTGACTACAAAATGATTGAACTCGACGGCACGCCCACAAAGAGCAAACTCGGCGCAAACGCAATTTTGGCTGTCTCGCTCGCTGCTGCCAAAGCCGGTGCAAAAGCTGTCGGTCTGCCTCTCTATCGCTATATCGGCGGTTGCAATACCTACAAAATGCCCGTTCCCATGATGAACATCATTAACGGCGGCGCACACTCCGACGCTCCGATTGCTTTCCAAGAGTTCATGATTCGTCCCGTCGGTGCTCCCACAGTTCGCGAAGCCATTCGCATGGGCGCAGAAGTTTTCCACAACCTTGCCAAAATCCTCAAAGGTCGCGGACTTTCCACGGCTGTCGGCGATGAAGGCGGCTTTGCTCCCAACCTCAAAGGCACTGAAGACGCTCTCGAAACCATCATCAAGGCTATCGAAGCTGCCGGCTACAAACCCGGTGCTGATGTCAAAATCGCTATGGACTGCGCGGCATCCGAATTCGCGGTTAAAGAAGGCGATCAATACTTCTACGACTACAAACAACTCAACGGCAAGCACCCGATTCTGAAAGATCCCAATGGCAAGAAACTCGACGTTCAGCAGCAAATCGACTTCCTTGAAAAACTCGTCGACGCCTACTACATCGACTCCATCGAAGACGGCTTGGCAGAAGAAGATTGGGCCGGCTGGGTTGCTCTCACGAAACAAATTGGTAATAAGTGCCAGCTCGTCGGCGACGACCTGTTTGTCACCAACACCAAATTCCTCGAAAAAGGCATCAAACTCGGCGCGGCAAACTCGATCCTCATCAAAGTCAATCAGATTGGCTCGCTCACTGAAACTCTTGAAGCTATCGAAATGGCTCACCGCCACAACTACACGACCGTTACTTCTCATCGTTCCGGCGAGACCGAAGACGCAACAATCGCCGACATCGCTGTCGCTACCAACAGCGGACAAATCAAGACCGGTTCGCTCAGCCGCACTGACCGTATGGCGAAGTACAACCAGCTTATCCGCATTGAAGAAGAACTCGGCAAATGCGCAGTTTACGAACGCGCTCCTCTTCTCAATCGTTCGGTCGGCAGATAACACGTCGGCAATTTAACAACTGACTCAAACAAGGGCATCGTCTCAATTCGAGGCGGTGTCCTTTTGAATTTCGAGGCTTGCAAAAATTTTGGCGGCGTGATAAAATTCGTTTCACGAACGTGAACACCAAAACGTGCACAGCATAGGTAATCCAAAAAAGAGCCCCGATAGCGGTCGGGGCTCTTTTGATGCGAGGATTCGTTTTAGGAATAACGATAACCACCGGCGGCGTCATCCACTTTTAGAAGTGGCGATCCAACCATTTGCAGATGAAGTGAGTGACAACACCTGCCGCAACCGTTACGATGAACGTGCAAAGCATTGGTAATCCCCCCTTTCTTTAAAGATAGGGGTCGGATGACACCGCCGAAAGTATACATGAAAATTTTCGTTAAAGCAACGACGCAAGGAGGACGATAACTTTGCTCACGGAAAAAAATTTCGCCGCCGCTCTAGACGCAATGAATTTCACTCGGCACGGAAATGTTTATCAAAAAATTTTCGCCGATAACATCATCTTGCGCGCCGATTTAAATTCCAAAAAACTTTTCTATCCCGCGCAGATTAAAAATCGCGACCGAAATAATTTTTTCGACGAAACGCACAGAGAAAATCTCGTCGTCTTTGAATGCGTCAATCGTTTGCTCGACAAAGGTTATAAGCCCGAAGATATTTGGCTCGAAAAAAATTGGACGCTCGGTCACACGCAAAAGAGCGGTCGCGCAGATATTTGCGTTTCCGATAACGACAAGACGATTTTTATTGTCGAATGCAAGACTGCCGGCGCGGAATTCAATCGCGAAAAAAATAACATGCTCGCGGACGGCGGACAACTCTTTTCCTATTGGCAACAGGAACAAAGTTGTCAATGGCTCGTGCTTTACGCTTCCGATTTCGACGGCGAATTGAAATTTTCTGCCGCAAGCGTCTCCTGCAACGAAAATCTTTACCGTGACGCGCACACCGTCGAAGAACGTTTCAAAGTTTGGAGCGACCGTTACGAGAAAAATTTTCTCGGCGACGTTATCTTTCACGACGAGACCGTTGCTTATAAAATCGGCGTCAAACCTCTGCGCAAACGCGATTTGAAAAATTTCAGCGAGAATAAATCCGTCGTCAACAAGTTCGAGGAAATTCTCCGCCACAATCAAGTTTCCGACAAGGAGAACGCGTTCAATCGGTTAATCGCGCTGTTTATTGCAAAGCTCGTTGATGAAAGTCGCACGCACAATAATGACGAAGTTTCTTTCCAATTCAAAGCCGGCTCCGATTCGCACGAGACTTTTCAAGATCGTTTGCAAAAACTTTATTCCGACGGCATGAAAAAATTCATGGGCGAAGATATTTTCTATCTGCCCGAAAATTATCCCGATAAACTCTTTGAAAACTTCCGCGACGAGGAAAATCACGATAAACAAATCAGCGACCTGCGCGAGAACTTCCGCAAGCTGAAATTTTATACAAACAATGCCTTTGCGTTTGTCGAGGTGCAGAACGATAAACTTTTTTATCTCAACGCGAAAATTTTGCGCGAAGTCGTCGGGATTCTGAAGGATTACAAGATAATCGGCTCGACGGATTTGCAAACACTCGGCGATCTCTTTGAACAGCTGCTGAACAAAGGCTTCAAGCAAAACGAAGGGCAATTCTTCACGCCGACGGACATTGCGCAATTCATTTGGGACAGCTTGCCGCTCGACAAAATTATTTCCAATGAGCCGCCGAAAATTATCGATTACGCGTGCGGAGCCGGACATTTCTTGACGGAAGGTTTTAAGGCGATTAACGATTTCTATGCGCGAAAAAATTTGCAACCGCCGCTGATTTGGGAGCGCGATAAACTTTTCGGCGTGGAAAAAGATTACAGATTGGCTCGCGTGTCGAAAATTTCTCTGTTCATGCACGGCGCGAATGACGGCAAGATAAAATTCGGCGACGGACTCGAAAATTATCCCGACGAAAAAATTTCACCCGCAAGCTTCGATATACTCGTTGCAAATCCGCCGTATTCCGTCAAAGGTTTCAAGTCGCATCTGAAATTGGCGAACGAATTGGAAGTGCTCGATAAAATTTCCAATGACGGCTCGGAGATCGAAACGCTTTTCGCCGAAAGAATTGGTCAGCTCGTCAAGTCGCGCGGAGTCGCCGCAGTGATTTTGCCAAGCTCGATTTTGAACAAGGACGGGAAAAGTTTCATTGCCGCCCGCGAATCGCTGTTGAAAAATTTTTTTATCCGCGCGATTGTTCAGCTCGGCAGCAAAACTTTCGGAGCGACCGGCACCAATACCGTTATCATGTTCCTTGAGCGATTTGATGAGCCGCCGCGCAGATTAGCCGACTATGAAGACGTTGCGCAGACGATTTTGGAAGGCAGACCGCTCGGCAGAAATTTCAGCAGAGAAATTTTTGACGGCTACTTGAAAAAGACGGGCAAGACGCTTGAAACTTTGACGGAAGACGACCGCGAACGAATTATTTACTTCGGCTTGACGTTTAAGCAGATGACGTTGATAATTTCCGCGCCCGATGACAATAAAGCTCAAGAAAAATTTCTCGGCTACGGTTGGAGCAATGCCAAAGGTCGCGAAGGAATTGTTCACAAGAAACGCGGCGGGCTTTTATTCGACAACGACAATCATGACGCCGATAATACTCTTGCCGCCGTGATTCGCAAAATTTTCAGCGACGAACAGATTAAAATTGCCGCGCTCGAAGAATATTATCACTACTCGACGCTCGCCGATATGCTCGACTTCGATTCTGACAAATTCACAAAGACAATCACGCTTGCCAATCCGAATTACGCGCCAATCGAATACAGCGGCGACTTTGAACTCGTGAAGCTCGGCGAAATTGCTCCGTTTGTAACAGAACGCACGACGATTGATGAAATAAATCTTGCCGACTTCGTAACGACCGACAACATGTTGAAGGACAAGCGCGGAATTAAATTTTATGAAGGCGAGCCGCAAATTTCAGGGCTGACGAAATTTTTAGCGGGCGACGTTTTGATTTCAAATATTCGTCCGTATCTGAAGAAGATTTGGCTTGCCGACCGTGCAGGCGGTTGTTCGCCCGACGTTTTAGTTTTCAGGAGCCGCGACGAAAATATTTTGAACGCCGAATATCTCTTTGAAGTCTTGAATCAAGATGATTTCTTCGATTTTGCGATGGCGACGGCTAAAGGTATGAAAATGCCGCGCGGAGACAAGGATAAAATTAAAACTTACAAGCTTCCGTTGCCGCCTGTCGATGTGCAACGTCAAATCGTCGCTGAATTCGATTCGATTGCCGCGCAGACAGCTCAAGCCGAAGAAAATATTCAAAGTCTCGACGCCGCCATTAAAAAGAAATTCGCCGAGCTGTTTGTCGGGAAAAATTTTCCGCGTGTTAAACTCGGACAAATTTGCAATACGTTAAGCGGTGGCACTCCGGACACAAAACGCGAAGATTTTTATTCGGGAACAATTCCATGGATTACAACCGTTGCACTCGGAAAAATTTTCATTGACGAAAAAGACGTGACAAGCTTTATAAATGAAGAAGCCATTAGAAAAAGTTCAACTCATTTAATTCCAGAAAACACAATTTTATTCGGCGTGCGAGTCGGCGTCGGCAAATCTTCAATAACAAAAATTTCAATCTGCACGAATCAAGACATTGTAGCTTTGATGGACGTTGATAAAAGACTTTACAACAACGTTTTCTTAAAGTTCGTCTTGGATTCTTATCAATCACATTTCAATTCAATCAAGCGCGGTATGACGATTAAAGGAATCACAGCAAACGATTTAAAATCTGTCCTTATCCCGAACGCGCCGCTAGAAATGCAGGAAGAATTTGCTCTGTACGTGGAAAATTGCGAGGCGATGAAAAAATCTGCGCGGACAAGGCTGGAAGAATTGAACTCGGAGCGCGCGGAACTGGTTCGGAAATATTTTCGATAAGGCTTGCAAAATTTTTGGGCGCATGATATATTTTGAGCGTCAAGTACGAAACTACAAGTGTTATCACGGTATTCACTGAACACAGTGGCAAAAAAGAACCCTCGATTCGCGGTCGAGGGTTTAAACGTTTTTAACGAATGTTTTTCCGCTTTCTGGTTGAGCAGTAACCTTCGGGCTGTCTGTTATCTAAAATGCCTGTCCAGCCACTTGTAGATGAAGTACAAGCTTACACCTGCTACGACATCTGCTGCGACGGTCGTCAAGAAAAGTGTTACCACAGAACTCACCACCTTTCGCGGGATAGAACCCAGTGGCAAATTCATTGTACAGGAAAGTTTTTGTCAAGGCAAGGAAAATGTTTTCAGTAAGGCTTGCAAAAAATTTGGACGCATGATATATTTTGAGCGTCTTAAAAGACAACACGAACAAACTGACCACGGTATAGCCGCAAAAAAGAACTCCGAGTTGCGAATCGGAGTTCTTTTGATTCTGATTCGTTTTACAGATTAATGATAACCACTGTGCTCATTTATTTGCGATTGTCGAGCCACTTGCAAATGAAGTAAGAAATCACATTCCCTACAACAGTTGCTCCGACTGTAACGAGAAACAAACTTCCCACGGTGCTCACCTCCTATCTGCGGGAGGTCTCGCCGCAACGCTGATTTTACAGGAAAGTTTTTAGCACCGCAAGTAAATATTTTCGTTGAGGCTTGCAAAATTTTTGGGCGCATGATATATTTTGAGCGTCAAGTTGAAAGACTTACGACACTGATGACACGGTATAGCCGCAAAAAAGAACTCCGACTGCGAATCGGAGTTCTTTTGATTCTGATTCGTTTTACGGATTAACGATAACCACCGGGCTCATTTATTTGCGCCTGTCGAGCCACTTGCAAATGAAGTACAAGCTCACGCCTGATACAACATTCGCTGCGACAGTTACCAGAAACACTGATAACACGGTTCTCACCTCCTTCTGCGTGAAGGTCTCGCCGCAAATTTATTTTACAGGAAAATTTTACATGGGGCAAGAAAATATTTTTCGTTGACTGCTCGTAGTAAAATTAACTTGAGAAAGGATGAATTCAATGAGCAAACCGATTGTTGCAATCGTCGGGCGACCGAACGTCGGCAAATCTACGCTGTTCAATCAAATCGGCAAGCGACGCGTTTCAATCGTCGACGATATGGCGGGCGTCACGCGAGATCGAATTTATATGGACGCGACTTGGCTGAATCACGAATTCACGCTGATTGACACGGGCGGCATTGAAATTAAATCTGCCGACAAAATTTTGACGGAGATTCGCACGCAGGCTAAAATCGCCGTCGACGAGGCGGACGTGATTGTTTTTGTCGTTGACGGACGCGCGGGCTTGACTGCCGACGATGAAGCCGTTGCAAAATTTCTGCGCGGGTCAAAAAAGCCGATTGTCCTTGCCGTCAACAAAATCGACACGCCGCAACAGGAGACTTACGAATTTTACGGCTTGGGATTGGGAGAACCGATTGGTATTTCCGCGAGTAATGCGCTGAATCTCGGAGATTTGCTCGATGCCGTCGTGAAAAATCTGCCGCAGAGTGAAATTGACGTTCGCGACGACGACGAGATAAGAATTGCGGTTATCGGGCGACCGAACGTCGGCAAATCGTCTCTGGTCAACGCAATGCTCGGAGAGGAACGCGTTATCGTCAGCGAAATTCCCGGCACCACTCGCGACGCAATCGACACGCATTTTTTTGTTGACGGCACAAAGTTCACGCTGATTGACACCGCCGGAATGCGACGCAAATCGAAAATTGAAGAGCCTGTCGAACGTTACAGCGTGATTCGTTCACTGCGGGCGATTGACCGCGCCGACGTTGTGTTGATGTTGATTGAGGCTCCGACGGGCGTCACTGAACAGGACAAAAAAATTGCCGGCTATGCGCACGATTCGGGCAAAGGTTGCGTTATCGTCGTCAACAAATGGGACATTTTCCCGAATAAGCACGACCGCTCGACGAATCGTTTTACCGACGACTTGCGAGAACGTCTGGGCTTTTTGCAATATGCGCCCGTGGTTTATGTGAGTGCTTTGACCGGGCAACGTGTCGAACGTGTGACGGAGCTTGTTAAATTTGTCGCGGAGCAGCAGTCGATGAGAATTCAAACGAGCATTTTAAACGAATTGATTCGCGATGCCGTTGCCGTCAATCCGCCGCCGTCGAAAAAAGGCAAGTCCGCCAAAATTTTCTTCGTGACGCAAGCCGACATTTGCCCGCCGAAATTTATCATCTTCGTCAACGAGCCGGAGCTTTTGCATTTCTCGTATCTGCGTTTCATCGAAAATCGACTGCGCGAAAGTTTTGGATTCGAGGGCACGCCGCTAAAATTCGTCGTCCGCAAACACAATGATAATTCCGACTAGCAATAAAAAAAATTTCCTCACCGAAATTGATTCGGCGAGGATTTTTTATCTGTCAAGGTGTGCTGATTGAAAATACTATACCTGCTCCTTTAACATTACCGTGAGCGTAGCGTTTGCCTTTGTATACAATCGATTTATCTTCAACCAAATTTTTCAAAACATCTTTCTCCAAACCGAGTTTGGTCTTAATGCTTTCGTATTCTTCCTCGCTCAAGTCGGTATTAATCGCCTTAATCGAAAGATCAAAAAAAAATCTGGCATATGCTATGGTATATATATATCTTCCTCTTTTTCTTTCTTCAAGTGTGCGATTGTCGAAGTTATTTCCGTAATTTCACCGGTGCTTTTTTCAACAGTCTCAGTAAATACTACGCCATCTCTTGGTTCATAAACTCGCTTTTCATCCTTATCGCTTGAGAGTCTCTTGCCTTTAAAAGGCAAATGACCGTCTTCCATTTCCATACCTTTTGAATCGTTGTTTCTTGCTATTTCATTAAGGTTGTCCATAAATCTTTGCTCAAAAGTAGAAAATTTCATGCCCAGTGTTGCACTTGACAATTTGTCATCTGCTTTTGGCGGCGGAGTTGCAGGTTTAGACTCTTCCCTATTGGAACTGCAACCTGTAAACAATAACATTACCACGAACATCATTACGAAAAGTTGTTTCATCACTCGTCCTCCTCGATAAAAAATTTTGATTTGCAAAAAGTTTATCACGCAATAATTTCATCGTCAATCACAATCAAAAAAATTTTCCCGCCGAATGTTGACGGGAATTTTTTATTGTCGCCGAAAATTTTTTGTGCTATCATAACTTTGCTGTCGCTAAACCTCGTTAGTCTGACAGACTTTGCAGGCAAGAGGGAGGTGATAGGCATGGAGGCGTTCATCATTGCGCTCGTTGCGAGTGTAGTCGGCAGTTCGGTCGGCACTTTCGTCGGCGTTGCACTACGTACTGAAAAAACTCAACGACAAGCGGCAGTAAAATCCGCGCCCTCTGACTGAGCAGCATCAGTTATGGCAAAACGAAACTCCCTGAGCGGTGCAGCAATCCGCAAAGGGAGTTTTCGTTTGGTGATAAGCATTTAAACGTTCATCATGTTGTGTTCTTACGTGATGAAAAATTTATCACAGAATTTTTTATCTGTCAATGGCAAAACGAAAACCCGTCGGTTAATCACTCCGGCGGGGTTTTCGTTTGGTGATGCTGTTTCTTAGCTGTTCATGTAATGTGCTCGTGCCGAGCTATTATCACAGCCGAAAAATTTTTTCAAGCCGCCAACTCAAATGTTCACTCGAATTCGATAGTCGCGGGCGGTTTTGATGTGCAGTCGTAGAGAACTCGATTGACGCCTTTGACTTCGTTGACGATTCGATTAGCGACGCGATTGAGAACATTCCACGGAATTTGAGCTGCTTCCGCCGTCATAAAATCGCTCGTCAAAACTGCACGCAATGCAATCGCGAAGTCGTAAGTTCTGCCGTCGCCCATCACGCCGACAGATCGCATGTTCGTCAACGCCGCGAAATATTGCGCCAAATTTTTATCGACACCGGCTTTAAAAATTTCTTCGCGATAAATTGCATCGGCGTCCTGAACAATCGCGACTTTTTCCGCCGTGACCTCGCCGATAATGCGAATTCCTAAGCCCGGACCGGGAAACGGTTGACGATTAACGAGATTTTCGGGAAGTCCCAATTCACGCCCGGCTTGACGAACTTCATCTTTGAACAGCAAACGCAACGGCTCAACAATTTCCTTGAAGTCGACGAAATCGGGCAAGCCGCCAACGTTGTGATGAGATTTTATGACGGCGGATTTTCCCAAGCCGCTCTCGATAACGTCGGGATAAATCGTACCTTGCACGAGATAATCGACCGCGCCGATTTTTTTGCTGACTTCCTCGAACACGCGAATAAATTCCTCGCCGATAATCTTGCGTTTACGTTCCGGCTCGACGATTCCGCGCAATTTGTTCAGAAAACGTTCGCCCGCGTCAATCTTGATAAAATTCAAGTCAAAATTTTTAAAGACCGCCTCGACTTCCGATGCCTCGTTTTTGCGCAAAAGTCCATGGTCAACGAATACGCACGTCAAATTTTTCCCGACAGCTTTACTCAACAGGACAGCCGCAACGCTCGAATCGACGCCGCCGGATAATGCGCAGAGAACTTTTCCGCCGCCGATTTTAGCTTTGAGATTCGCAACGGTGTCCGCAACGAACGAAGACATTTTCCAATCGCGACGGCAACCGCAGATGTCAACGAAGTTTGAAAAAATTTTCATGCCTTCGACGGTGTGAACAACTTCGGGATGAAATTGCACGGCGTAGAAATTTTTCGCGGGATTTTCCATTGCGGCAATCGGACAATCTTTCGTCGCGGCAGTCACGGAAAAATTTTCGGGCGCGGTAAAAATTCTGTCTGTGTGGCTCATCCACGCGACGGATTTTTTTTCGACGCCTGCAAAAAGTTTCGACGTGCCGAAGACTTCAACTTCTGTCTTGCCGTATTCGCCGGCAGTCACAGATTTGACAGTGCCGCCGAGAACGTGAGCCATCGCTTGCGCACCGTAGCAAATGCCGAGAATCGGAACGCCGAGTTTAAAAATTTCATCGGACGGCAAATTTGAATCGTCACGATAAACACTCTGCGGACCGCCCGTCAAAATTATTCCGACAGGTTTCAATTCGCGCACCTTGTCGAAATTCTCCGCCGCATGAACTTCGCAGTAAACGTTGCATTCACGAACGCGCCGCGCTATCAACTGATTGTATTGCCCGCCGAAATCCAAAACCAAAATCATTTCTCTTGCCACGTGAATCGCTCCTTATGCGTTGATGACTTTAAAGACGCCGAGATTTTTCAGCCAAATGCTCTTGTCGTAGACGGCACGAATTGATTCGCGCAGAGCCTCGTCGCCGGCATCGGTCTCCAGTTCAAAGAAAAAAATATACGCGCCGAGAATCGTGCGAGCCGGTCGTGATTCAATGCGCGTCATGTTGACGTTGCGGCGAGCAAATTCCGTCAGCACGTCGCAAAGCGAACCTGCGCGGGAACCGTCGATTTGGCAGATAATCAACACTTTGTCGCCGTCAAAAGTTTCAATCGGAGCAGCATCTCTCGGTTTGTAACGTATCTCAAAAAATCGCGTGGAGTTGTGCGGATTGTCCTGGATATTTTTCGCGGCGATTGTCAAACCGTTGAGCTTACCTGCGCGTTCGGTGCATATGGCGGCAAAATTTTCATCGGAATTGGCAACGAGTTCGGCGGCACGTGCAGTTGAATTGGTCGCGACAATTTCGGCGTCGGGAAAATTTTTGTGCAAGAACTTTCGACATTGCGCCAAAGGTTGAGCGTGCGAAAAAATTTTCGTGACTGATTGAGCGTCAACGGTCGGTCGCGTCATCAAAAAATTTTTCACTTGCCAAACGAGTTCGCGGGCGATTGTCAACGTGTCGGAGCGTGCCAGCGTGTCGAGCGTGATGTTTATCGAGCCTTCCAACGAATTTTCCACGGGTACAAGTCCCGCGTCGATTTTGCGTTCTTTGACGGCGTTTAATACGTCGAAAATGTCCGCGCAGATTTCGAGCCGCCAATCTTCCCGCAAAAATTTTTTAAGCCAAAGAGCCGCCTCTTCCGAGTGCGTGCCCTTCGGCCCAAGGATACCAACTGTTTTCATGAGAATCAATCCTTATTCAAATTTCAATTTGCCGAGTTCCGGGAAAAGGTCGCCGATTGACTGCGACAACTGCTTAGGCTTGAGCAAATCGATTACCGGCTGCATTACGCGGAAAAATTCTTCGTCGTCCTGCAACAGCGCGAGAATTGCCGCAGTGTTCGCCGCGTCTGCAAGTGCCGTGTGATGTGTGCCCTCGAAGTCGCGATTCATCGCTCCAATCGCGTGCTTTAATGCCAAACTCGAATGCAAGCCGATTCTGTCATCAAAAGCCTTTTGCAAATCCTGCCACCGGTGCTCCAACCTGTCAACGTCATAGTCGGGAATTTTGAACGCACATTCGCTCTTGAGCTGATTAATATCGGAATTGCTCCAAGAATACAACGTCATATCCCACGTGCCGATCCAGTCCATAAAATTTTGAAACGCTTCAGGGAAAAACGGCTTATCGGCAACGGTCTCGTCGGTTATGCCGGTCAATTTGGTTATGTGCTTTGTTATCTCTCCGTATTGCGGCTTGACGTAGCATTGAAACTCGTCAATCTGCTTATAATTTTTATCCAACTTCACCGCGCCGATTTCTATCACCTCGTCCGTCGTAAATCGGCGAACGTCCTTTAGAGTTTTGCTGACAGGATTCATTTCCAAATCAATCACTATGTGAATCAAAATCTCTGCTCCCTTCAAAAAAAATTTGTCTTTGCTAATTCTTGTTGCGTCTGAAAATATCCTGCCGAGAAAAAATTTTTAGGACTGTTCGCAAATGCAATCGCGACTTTACGCCGTGATGAATCTGCCGACAGCCCTAATTGATGTCGCTAAAAAATTTTCAAGTTCACTGCACGATTTTGCCGAAGTCTGCGATTTTCGCGAGCAGATTGTCTATCGATTTCAACAGCGCGAGCCGATTTGCACGAACCGCTAAATTTTCGTCCATGACCATCACCGAATCGAAGAACGAATCAATCGGCGTGGAAAGTTTTTTCAACACGTCAAGTGCACCGAGAAAATCTTTCTTGCCGAGCAATTCGTCCGCCGCAACTTTTATCGCGCCAAATGCCTGCGACAAAATTTTTTCCGCGTCGAGCGTGAACAGTTGAGCGTTCAGTTCGGTTGATTCGGCTTTTTTGGCTAGGTTGCCGACGCGAACGAACGATTGAATATTTTTCGTTGAATCGGGCGTTGCAAGGAATTGTTCGACTGCCGCCGCCTTCAACGTCACTGCAAACACGTCGTCCACATCGTCAATCACAGCGTCGATAACGTCGTAGCGCGTCGAATTCGACAAAACGTTTTTGACACGCAGACGCATGAATTCCTCGACCTCGTGCTGAATCTTTTCGCGCCCGACCGTATCTTCAATCTTGAGCAACGTCATCGCGAATTCGACGACTTCACTAATCGACAGCGACCAACGCGCGCCGCTCAAAAGATTGACAATGCCCAGAGCTTGACGGCGCAAGGCAAACGGATCTTGCGAGCCTGTCGGAACGAGACCTCTGCTGAACGTCGCGACAATGTTGTCAATCTTATCGGCGAGACTCAAAATTTTTCCCGCGACAGTTTTAGGTTGAGCGTCGCCGGCAAATCGCGGCATGTAGTGTTCGTCAATCGCCGAGCAGACTTCGGGAACTTCGCCGTCGAGTTTTGCATATTCGCGACCCATAACGCCTTGAAGTTCCGTGAATTCCGTAACCATGCCCGTGACCAAATCAGCCTTCGACAACTGCGCGGCACGCACGGAATTTTTCTTTTGCTCTGCGTCGACGTTGAGCATGTCAGAAATTTTTTCGACGAGCTTAACAAGGCGTTCAGTCTTCTCATAAACGGAGCCGAGACCTTCTTGGAAAACAACCGTCTTGAGTTTTTCGCGGTGAGCTTCCAGAGATTTTTTCCTGTCCTCGTTGAAAAAGAATTGCGCGTCCTCAAGCCGAGCCTTCAAAACTCGTTCGTTGCCGTGTTGAACAATGTCAAGATATTTTTCTCCGCCATTGCGAATCGTGATAAACAGCGGCAACAAATTTTCGGCAGACTTCACGGGAAAATAGCGTTGATGGTCGCGCATCGGAGTGATGACGGCTTCGGCGGGCAGTGCAAGATATTTCGTCTCGAATTCGCCGGCAAGTGCAGTCGGATATTCGACAAGGTAAAGCACTTCTTCCAACAAGTCGTCGGTAATTTCGGCGACACCGCCTTTCGATTCGGCAACGGCGTTAATCTGCGCAACAATCATTTCGCGGCGTTTGTTTTGGTCGACGATGACAAAATTTTTCTCGCAGTCGGCAACATAATCGGACGCCGTGGCAATTTCAAATTCTCCTGCGCTCAAGAATCGGTGCCCGCGTGAAGTCCTGCCGCTGACGACGTTGGCAATTTCAAACGGAATGATTTCATCGCCGAAGAGTGCGACAATCCAACGCAACGGACGAATAAATTTGAAGTCGAGACTTCCCCAACGCATGTTGTTCGGGAAATTCAAATCGCTGATGAGCTTCGGAAGGAGCGTCGTGAAAATTTCGGCGGAAGATTTGCCTTGCTCACGAATCACGGCGTAAACGTAACCGTCGCGAACGATTAAATCTTCGGGCGCAACCTTTTGACCGCGTGCGAAACCAATTGCGGCTTTGGAAGGTTTGCCTTCCGCGTCGAATGCGATTTTCGTCGAAGGCCCGCGCTTTTCAGTCGACACATCAGCTTGACGCGCTGCAACGTCATCGATTAGCAATGCCAATCTGCGCGGCGTGCCGAGCGTCTGAATTTTGCCGAAAGTGATTCGCGAATCGTTGAGTGCTTTTTCCGCCAACGACTTGAGCTGATTCAAAATGCCGGGCATTGCGTGCGCGGGAATTTCTTCCGTGCCGATTTCGAGCAACAGCGTTGAGCTTTGAGTTTCGTTGAGCTTTAAGCTTTGAGCAACGGGCTTTTCATTACGCATTACGCATTGCGCATTTCGCATTAACGGATAGCCGAGTTTTTCGCGCTGCTTGAGATAAACTTCAGCACACATGCGAGCCAATTTCCGCACGCGACCGATAAACGCCGTCCGCTCACTGACGCTGATTGCTCCGCGTGCGTCAAGCAGATTGAACGTATGCGAACACTTCAGAACATAATCGTAGGCGGGATGAACGTAGCCGAGCTTGATGATTCGGACAGCTTCCGCCTCGTATTTTTCAAACAGATCGAACAGCAAATTTTCATCGCTCAAATCGAAAGCATAACTTGACTGCTCGAACTCGTTCTGATGAAAAACATCGCCGTAAGTGACGCCTTCCGCCCACTCAACGTCGTAAACGTTCTCGACGCCTTGAATGTACATAGCCAATCGTTCAAGACCATACGTTATCTCAACGGCGACGGGCTTAACATCTTGAGAGCCGACTTGCTGAAAATACGTGAACTGCGTAATTTCCATGCCGTCAAGCCAAACTTCCCAGCCGAGTCCCCAAGCTCCGAGCGTTGGCGATTCCCAGTTGTCCTCAACAAAGCGAATGTCATGCTTAGCCGCCTCAATGCCGATTGCCGCGAGACTTTCAAGATAAAGCTCCTGAATATTGTCGGGCGAAGGTTTCATGATGAGTTGCAGTTGATGATGCTGATACAAACGATTTGGATTGTCGCCGTAACGACCGTCAGCCGGACGCCGCGAAGGTTCCGTGTAAGCAACGTTCCAAGGTTCCGGGCCGAGTACGCGCAAAAACGTAAACGGGTTCATCGTGCCCGCGCCTTTTTCCACGTCGTAAGGTTCAGCCAAAATGCAGCCTTTGTCCGCCCAAAACTTTTGCAGTGCGAAAATTAATTCCTGATACTTCAATCAAGCGACCTCCTTATTTCGCGACACTCAAGCGACTGCAAGCCTCAATGGTGTTTTCGCGACTGTTGAACGACGTTAAACGCAGATAACCTTCGCCGCAAGGACCAAAGCCTGCACCGGGCGTGCCGATGATGTGATGTTTTTTAAGGAGCACGTCGAAAAAGTCCCAACTGCTCGGAATGTCGGCAGGAGTCTTCAGCCAAATGTATGGCGCATTAATTCCGCCGTAAGTCGTCAAGCCCGCCGCAGTCAAGCTCTCGCGAATGATCTTTGCATTTTCAAGATAGTAGCTGATTAACGTTTTGACTTGCGCCTGACCTTCGTCGGAGTAAATGGCTTCCGCGCCGCGTTGAGTGATGTAGCTCGTGCCGTTGAATTTTGTCGTGTGCCGACGCGCCCACAACTTTTTAAACGGAACTCGCTCGCCCGTCGACGTGGTGCCCGTCAAATTTTCGGGAATGACAATGTAGCCGCAACGTGTGCCCGTGAATCCTGCCGTCTTGCTGAAGGAACGGAACTCAATCGCAACGTCTCGCGCACCGTCAATTTCGTAAATGGAACGCGGAACATTTTCCTCGGTGATGTAAGCGGCATAAGCGGCATCAAAGAGAATCACGGCGTCACAATCTTTGGCGTAAGCGACCCATTCCGTTAAAGCTGCTCTGTCAAGCGTGGTGCCCGTCGGATTGTTCGGAGAGCAAAGATAAACCATGTCGACTTTTTCTGCGGGCGGCTTCGGCGAAAAATTATTCTCGGCAGTGCACGGCAGATAAGTCACGCCCTCAAAATGTCCGTCGCTCTGCAAATTTCCGGTGCGTCCCGCCATGACGTTTGTATCGAGATAAACCGGATAAACGGGATCGGCGATTGCTATCTTGCTGTCGAGAGAGAAAATCTCTTGAATGTTGCCGCAGTCGCATTTGGAGCCGTCGCTGATAAAAATTTCGTCCGCTTTAACGTCAAGCCCGCGACGTTTGTAATTGTAGTCGGCGATCTTCTCGCGCAGGAAAGAATAGCCTTGTTCCGGGCCGTAACCGCGAAAAGTTTCAGCGTTGCCCATCTCGTCGGCAGCACGTTTCATGGCGTCAATGCACACTTGCGGCAAGGGACGTGTCACGTCGCCGATACCGAGCCGAATGATTTTCGCGTCGGGATTTTCCGATTGAAACTTCGCGGCACGTTTGCCGATTTCGGAGAACAAATAACTGCCCGGCAGTTTCAAATAATTTTCGTTGACCTTAGCCATTAAAACTCCTCCTTAAACTTAAATCGCCGCACGAGCAATGCCGCACGACGATTCAGCGAACGCCCTTTTGGGCGACAAAATTCTATATTGGCGGAGCAGAGAGGACTCGAACCTCCGCGCCCTTTCGAGCCTAACGATTTAGCAAACCGTCCCCTTCACCGACTTGGGTACTGCTCCTCGTCTCGAAAGACGCGCTCAATTTACCACAACGCCTTTTGCATGTCAAGGAAAATTTTTAATCCGTCCCAAAGTTTATTGTTGGATTGTCAAAGATATGTTACAACAGGGCAGAAAAAACTTGCCGCGGAGATTTGAAAGCTAAAGCATAGGAAATTCGTTTGAAAATGAATTCCACTGAGCAAGTTTTTGTCGGAAATCTTCCAAAGAGTCGAATTTGTTGAGAGCATAAAAGTATTCGTTATCTTTGCGATGAGAACCTTCCGCTTTGCCGTTATG
>CAJOHG010000032.1 GCA_905234395.1 uncultured Selenomonadaceae bacterium
GCAGTAATATTTGCCGTTGTGATCCCAGATTTTAGGATCGCGGAAGTCGATGTTGGCGATAATCGGGTGATCGTTCGGAATGTCGATGACGGGATTTTTCTCGTATTTCGTGAAGTTGATGCCGTCTTCGGAATAAGCAAAGCATTGACGCTCGGTGACATTGCCGCCGCCTGCAGAGCCGGAAGGATTGTAGCCGGAAGGATTCTCTGCGGAAGAGTTGACGCCGCCGGGACCGTTGAATCTTTGCGACGTGTACATGAGCCAGAGCTTGCCTTCAAACTCGTAGCCGCAACCGCTGAAGCAACCGTCCCAATCGTACCACTCGTGACCTTCGGAAAATGCGCCGGGCGTTATGGCAATCGGTTGATGTTCCCAGTGACAAAGGTCTTTACTTGTGGAGTGACCCCAATGCATTGGGCCCCAGTTTACTGAATACGGATGATACTGATAGAAGATGTGATACTCGCCCTTGTAGTAAGAGAAGCCGTTCGGGTCGTTGAGCCAACCGACAGGCGGTGCGACGTGATACTTGGGATACCACTTTGATGCTTGAACCTTTTTAGCCTCTTCAGGGTTTAATCTTTTATCTAACATTCTTAACCCACCTCCGCCGTTGATTCTAAATTAGAACCGCCTTAAAGTCAACAGAAATTCTTTGGCAGAGGCAAAAAAATTTGATACAATATAAAAAACAATCCTTCCGCGTTGAAGATTGGGAGCTGAAACAATGAGTCGGAGGCTGTTCATAAAAATTTTAATCGCGTTGGGATTCGGAGCATATTTCCCGAAACTTGCCGAGGCGTCGAGGCTTGACGAACTTCACACGCCGCAAGACGGTTACGAGCCGTTGACGAGCGTAAAATTTTTGCGGCAGGTCATCACAAAAGATTCTCGCGCGTCGCGAATGATAATGTGGCAATCTGATTCGGCGGAAGAATTTTCGTTGGAATATCAACTTGTCGGCGAGGAAGCGGCTCATTTTGCTCAAGTCGTGCCTCATGAAAAAATTTACTCGTGCGCATTGGAAAAGCTCAAGCCCGCAAGTTTGTACAAGTTCCGAATCGTTGCGGGAGAACGTGCGACTTCGTGGCAGGATTTGCGGACTTCGGGCGACGGAAATTTTCAAATGCTGATCTTCGCGGATTCACAGTGCGAGCATTACGAAATTTGGCAACGGACGGCTGACACTGCGGCAGAAAATTTTCCCGACGCCGAACTCGTGACGGTTATCGGCGACCTTGTTGACAACGGCGAGGCTGATTATCAATGGCGGGCGTGGCACCTTGCGGCGACGAAACTTTTGCGCGGAAAAATTTTTGCTCCGGTCATGGGCAATCACGAATGCTACGGCGTCGACTGGTTTAACGCTTTGCCGACCGGTTATCTTGAACAATTCACGTTGCCCGACAACGGCGCGAAAAATTTCGGCGGATATTTTTACTCGTTCGACTACGGCGCGGCTCATTTCATCGCACTCAACACGCAATTCACTGAACTTGACAAGCTTAAGCCCGGTTTGCAGGACGCGCAAAATTTTTTTCTCCGCCGCGACGTTGCCAATACAAATCGCCCGTGGAAGATCGTTTTCATGCACAAGGACATTTACGACTACGCGCAAGACAAATTCAACGACATTGCGGAAAAATTTTTGGAGCTGTTCGACGAGCTGGCGATTGACGTTGTTTTCACGGGACATTTGCACACTTATCGCAATCGCGGCAAGATTTTTGCGCGGAAAAAATCTTCGCAGGGCACGACTTACATTTTATGCGGACGCGCGGGCGATCAAAAGTATGTTGAGCCGCACTCGACGATTGACGACGTGACATTTCCAAATCTGCGCGAGGAGCCGGAAAGTTTTATCGTGCTGAACGTTGCCGCCGATGAATTGCATTTGACTGCGCGAACCGTTGACGGAAAAATTTTGGACGACCTCACACTGAAGAAAAATTTGCACAGTCAGTGATAACCCGGCGCGCATGGACGCGCGCCGCCGGCGTTAGGTGCAGGATTGCACCGTGCCGGTCGTAACGCCCTTTTCTTTTGCTTACTTTTCTTTTGGGCGCAGCAAAAGAAAAGTAAGACCCGCACGCGTCGCGGGCAAAAAAACTCACGAAAGGTTGATTAGATGAATTTGCAAAGCTTAATCGTCTGCCGTAGTTTGCACGACGAAGAAATTTTCACGGGCGCGGCTGACGACTTTGAAACTGCCGCAAAACTTGTCGAACGCGCGGAACGTCTCGGCTTGAACGGCAACCTTTATCGCGCTTATCTGATTTATTTGCTTGCTCACGAGCCGAATTTAATTTCCACGTCGATTGAACAGCGCGGCGGAATTATCGGCGAAAGTCTGCGCGAAATTTTCATTCACGACGTAGAAATTTTGTTGCCGATTCTGCGCGGCGAGGTCACGAATAATTTTGCGACCGTCAACAATTACAAGCCGACCGTTGCCAATTCCGACGAGGCATTCAACGAGCTGATTAAACGTTTGGAAAAATTCACGACCGCGACTGAAATTGCCGACGCGTTTATCGAACACTACCGTCAATTCGGCTACGGCGACATTGCGACTTATCGGGCATTCCGTTGGGATTCGGCGGCTAAAAAAATTGTCGGCATTCGTCACTTTGAAACGATTCGCCTTGACGATTTAATCGGCTACGTTCACCAGAAAGAACTTTTGACGGGCAACACGACTGCTTTTGTCGACGGCAAGCCCGCGAACAACGTTTTACTCGTCGGCGCGAGAGGAACAGGCAAATCTTCCGGCGTCAAAGCTCTCGTCAATGAATATTACGCTCAAGGCTTGAGGCTCGTTCAAATCACCAAACCGCAGTTGAAAACGTTGCCCGATTTAATGGAGACGTTGCGCCAATTCATGAGCAAACGCTTTATAATTTTTATCGATGACCTGTCGTTTGAAGAGTCGGAAGCGGAATTTAAACATTTGAAATCGGCGATTGAAGGCGGCGTCGAATCACGTCCCGAAAATGTTTTGATTTACGCAACGAGCAATCGGCGGCATTTGATTCGCGAGACGTGGAGAGATCGTCAAGACACTCAAGAGGAACTTTATCGCGACGACAGCACCAACGAGACAATTTCCTTGTCCGACCGCTTTGGCTTGATAATTCACTACTACGCGCCCACGCAGGCGGAATATCTTGAAATTATTCGGAGCATGTTGAAACGTCGCGGCGTTGAATTGGACGCGGAGACTTTGCGGCTTGAAGGTTTGCGTTGGGAAATGTCGCATTCGGGACGCAACGGACGCACCGCTCAACAATTCGTCAATCACTATTTGGGGCAACGATAAATTTTTCGGAGGTTTTGATATGGTTTATCTTATCGGCGCAGCAAACGTGACGTTTGATCCAGCGGGTGTGCTTTGCAAGCGATTGACTGCCTCGACAATGCACTGCGGGACGTAAAAAATTTTTCGGAGGTTTTGATATGGTTTATCTTATCGGAGCAGGACCGGGCGATGTCGGTTTGTTGACGCTCAGGGCTTGCGAACTTTTGCGGGCGGCTGATGTTGTCATTTACGACAGACTTGCCGACGACGCGATTTTGAATTTCTGTGCAGACGCGAAAAAAATTTACGTTGGCAAGGAAGCAGGGCGTCACACGCTCAAACAATCGGAAATCAATCGACTGCTCGTTGAAGAGGCGCGTCAAAATAAAATCGTCGTGCGTTTGAAAGGCGGCGATCCGTTTGTATTCGGACGCGGCGGCGAAGAGGCAATTTATCTGCGCGAAAACAACTTGCCGTTTGAAATCGTTCCCGGTGTCACGAGCGCAATCGCCGTTCCCGCATACGCAGGCATTCCCGTCACGCACAGAGGCATTGCAACGAGTTTTGCGGTCATCACCGGTCACGAAGACCCTTCAAAGCCCGAATCGACAATTCATTGGGACAAACTCGCCACGGCAGTCGACACGCTGATTTTTTTGATGGGCGTCGCGAATTTGCCGCAAATCGTCAACAAACTTATCGAACACGGTCGCAAATCGGATACACCTGCCGCGCTGATTCGTTGGGGCACAAAAAATTCCCAGGAAGTTTTCGTCACGACACTTGCCGAAGTTCCGCACGCGACAATTTCTCCGCCCGCAATTTTTATCGTCGGCGAAGTCGTCAACCTGCGCGAGCAACTCAAATGGTTTGAAACGCGCCCATTGTTCGGGAAAAAAATTTTGGTGACGCGTGCACGTGCTCAAGCGTCGAAACTTTCACATGCGCTGAAAAATTTGGGAGCGGAAGTCGTCGAGTGTCCGACAATCAAAATCGCCGCACCTTCCGACAATTTCAAAGCTTTGGACGCGGCGATTGATATTTTGCGCGGATTCGACAGATTGATTTTCACGAGTGCGAACGGCGTTGAAAAATTCTTTGAGCGGTTGAAAATTCACGGGCTGGACACGCGAGCATTGGGCGGCGTTAAAATTGCGGCGATCGGTTCAGCAACGGCAGAAAAACTTTCAAGCGTCGGAATTATCGCGGACATTGTGCCGAAAGATTTTGTCGCGGAAAGTTTGGCGGAGTCGTTGAAAAATCTTGTTGCCGGCGAAAAAATTTTGCTTGCACGCGCCGAAATTGCCCGTGACGTTCTGCCCGACATGCTGAAAAATTTCGGAGCGGAAGTCGTTGTTGTGCCCGCTTATCAGACGCTTAACGAATCGCCCGCGCAGATTGACTTCGACGCGCTGGATTTGGTAACGTTCACCAGCTCATCGACCGTGAAAAATTTTGTCGCGAGTTACGGCGTTGATGTGCTGAAAAAAATTCCGTCCGCCGCAATCGGAACGATAACTGCAAAGACGCTTGAGAATTTCGGTGTGACGCCCGCCGTTGTCGCCGAAAAATTCACGATTGACGGACTTGTTGACGCCATCAAAAATTTTTACGGAGGCACCGACAATGAAACTGATTAGAAAAAACGGAATGCTCGGCATCGACAAAACGGAAATTGACAAACTGCTTGCCGAGAAAAAATTTGTCGGGCTTAATCGCTCGCCGCGCACCGAAAAAGTTATCGTCTCGCTCACGTCATACAAGCCGCGAATCAACGACGTTAAGTACACAATTTACTCGTTGCTCAATCAAACATTCCCGCCGGACAAGTTGATTCTTTGGCTCGACGAGGATTCTTTTCCGCAACGCGAAGAAAATTTGCCGCAAGATTTGTTGGAGCTTAGAAATTTCGGATTGACGATTGATTGGAGTGAAAATTTGCGTTCGTACAAAAAATTGATCCCTGCGCTGGAAAAATATCCCGACGACATCATTGTCACGGCGGACGACGATATTTTTTATCTCTCCGATTGGCTCAAGATTCTTTACGACGAGCATTTGAAGTCGCCCGATTGTGTTGTTGCGCACAGAGCGCACGGAATTCGTCTCGACGCGCAGGGAAATATTCTTCCTTACACCGCGTGGCATTCGGAGATAAAAACTTTCATCACCCCCCCCCCACAGCATTATAAAAATTTCTTCACGGGTGCGGGCGGCGTGCTGTACAAGAAAAAATTTTTTCACGGCGACATTTTGAAGCGCGAAATTTTTATGGAAGTTTCGCTGACCAACGACGACATCTGGTTTTGGGCAATGACAGTCCTCAACGACACGCCGATAAAAATTCCGTCCGCCGCGCAGAGTAATTTGATTTACGTCGACATCGATGCGCAACTCGGCGAAGAAACTCTGTGGTCTACAAATAAAACCGGCAACGACATTCAAATTCGACAGGTCATTGAACGTTATCCCACACTGCTTGAAAAATTGATTCGCGAGTCGGCGGAGTTCAAGCCGTACATTTCCGTCGTAATGCCGATAAAAAATTCTGCAAACGTCGACGCGTGCTTGAAAAATGTTTTTGATTTGAACTTTCCTGACTTTGAACTGATCATCATCAACCTTGGCGCACGTGTCGATTTGCCTAAGCTTCCGACGAATTTCCGCGTGATAAATTATCCCGGCAGCACTGTCAACGACGCGCTCAACCTCGGCTTGCAAAAATCGTCGGGCGAATACGTTTTTTTCAAGGACGAGACTTCAATTCTGCCGCGCGACGCATTGGAAGTTGTTGCTCAATCGGCGACTGATTCAAATGCGGACGTGATTCACTTCGCGGGACGTGTTCAGCTTGACGGCAAATTGATTCTCGACGATAAGATTCAATATAATAATCAGCCGACGTTCCTTGACGCCTCAAGACAACGCCGCGCCGTGATGTGGTTGCAAAACATTTTGAGCAAGCGACTCGACACAAAAATTTTCCGCCGCGATTTTCTTACGGAGCACAAATTGACTTTTGGCAACGATCTGTCGGAATTTATGTTCCGCGCGTTGATTCAAGCGGAAAAATATTTGCTCTTGCCGCGAGCTTTTGGTTTCTACAAGGAGTAACATGAAAAACAAACATTCTAACGATGACGAGCTTTATTCGGTTGAGCCGGACGATAAGGAAGATTCTTACGCGAAGGAACTTTCAATCAAGCCGACGAGTGCCGTTGACGAGCAAACCAAGTCCGCCGATATGCCGCGCCCGAAAACTTTTCACAGCAAAAATTTCACGGACGTCACGGACGAAAAAAAATCTTCGCCAATCAAGACGAAAATTTCACATGCGGAGGCAAGCGGCGTGATAATTTCCGCCGTCATGCTGATTTACAGTCTCGCCGAATCGGACAAGCCGTTGTTCTTTCTGTCGACCGCGTTGCTGACATTTTTGTTGCGCCCGCTAATCGGAGCACTTTTCGGCAAACACAATCGCGCAGTTCAAAACGCCTTGCACAGTTTCAGCGTAGTGTTGTTTATCGGCGCGTTGATTATGCTGTTCCTTTGAATCACGACGTGAAATTTTTCGGCAAACACAATCGCGCAGTTCAAAACGCCTTGCACAGTTTCAGCGTAGTGTTGTTTATCGGCGCGTTGATAATGTTGTTCCTATGAAAAAACGCCGCGCATTTTTTGCACGACGTGAAAATTTTTTTGGTCAAATTATTTCTGTTTCTTTTCCTTGATGCGAGCCGCCTTGCCCGTGAGTTTGCGCAGATAGTACAGTTTGGCACGACGAACTGCGCCGCGACGGACGACTTGAATTTTTTCGACACGCGGAGAATGTACGGGGAACATACGTTCGACGCCGACGCCGTAAGAAATTCTGCGGACAGTGAACATTTCGCGCAAGCCGCTGCCTTGACGACCGATAACGACGCCTTCAAAAATCTGGATACGTTCGCGGTTACCTTCAACGATTTTTGCATGGACACGAACGGTATCGCCCGGTGCAAAGTCCGGAATGTTGTCGCGGAGCTGTTCCTGTTCAATGAGTTCGATAATATTCATGAGTGCGCGGCAAAGAGGAGCCGCTTCACACCTCCTCAAAGATTTTCGTTTGACGTTCGTGCGCGCACGCAGAGGAACGCCTTAACAATTTGCAAAGTCTAACACAAAATTTTTATCGCTGTCAATCGCCGCGAAAAATTTTTCAAGCTGACAAATCGGCTTGATTTTTTTGCGCAGACAAATCATTTTTCGGCAAACTTCAGAACGCGTTCGGGCATATCGTCTTTGTCGCAAACATCTTCATGCAAAATTTCAGCCGTCGACAACGACGCGAGATTTTTCGGGATTCGTACGCTCGTCAATTTGTTCAGCATTTTAAGTTGCGCAAGGTCGTCCACGCCGTCAATCGATTGTCCCAAAGCCGTCAAAACCGCGCCGGTGAATTTGTACGGGCTGGCAGTCGAGGCACTTAGCACGGGCGTAAAATCATGTGTCTTGCCGCGATATTTGCTCAATGCCGCGATTGAAACGGCGGTGTGAGTGTCCATCAAATACTTGAACGAATCGTACATGCGTTTGATGAAAAGCCGCGTCTCATCTTCCGTGACGTATTCCGCGTAAAAAATTTTGTCGAGCCTTTCCTTAAGAGTCTTGTCGATTTTGTATTCGCCGACGCTGTTGAGTTCGCTCATGTAGCGGTTGATTTGCTCATAATCGCCGCCCGATTCGTGATAAAGCAAACGCTCCAGGTTGCTTGAAATCAGAATGTCCATTGACGGCGTTATCGTCTTGAAAAATTCGCGGTTGCGATTGTAAGTGCCGGTCGCGAAAAATTCTGTGAGCACGTTGTTGACGTTCGAGGCACAGATTAATCGTTTGACGGGCAAGCCCATTTTCAGTGCGTAGTAGGCGGCGAGAATGTTGCCGAAATTTCCCGTAGGCACGCTGATAATTATTTCGTCGCCGGGCTTTATCTGATTCGTGCTGACAAGTTCGACATAGCCGGAAAAATAGTAAACGATTTGCGGAACGAGCCGTCCCCAATTAATCGAATTTGCACTGCTGAGTTTGACGTTGAGTTTGTCGAGTTCAACGCGAAGGTTTTCATCGCCGAAAATTTTTTTAACGCCGGTTTGCGCGTCGTCGAAGTTTCCTCTGACCGCCGTGACGTTGACGTTTGAGCCGCGTTGAGTGATCATTTGCAGCCGCTGAATTTTGCTGACGCCGCCGTCGGGATAAAACACCATGACTTTTGTTTGAGGCACGTCCGCAAATCCCGCCAATGCCGCTTTGCCGGTGTCGCCCGAAGTCGCAACGAGAATCAAAATTTCTTTCGTCTCTCCGACTTTTTTCAGAGCCATGCGCATAAGGTGCGGCAACATTTGCAGTGCAACATCTTTGAACGCGCTTGTGGGACCGTGCCACAATTCCAACGAGCCGACGGGTGCCACGGGATTTTTCGGATCTTGAATCAAAACGATAAGCGGCACGCGTTTTTCAACGTCAAACCAGTTGTAAGCGAGTTCTGCGCATTCGCCGAGCTCATCTTCCGTGTAGTCCGTCAAAAATTTTTTCAGCAACCACACCGCGCGTTGTTCATAATTTTTTGCTTGCAAGGTGCCGATCTCTTCGAGTGACACCTTCGGGATATTTTCCGGCACGAAAAGTCCGCCGTCCTCCGCCAATCCTTGAAGAATTGCTTCCGCCGAATTTATCGGTTCAATTTTTGAGCGCGTGCTGATGTATTTCAAATTTAAAACCTCCTATTTAAGCAAGACCGCAATGACGATAGCCGCGACGCCGAGAATCGTGACGATGTTCAAATTTCGGTTGCTGTTTAACATGTTTTGCATGTTGTTCTGAATGTTGTCGATTTTGCTGTCGATACTCTTTTGCATCTCCTTCATGTCTTTACGCAATTCGCGAATGTCTTCTGCTCGTTGATTGTCGCGGTCACGCATCTCTTGCATGAAAACATTGAACTTCGCGTCCTGCAGTGCCAATTTCATTTGCGTTTCCGAATTAATTTTCTCTTGTTCCGTCATGATAAACACCTCCTATTTCGTGCGCAAAGAGTTCGCCAAAATCAACGCGCTGAAAATCATTACGCCTGCGACTGCCATTAACGGATGAAAAGGTATCGGCATCGGCGGATTTTCCAACGCGGTTAATAATGCGGGCGGCACGAGTACAATCCACGAGGCTAACGCGAGTCGTCGATTGAGCTTGAGAACGTTTACGACTTTGCGGGCAATTTCTCTGACCGACAAGAAACTTTCGAGCGTCGGCAATTCAAAATCAAGAGTGATGTTGTTGAGTTCTTCCGATTTAAGCGAGCCGCCTGTCAACATGAATGAAACGTCGGCATTTATGAGCGCGGACAAATCGTTTTTGTCGGTGCCGATGACTGCGACGATGTTTCCTTTGGCGCGGAAAATTTGCACTTCGCGAGCTTTGCCTTCCGGCGTGAGATCGGTGCGTATGTTGTCGAGCTGAAACTCTTTGGCGATTCGATTCGCCATTTTTTTCGGTTGAGATGTAAGCAGGAGCGTTTCAAGTTTGTTGCGCGTGAGTTCGCCCAAAAATTTTTTCGCGGCGTCGGAAGTGTCGTCTTTGAGCGCGATAAGACCGCGAGCGATTCTTCCCGTGGCGACAACGAGCACCGTCTTGCCTTTGACGAGCAGTTGATCGATTCGCGTGCGAAGATTTGCGCCGATTGACACGTCAAGATTTTTTAGCCACATTGGACTGCCGACGCGCACCGTTGTCCGTTCGATTGTCGCTTCCACGCCGCGACCGTTGAATTCGCGAAAATCCGACGCCTTTTGAAGTCTCAACGCCCGACTTACCGCCGTATCGTAAATTGTCCGCCCGATGACGTTCTCCGCGTCACGTTCGGCACTCGCCGCCATTGTCAACAGTTGCGCCTGCGACAAAGCCGACGGTACCAAATCGGTCACGTAATATTCGCCGTTGGTCAGCACGCGATTGTAAGGCAGTGCGACGACGTTTACGTCCGCCAAAATTTTCAGCGCGTCGGGATTGTTGACGGTCACGCCGAGTTCAGCCAATTTCCTGCCCGCAAGATACAACGTGAACGGCGACGCCAAAACCAAACATATCGGCGAGAAGGCGACGAAGATTGACAAGCCCGTCATAAATGCCGCATCAACTCCGCGCGTGAAATAGAGCCAACCTGCGACTGTACAACTTATCGCCACGTCAAGCAGCAAGAGTAAAATTATCCGTTTCATCATAAACACCAAACATCATATCCGCCAAAATTTTCAGCGTGTCTCATATCGGCGAGAAGGCGACGAAAATTGACAAGCCCGTCATGAATGCCGCATCAACTCCGCGCGTGAAATAGAGCCAACCTGCGACTGCACAACTTATCGCCACGTCAAGCAGGAGGAGCAAAATTATTTTTCGCATCATGAATTAACGACGTTGACAGGTTTGTCCGCCAACCAAGCTTTGAGATTTTCGACGGCGATGTTCATCAGACGTGCGCGAGATTCTTTCGGTGCCCAGCTGATGTGCGGAGTGATGAAACAATTTTTCGCGCCGAGCAGAGAATTGTCGCCCTTAATCGGTTCGGTTGAAACAACGTCAACGCCAGCCGCCAAAACTTTTCCGCTGTCGAGAGCCGCACGCAAATCTTTTTCAACGACCAAGCCGCCGCGACTGTTGTTGAGAATTATTACGCCGTCTTTCATTTTGGCGATGTTGTCCGCGCAGATTATGCCTTGCGTCGACGGAAACAGCGGACAATGCAGCGCGATAACGTCCGAAGTTTTGAACAGCTCATCAAGTTCAACAAAAGTGCAATCGCCGAGTTTGGTGCCGACTTCTCTCATTGCGTCGAAGGCGATAACTTTCATGCCGAACGCTTGAGCGAGTTTGCCGGTAGCTTGACCGATTCGCCCGTAACCGATAATTCCAATCGTCTTGCCCGCGAGTTCAATCAACGGATAATCCCAGAAGCAAAAGTCGGGACAACTTTCCCAACGCCCGTCGTGAACGGCTTGAGAGTGATGCGCGACGTGATGACAAATTTCCAACAGCAATGCAAAGGCGAATTGCGCAACGGACTGCGTGCCGTAAGTCGGAATGTTCGTGACGGGAATTTTTTTATCGCGAGCCGCCGCAGTGTCGACGACGTTGTAACCGGTCGCCAATACGCCGATATATTTGACGTTCGGGCAAGCGTCGAGAATTTTTTTCGTGAGCGGAGTTTTATTCGTGAAGACAATTTGAGCGTCGCCGATTCGAGAAATAATTTCCGCGTCGTCCGTCAAAGATGTGCGGTCATAAATTTTGCATTCGCCCAAATTTTTCAGCGCGTCCCAATTCAAATCACCGGGATTAAGTGTATAACCGTCCAATACGACAATTTTCATTGCAATGACCTCCTGTTGAGTTGTTGCGTTGATTTTATCATGCGGGCAACGATTTTCAAGAAACATTGAAAATTTTTCGGCGAGCAAATATAATTCGCACGTTAAAGGAGCTGATTGAATGGAAAAGCCAATCGTCGGCGGACAAGCGGTTATTGAAGGCGTGATGATGCGCGGATTCGGAAAAGTCGCAACGGCTGTTCGCGAGCCAAACGGTAACATCAACGTCCAAATAAAATCTGTCAGTTCAATCGCCGATCGTTTTCCCGTGCTGAAGTTGCCGATTCTGCGCGGCGCAGTGAGTTTATTTGAATCGCTGTCGTTGGGCATGAAGTCGCTGAGTTTTTCTGCACAGGCGGCGGGCGAAGAGGACGAGCAACTTTCCGACAGAGAATTGGTCGCGACGATAATTTTGGCGGTAATTTTGGCGTGCGGATTATTTTTGGCGATACCGACCTTTGCCGCGAAATTTTTCCGAACATTGACCGACGAGCCGATACTTTTGAACTTGGCGGAAGGATTTTTGCGGCTGATAATTTTTTTGGCGTATCTGTTCGCAATCTCGCGCATGAAAGACATTCAACGCGTCTTCCAATATCACGGCGCGGAACATAAAACAATTTTCTGTTACGAAGCCGATTTGCCGTTGACGGTGGAGAACGTAAAAAAATTCCCGCGACTTCATCCAAGGTGCGGGACGGCTTTTTTGCTGATCGTCATGTTGGTGAGTATTTTCGTATTCGCATTTCTCGGTTGGCCCGATTTGTGGCTGCGAATTTTGTCGCGAATAATTTTGTTGCCGTTAGTTGCGGGCGTGTCGTATGAGCTGATTCGATTCTCTGCGCGGTCAAAAAATTTTTTCGTGCATTTGGCGACGTTGCCGGGACTTTGGCTGCAATATTTGACGACGCGCGAGCCTGACGATTCAATGATTGAAGTGGCAATAAAATCTTTGGAAGCCGTCACGCCGCCCGAAAAAATTTAAACTTGTCACTATGAATTTTCATGAAGCAGGCGTAAAATATCCTTGCAGTTTACTCCAACATCCCGAAAGGTCGTGTCCGCATGAAATTTCTCGGCAGTATCAAGTCAAAGCTGGTTTTTCTGCTCGTCATTATCGGAATGGTGCCGCTGTTGGTGACAATGGCTTACACCTTGTACAACACCGTCAATTCGGCATTTGAATTCGCCAAACAAGAATTGCTTGTCACGACCGAACTTGTGGAAAAGGAAGTTGCCGCAATGATGGGCAGTAACTTCACGGCGTTGAGACTTCTGGCAGTCAATCCCGCCGTGCAAGAATATTTGACGGCGTCGCCCGAAAATCGCAGTCCAAACATGAAAGCACTCGTTCAAAATGCCAACGCGCTCTTCAAAGACAGCAGCAATATCGTCGTGACTGCAAACAGCGGTATGCAACTCGTGCGCAGTGACGATTCAAAACTCGTCGACCTTAGTGCCCGCGACTACTTCAAAGAGGCAATGAAAGGCAATGAGCACGTTTCCGAAGTAGTAGTGAGCAAGACAACCGGACTTGCAATCGTCGTTATCGAAGTGCCCGTTAAAAATTCCGACGGAAAAGTTATCGGCATGATTCAGCGCAACTACAACGTCTCCGCAATGACGGACATTTTAAAGAACGCCGCCAACGACACCACGGAATTGGCGATCTTCGAGGGCAACGGCAAATTAATTTCGCATTCCGTGTTGGAAATCGGCAAAGACGACGAACGACTTGACATGAGCAAATACGACTTCATAAGCAAGGCGCAAGTCGACAGCGAAGAAGTTTTCGAGGTTGTCATTGACGGCGAGAAAAAAATTGTCAGCTCCGCAAAAGATCCGCAGACCGGTTGGATTATTGCCGCCTTCCGCACTCACAGCGCGGTTGAAGCCAATGCCATGCACGAGGCTTTGATTTTGGGCGCAATGGGTCTCGGAATTCTGTTGCTTATCGTCATCATTGCCATTTACGTTTCAAACAGAGCAGTCGCGCCGATTTTGACGATTAACAACGTCGCGGACGAAATTTCCAAAGGCAACTTGTCGCTTAAAAATGTTCCCATCGAATCGGACGACGAACTCGGCAACGTGGCGCGAGCCTTTGCGACAATGACCGACAAGCTCAACGACTTTTTCCAGAAGGCAAGGATAAGCGCGAAGACCGTTTCAAATTCCGCCGACATTCTAAACGAAAATTCCAGACAATCAGCCGAGGCGGCGAATCAAATTGCAAGTGCCGTCACCGAATTTGCAGTAGAAACCGGCGAACAACAAAATGCAGTCGGTGCCGCCAATGAAGCCGTTATCAACATGCGCGAACTTTTGAACGTCATTGCCACGAATTCAGACGCCGTCGCCAATGCCTCAAACGTGGCAATGCACACTGCCGAAACGGGCGCGATAACCGTCGAAAATGCCGTGCAAAGCATGGAGTCATTGCGAGCCTCTGTTCAAGATTCATCGGAAATTATCAAGTTGCTCGGCGAATATTCCAATCGAATCGGCAACATTGTCGAGACAATTTCGGGCATTGCAGGACAGACGAATTTGCTTGCCTTGAACGCGGCGATTGAAGCGGCTCGTGCAGGAGATCAAGGTCGCGGCTTTGCAGTTGTCGCCGAAGAAGTCAGAAAGCTTGCCGAACAATCTGCATTGGCGGCGGGCGAAATTCACACGCTTATAACAGATGTTCAGAGCCAAACGGAAAAAGCAGTCGATTCAATGAGCGTCGGCACGGATTTGACGGCGGTGAGCGTTAAAGCAGTCGGCGAAGCTGGCAGCGCATTCCGCGAAATTGTCAAACACATTGACGCGCTTATAACAAAAATCAGCTTGACGACAGACGCGATAGAAAAGGCTGAAAACGGCAACTCTCAAATTATCGACTCGGTCAAATTCATAAACGATACGGCTATTAAGTTCTCGCAACAGACGGAAAGTATTTCTTCGACGACGCAGGAACTTTCCACTTCCACGAAAGAAATTGCCTCGTCAAGTCGGCAACTGGCGGAAATGGCGGACGAACTTCAAAAGGCGATTCGGACGTTCAAGTTGCGTGATTGATTTTCTTCGAAATTCGGAATTGCATTAACTCATGACGCAAAAAATATCTGCACCGTAATGTTTAAAAGCATTTGAGTGGAGCATGAATATTCAAGTGAAAAAATCGACAAGAATACAAGTTCGATGACTTCAGCATATTTTGTTCCCTCCGCCGGTATATGAAAGCAGACATTAACAGATTTTTAATTTACAATACTTGATAAATTGGTGACATTGATATAAAATAAGCCAATATTATTAAAAGGTTTCAAAAAATCATTAAACAGTTACTTCATAGAGGGGGAAATTTATATGAGCACATCTCAGACCGCCATAAAAAAATTTATGGCAAAACTTGCTAATCACGGTTTTTCTTATTCATCGTCGGTTTCTACGCAAATGTTGGACGCCGCAGTGAAAGCTTCATCAAAATATAACAGCATTCAAGAAGTTATCGACGCGATGAAAGCTGCTCAAGTTGCGGCGGAGAAAGAAGCAGTCGAGGAAGTTCTCGGAAGCAGTTATGCCGGCAAAACCTTGGCAAATATTTCCACGGAGATTTTGAGTCAAGACGCAAAAAATCATGACGGAGCCAAAGCTGTTGGGAATGCTTTTTTGAACAATTTCATACCCGGAGCCGACGTTACTGTTGAAGGTGTCATCAAAGAGCGCAAGGCTTACATTTTTCTTGAAAAGTATTGTGGAATTCAATTACCGAATCGCTTTTGGCTCAAAGTAAAAGTTGATGAAGAAACTCAAGAAAAAGAATTGGTTGTCACGTATTACAATGATTCTGTAAAAGATTCAGAAGGGAATTTGCTCAGACTCACCGGCAACGTCGATACGGGCGCAATAACCGGCTCGGACGCCAACATTACTTTGACGGCGGGAGATGTCGTGTACAACACAACTTTGACCGCTGCCGATTTGCAGACGCTCAAGACAAATTACGGCTCGGCGGCAAGTCTTTCAAGCGACGGGCAGTCAATAGTTATAGGCACTGGCACCGAGAAAACAGATCGTTCTGTCGTTCCCGAAGAGTTCATCAACACCTATATTGCGTCCACTTCAACCGCACAGATTATCAAAACAAATTCGCGCGACTGGGTTGTTCTGGCGACTGGTGCCAACGACACCATCACTTCAAACGGCGCGGATTCAATTAATTCGGGTGCAGGCTCCGACCAAATTAACATTAACGCAAACGGTGCGACCGTCACTTCCGGCACAGGCAATGACGCCATTTCAATTTCGGAGTCGGTTAAAGACGTTACGATAACCGATTTAAATTCCTCTGACGCGATAACAATCAGCGGAACTTTTGAAGTCGGCTCCGCACAAATTGAAGATACTCTGCTGGTCATCACCGATAAAACCGGCACGCGCAAGATTCGTCTCGGCAACCTGGACAGTGCCAAAAGCGGTCAAGTCAACAGCACCACAATCGCCAATTGGTTGAGCAATGCGGGCATCGATATAAACAACCTTAAGCAAACGACCTATGCACAAGAAAATGGCGTCGTGAGTTATTCGGGACAAGTCGCCTCAAATAACGAAGAGTCCGAGAAACCGTCAAATGAAGAAGACGCCGGCAGAACGGAAATTGATCCCGATTGGGAACCTTCACCGATTCTCGAAAAGAAAACTGCAGAAAAAATTTCCGCTGTCTTCCCCGCGTCCGCAGATGAACCGAATGCAAGTTCCAATTCAAGCGGCACAATCACAGTTGATCTTGACAACGTGGACACGAGCGCGGAAGGCGACGTTTCTGTTGGCGGAGCAAAAGTCGGTGCGTTGTCCGTCACATATCCCAACGCCTCAACCTTCACGCGCAACGGCTTGACCATTCATCTTCTCGGCGAAGTCACGGACAATGCAGTAAATCAAAATATCGCAGCATCTCTTTCGGCGGATTATCCCACGAAAATCACATTGCGAACATTTGACGAACTTACCAATGATCAGAAAACACTCATCGCCGCCATCTTCAAGTGGTGGGGCAAAGAGTGCACCAATATTAACGAGGAAAGTTACGGCATTGGCTTTAATTCTTCAACGGCGGCAGTCAAAGACATTGGGCTTTATTTCTACAACGACAACGGTCACGACGGAACATTGGCGACGGTTTGGAATTGGGGTGCCAACTCCGGCAGTGCCGATGCAACGAAATTAATGCTAAGCATAAACCTGAATTATTACAACGGCATTTCTTCCACTGATGTCGACGGAACTTCGACTGTGAACGGCGCAGGTTTTTTGGACAGAACCTTGTCCCATGAATTCACTCATGCCAATATGGCGACGAATATTGACTATTTCAACTCCTTGCCAAAATTCATCAAAGAAGGCATGGCGGAACTTACTCACGGCACAGACGACGAACGCGCTTGGGATATTTTTAAAATCGCTTACGACGACGAATGGTTAGACGGCAGCTTGGATTTAACGAACACGGGCACGGGCTATCAAAGTATTGGTGACGGTTATGCAGGCGGTTACATGTTCCTGCGCTACTTTGCCAAACAAGCCGCTCTTCAAACGCTTTTCGATATCGACGAGATTTTCACCGAAGGCGATGATCAATATTACAATACCGAAAACAACGTGATGTTGGCGGCTCTCGGCGGCAATGACTCAATCGAAAACGACGGTTTCTACGTCACAATCAATGCCGGCAACGGTAATGACTCCATTGTCAACAACGGCGGCTCGACATCGATAAACGGCGGAGACGGTGCCGACAGCATAAGAAACGATACGGCGAGCAAAAGTGCCACGATTCACGGCGATGCGGACAATGACACGATTACCAACAAAGGAAGCAATGCATTGATTTTTGGTGATGCAGGCGATGATTTGATAAGCTTGAACAGCTCCGCAGAAAATACTACCGTCAACGGCGGCGACGGAGCGGACACCATTAAAAATAATGGCAGTGACAGCGTTAGTATCGGCGGCGGCAACGGCAACGACTCAATCTACAACCGGGCTGCCTCCAATGTCACGATAGACGGCGGCGACGGAGCAGACACCATTGATAACAGCGGCTCGATCATAATTACAATCAACGGCGGCAGTGGCGACGATTCAATCACCAACAGCGGCTCGAACGTCACGATAGACGGCGGCGACGGTAAAGACACCGTTTACAACAACGGCTCCAACGTTTCGATTATCGGCGGCGCGGATAACGACTCCATTTGGAACAGCAGTGGCTCCAACGTTTCAATTAACGGCGGCGTGGGCAATGATACCCTTTACAACAGCGTGGGACAAGGCGCGATTTTGGACGGCGGCGACGACAACGACGAAGTCCATAACAATTCCGCCAACTACGTCACGATGCGCGGCGGAAACGGCAACGATTACATGAACAGCTACAACAGTCAGTACATTTCAATGAGCGGCGGCGACGGTGACGATACTCTTCACAACACGGGCAGTACTTTCATTACAATCGACGCGGGTGCAGGCAACGACACCATTGACAACAGAGGAACAAATGCGTCGATAAACGGTGTCAGCGGTTTCAATACAATCAGCAACAGCGGCTCTTACTCGACAATTAACGGCGGCACAGGCAATGACTCCATCTACAACAATGCCTCGAATGTCACAGTCAACGGCGGGCTCGGCGATGATACTCTTGGTGCTTCCAATGCAAGTTCAATCGTTGCGCTCAATGGCGGTGCGGGTAACAACTATTTCTATAACCATGGCAATCAAATCACAATCACCGGTGGCGAAGGTGCCGATACGGTTTATAACTCAAGTTTGGCATCATCGACGTTTATAAATCTGGGTGCGGGTGCCGATACCGTCGGCAATTACGGCTCGAATGTCACAATCAGCGGCGGCGATGGAAACGATACACTTAAAAATTATATAAGCGGTGGCGGCGGCTCCAACGTCAGTATGGACGGCGGCAACGATGATGATGACATGACAAATTTTGGCAACACGGTCACGATGATCGGCGGTGCGGGTAAAGATACTTTGAATAATAACAAAGGCACCAACTCACTCACAGCCGGTGCCGACAGCGTGTCCGTGGACGGCGGTGCGGATGATGATGTTATCTACAACTTTGGTAACGACTCCACGTTGTTTGGCGGACAAGGCAATGACAGTGTCGTTAATTACGCTAAAGGTTATTACAACGGTGAACTCGTACATGACGGCGTAGGTAAAAATGTACTGATCATGGGCGGTGCCGGTGCAGACACTCTCAATAACAGAGGCTCCATCGTCACAATTCTCGGCGGTGCAGATAATGACTTAATCTTAAACAGCGGCTTGAGCACCACAATCGACGGCGGCGACGGAGCGGACACCATTAGCAACAACAACTTAAACGTTTCAATCAACGGCGGCGCAGATAACGACTCAATCACGAACAGCGGAGTGAATGCCACAATCGACGGCGGCGCGGGCAACGACATTATCAACGATGACAGCGAAGGACGCGCTTTGATTTACGGCGGTGCGGGCAACGATGTAATTTACAATTCTGAAACAGAAGATCCCGAAACAGTATATCCCACGGTCAATGACACGATTTACGGCGGTGATGGCAAAGACACCATCATTAACGAGGACTATGCTGCGATAATTAACGGCGGTGCAGACGACGATTCGATTGTCAATTCCAGTGGCGATACGCTCACCGGCTCGGCGGGCGACCATGCTTCCATTAACGGCGATGCAGGCAATGATTATATCCAAAACAACGGCTTAAATGTTAGCATACACGGCGGCACAGGCTCCGACACTATTTTCAACAGCGGCGACTATGTTTCAATCAATGGCGGCACAGGCAACGATTCCATATTCAGCAATGGCGGAGCAAGTGCCTTGATTGACGGCGGCAAAGGCGACGACACAATCAGCAACGAGAACTTAATAGGAAGCCCGTTTGAAAACGAGGGTCTCGACGATGACGACAACTACGATAATGTTGTTGCCGACACAAATACCGATTCTTCAAACGACAACGTGACCCTTCGCGGCGGTGCGGGCGCAGATGTCATTTCCAATTCGAGCGGTGCAAATGTTTCAATCGACGGCGGCTCCGACAACGATGTCATTTCTAACTGTAGCGGTTCGAACGTGACAATCAACGGCGGCACAGGCAATGATCACATTACCAACAACGGCAACAGCGCCTCAATCAGCGGCGGCACAGGAAAAGACTCAATCAAAAACTTTGGCGACGGCACATCAATTTACGGCGGAGACGGCGATGACTCAATCGCAAATGGAGATTATCAATCAATCGGCGTCCAAAACGTTTTCATCGACGCGGGCGCGGGTAATGATATGATTGTCAACAACGGCTCGAACATGACGATAAGTGCCGGCGAAGGCAACGACTATGTCAGCATTAACTACAGCGAAAGTCTCGGTTACGGCTCAAATATAAAGCTGATTTACACCGCAGGCAGTGACACCATAAGAGGCATTAACGCAACTGATACGATTCTCATAGGCAAAGATGGCACGGACACTTACTCTTCAGCTGTAAGCGGCAACGATAGAGTTCTCACAGTCGAAGGTAAAGGCGAATTAATTTTGCGTGATGCGGCGAATTTGGGCGTCAATATTTTGGGCGTGGAAGTTTCTGCCGATCCCGAATGGACAATCAACGGCACGACGGCTTCTTACGGCACGAGCAATAACATCTACTTCAATATCTCCGGGCTCAACAGCACCGTTAAAACTTCAGATCTTGCCTTTAACAAAGACACAAATGTTGTCACCTTATCGAAAGGCGCACTTGGTCAAAACACGGTTGAATTGGTTGCGGCACTTGATACGCCCTACAAATTGGCTCTTGACACAGACGTAACCAAATCCGGGACGTTATCGGCGAATAAATACTATTCGGCAAGCATGACCTATCAAACTAAAGGCTCCACTGCAGGTTACGTTCTTGCTGACGACGGCAAATCAATTTCCTACACGACGGGCACCTCCAAAAAATTCACGTTCAGCGGCATAGCAACAGGTGCCACCGTAAAGAATTTCTCTTTGTCGGGCAATACGATGACCATTGGCAAAGCGGCGGTTAAAGCTCCCGACGATAATTACAAACTCAAATTCGGCAAAGGAATGACTGCCGCCGAGACGGTATCGGCTAATACTTACGATTCGGCGAGCATGACCTATCAGACTAAAGGCTCCACTGCAGGCTACGTTCTTGCTGACGACGGCAAATCAATTTCCTACACGACGGGAACGTCCAAAAAATTCACGTTCAGCGGCATAGCAACAGGTGCCACCGTAAAGAATTTCT
>CAJOHG010000033.1 GCA_905234395.1 uncultured Selenomonadaceae bacterium
GAAACTTCGACATTTTTTGTTCCTCCCGCAACATTGCTAATTGCAGGATAATATTTTTTGCCGATAGTTTTTTTATTTCTTACCCTCACAACGAGTTAAATTAATATGTCCAGCCATCACCGGTGCAAACCGAACATTTTCCTGAACCATGGCATTCGACGCATTCAACGTCTTCGCCGTACCTGTTTTCATAGGAACCTATTCCGGAACAAACTTGGCATTGCCCCGTGCCGCCGCAAAGGTAACATGTTTGCTGTTCGTAGTGCTTTGCGTCGACTACAGATGACACGGCAAAGACAAATGCCACCGGAACGAGTAGAATTGCAAGAAACTTTTTCATACTAATCATATCCTTTCTCTTGAATATTAAGATTTTGCCGCTCACTCTCAACGAAAGTCGCAGGCGCAGGCGAAACAAAAATTTTTATCGAATGTCAGTCGTTAGATTCCATGAACTCTTTGAGGTCGTCCTCGTCAGCAAGGTGGTCGGCATGTGCGGCTTTGACAATTTTGCCGTTCTTGAGTTTAAACAGAGCAACTTCGTCCGTAATAACATTAATGTTCGGATTGAGTGGATTGATGAATTGGAAAACATAAGCATAGGTTGCGTCGGGCAAAGTGGTCATTTCGATGCGAGGTTTGTCGCCAATCGTTGTGGATTTGCCGCCCGCAGTGAGTTTCGAGGCAATTTTCATTTTTTCTTCGTCCGTCAAATTTTCGGGGGATTTGCCGGCAAGTTCTTTTTCCATTGTGTCGGAAGTCGCATGATAGTAAATAGGAATAACGACGTCACCTTTTTTGAGGCTTTCGAGTTCACCGCTCGGCAACGTAATTTTTTGATCGGTATTGGGAGCCACACCGATAATCGTCAATTTTTCACCGGGATAGGTGCGACTGATGAACATTTTGTAAGATTGACCGTTGAGCATGATGTTTGAGATACAAAGCTCCGTGCCGCCAACTTTTGTGCCCTGTTTATTCTTGCGCGTCGAATCGGAGACAACTTGAACATAAAGCGGTTCGCCGTCAAGTGTAATCCATTTGCCGCGGAAAGCACTTTCAAATTTGCCGGTAAGTCGATTTTCCTTAATGGAGCTGTCGCCGCCCAAATACAAAGCATGTAATTCGTCAGTGCCGTTGCCGTCGGGTAAAAATCTGAACAAAATCAGCTGACAACGGACATTTTCTACTTGTTTAAGCTCCTCTTCAGTCAGTTCAATGGAGACGATTTTCTTCTCCTCGTCGACTTCAACGGGCGTGAGTGCAAGTCCGCTCAAATCAATATTTTGACCCTGCATGTTGTTGTAAAGGTAACTGTAGAGTTTGAAAGGCGATTGTGTTGCCAAATTTTGATCTGCCAAAGATTTGTAAAACAGAATACCGTCGCGTTCGCCGAGTAAATTGGTCGGATAGTAGCTTGAAAGTCCGCCGCCGCGATTGAGAACGTCGCCGCGCTTATTGTAGACGACTGCCTTGTCGATTGCCTTGACAAGTTCATTGCCGGCTTCTTTAAGTTCAGGGAAACTCTGCTTGACGTTTTCAGCCAAATTTCTCAAGTCCACCAGATTCGAGTAAGCACTGCTTGAAGGATATTTCTCCGCTGTATTCGCGGCGTTTTTAAACTTCGTGAAGGTGTAGATAATGTCGTCGGGATTTTGTTGCGCAACTTTGGCTGCCTCTTCGCCGAAATTCTCGTAAGCCGTCTTTAACGCAGTCATTTTAGCTTCAGAAAGATCTATAACCGAAAACGTAAACAAAGCGTTGGTGTGCCGACCGAATTCTTTGTCGACAATTTTCGTGTCTTGTAAACCGGTATTACAGATAATTTTGCCGAGTTCTTTACCGCTCATCGAGGGATTTTCTGATAGTTTATTGAGCAGTTCGGTATAATTTAAGCTAACTTTGCCGAAGGTTGGTTCCTGTGAAGCGACCATATAGTTTGCAGTGTTTTCAATGGCGAGCGCAGTCTCATAAGTCGACATAATGCAAGCGTCAAACGCAACGACTTCAAACGGTTTCTCTTCGGGATTAGACCAGCCGCCTTGAACTTCGTTAAAAGCGTCGCGCAATTCTTGCAGGCTAAGCATATTGTCAGTATATTCGTCAAAGCAAATACCGCCGAAACTGCCGCCGCCATGATCCTTCATAATCAGAACTCTGCGGACGTTGCCGTCGGGATAAAGCTTACGTTCGAGTTCTTGTCCTGCTTGAAGAAAGCTTACCAATCCTTATTTTGAGCCCATATCGGTTTGGGAATTTTTGTCGCCGGTTATCGGAAGTTTTTCGATGAGACGCCAGTCACGGCGATAACCGTCATAAACGTAACGACCGAGTTTGCCGTTTTGTACAGGTACAGCGACAGTATTTCCGCCGCCGCCTTTTAAGAACCACTTACCTACTCTAACTTTGTTGCTGTTTTGGAAATATATAGGGAATTCTGCACCAGTTTTTGGGTCTTTACCGTAGCCTATTGCCGTTTGAATTTTGGCATTGAGGTCGCGGAATTTTTCATGACCCCAAACGTATGTGCCGCCCGCTTGCATGAAGATTTTCACGTCAGGCGAAAGAGTAGCCTTCTCTACTTCGTTAATGCAACGTGTCGCATCGCCGGGTTCTCTGTCGGGCTCGGCAAGACGTAGAGCGTTCGGGTTGTCGGACATTAAATCCGTGCCGGAACCGAAGGCAATTCGCGTGGTCTCGATGTCAGTGCCGCACACGTACCAGTAGATAAGTCACTTAGTTGGTTTGTCGGCAGCGTCGACTTTGACCGCCGGACACAGTGTCGCCGCCAAAATCATGATGGCGGCAATAGTTCGTTTGAACATTTCCTCATCTCCTAACGTGGAAAAAATTTTAATACAATCTATACCTATTATAATTACTTTTTTTTTTGTCAATTCAATAAATGAGGAATTTAATCTGAAAGACATCCTCTGCTTGTCGAAATTAATTGATTCTTTGACGGGAGACAGGCAGATTTTTTTTTCGCAACGTGATAAAATTCGCGGCAGAAAAATTTTCACGGAGGACATCCCAATGACGACAAGCAAAAGAATTTGTTCGCTGGACATGCTGCGCGGAATACTAGTCGCGGCAATATTTTTCTTCGACGTGCCGCCCGCCGATATGTACCCGATTCTCATGCACAAAGCCTGGCAAGGATTCTCCGTCGCCGAAGTCGGACTGCCGCTTTTCGCGTTCATGATGGGCACGTCAATGGCAATTTCTTTCTCGCGGCGAACGCCGTCAATCAAAAGTCTCGTCAAGCGTGCGGCAATAATTTTTGTGCTGGGATTGTTCATTGGAACGTTGATGCCGCTGTTCTCGCTGATTTTGGTCAAGACATTCACGATAGAAAATTTCATCAACGACGCGATTTATCACGGCAGATTTTTCGGCGTGCTGCAACGGCTCGCAGTGACTTATCTTTTCGCCGTGATGATTGTCCGTTCAATAAAAAGCGACGTCGGGATTTTTGCCGCGACGTTCATTATTCTGATCGTGTCGTCGTTGGGATTTCACATTTATGCACCCGACAATCCCTTTTCGCCCGAACACAACATAAGCCGCGCAGTCGATTACATTTTCCCCGGCGCGAATCACATTTACATGGACACGCACGATCCCGAAGGTCTTTACGGTTGCATTGCGGGCACGGCGTCGGTTTTATTCGGCTACCTCGCGGGAAAAATTTTAATCGATAACGCGCCGCTCAACGACAGAATTTTTCTGATGAGCGTTGCGGGAATTTTATTTCTGATTGTCGCGGGATTGTGGAGTTTTACCGACATCGTCTCGAAAAGAATTTGGACTTCGCCTTACGCGCTGATAAATGCCGGACTGGATTATCTGTCGCTGGCACTGTGCATGAAAGTCTTTGACACTTCTCCGCCCGTGAAAAAAATTTCTCTGCTTTTAATCGCGTTGGGCAAGAATCCGCTGTTCTTTTTCTGCGCAAATCTCACCGCCGCAATATTCCTGTACATTCTGCCCGTCGGCGACACCAACGCTTATTTCTGGATCTTTGAACACACGACGAAAAATTTCATCTCGCCCGAATTCGGCACGACGCTTTTCTGCACAATGTGGATGCTTTGTTGGTTTCCGCTCGCAGAAATTTTCCGCAGGTTTAATATCGTCATAAAAATTTGAGGTGCCGACTTGAAACTTGAACGAGCATTTTATCAACGTGACGGCGTGACCGTTGCCCGTGAACTTGTCGGCAAGAAACTCGTAACAAATTTGCCCGACGGTTTGACGAGCGGAATTATCGTCGAGACGGAAGCTTATATGGGAACGATTGACGCGGCGGCGCATTCTTATCGCGGCAAGACTGAACGCACGAAAATTTTTTACGGAGCAGGCGGATTCGTTTACGTTTATCTGATTTACGGAATGCACCTTTGCACGAACGTCGTTGCCAACGTCGAGAACGTTCCCGAAGCGGTGTTGATTCGTGCGCTTGAACCTGTTGACGGTATCGAGCTGATGAAACGTCGTCGCGGCAAAAAAAATCTTCGCGAGCTTTGTTCAGGTCCGGGCAAATTGTCGCGGGCTTTGGGCGTCACGAAAAATTTTTACGGTGCGGACTTGTGCGGCGATGAAATTTTTATTGAGACGACTGAAATTAAACCTCGCATTGCGGCGACGAAACGAATCAACGTTGACTATGCGGGCGCGGCGGCCGATTATCTTTGGCGATTCGTTGCGGCGAACAGCAAATTTTTGTCGGTGCCATAAAAAATTTTTCGACGACGTTTCATTGAGCCGACCGAAATTCAACCGGAGTGTGTTGATAAATATTTGTTAAAGAGAGCAGAGACCCGGCGCACAGGGATGTGCGCCGCCGCCGACCACGTCGCCGGATGCGACGTTAGGCGGATTTACGCCCTTTCTTTTTGCTACTTTTTCTTTGGGCGCAGCAAAGAAAAAGTAGATCCTAAACATGAAAAGAAATTTACACGCCGAATGCAATTCACCAACACACCCTGCGCGTTGCGGCGGACAGCAAATTTTTGTCGGTGCCATAAAAAATTTTTCGACGCATGATTCAAACTTTCCGCGCACGTGGTATAATCGGCTAAAGCTTTCAGCTTCACGCAGACAGATTTTTTTTGAGTGGAAGGGAGAAATTTTTTATGGCGTTCAATCAAGAGCAATTCAAAGACATCATCGCGGAATTCACAATCGGCACGGAGCGACTTCACGAAATCGCGGCGACTTTCCGTCAAGATTTGCAACTCGGTTTGCGCGACGTGACGCAGTCTTCAATGCGCATGTTGAAATCTTACGTCGGACTTCCCAGCGGCAAAGAGACCGGCGAATATCTTGCGCTTGACTTCGGCGGCACAAACATTCGCGTTTTCAAATTCCGGCTCGACGGCGACGGCAAATACGAAATTCTTAAACGCGTCGGACGCCCGCTGATTGTTCCCGGCGAATACGACTACATCTGCAAAGACGCGACTGCCGAGCAAATGTTTGACTTCATTGCGGAACTTATCGACGAGGCGATTGACGGCAATCACGAGCAAAAATTTTATCTGGGTCACACGTTCTCTTTCCCGTCAACGCAGGACAATCTTTACAACGCGCGGCTCATCATTTGGACGAAAGAATTTGCAACTCAAGGCGTCGAGGGCGAAGTTGCCAACGATTTGCTTGTCGCGGCTCTGAAACGTCGCGGTGCCGTCAATGTTGAACCTGTCGCCGTCCTCAATGACACCGTTGCAGTTCTGTTGAGTGCGGCTTATAAAACGCCCGACACGTTCATCGGCTCCATTTACGCCACGGGTCACAACACTTGCTATCTTGAACCGACAATTCACGATCCCAAAGGCGTTGGCGCGGGCGGCATGATTCTCAACCTTGAGTGCGGCAACTTTTCCAAAATCGTTCCGAATCGTTTCGATGCCGAATATGACGCCAATTCCGAAAAGCCCGGCGAACAGCGTTTCGAGAAAATGGTTTCCGGTCGTTACATGGGCGAACTTTTGGGCATGGCGATTGCTGAACTTTTGAACGAGAAAGGCAAAAAGTACGGCTTAACCTCCGTCGATATGTCGATGATGATTCTTGATGAGTCGGAGAATTTGCAACGCGCGTCCGATATCATCATGGCGAAGGTCGGCAAAGAACTTGAACTTGACGACGTGAAAAAAGTCCGCGAACTTGCTTCGGCGATTGTCATTCGTTCCGCAAGGTTGGTTGCCTCGTCATTTGTCGCACTCGTTTGGCAACGCGCAGGTTCCGGCAAAATTCAGCGTCAACACGTCGCAGTCGACGGCTCCGTTTATGAGAAAATGCCGCTTGCCAAAGACAACATCACCAAAGCTTTGAGCGAACTCCTCGGCGAAGATGCCGCGCAGGTCGACACGATTCTTGACAACGGCGGCTCCGGGCTCGGTGCGGCGATTGCGGCGGCTATGGCTGTTCAAAAATGATTCACGCGAAATAATCGGCAAAAAATTTTCAGCTCGTCGAAAGGCGGGCATTTTTTTATTGTAAGAATTTTTTCGCGGCAAGGAATTGATAAGAAATAATTAACCAGACTTCCGACGGCACTTTACACTGCCGATTCCTAAAAAAATCTTGTCACTTGCCCGCGCATTTGATACAATCTTCGCAAAATTATTTGGGGAGGAAAAAAATTATGGCGAACGAACACATCGGATTGGTGGCGGGCGACAGCTGGCTTGAACCTTACGAGGACGCAATACGCGGACGGCACGATCATGCGGCGTGGAAAATTTCTCAACTCACTGAAAACGGCAAGCGCACTCTTTCGGACTTCGCGGACGGGCATTTGTATTTCGGACTGCATCGCACGGCGGACGGTTGGATTTTCCGCGAATGGGCACCAAATGCAGTGGACATTCACTTAATCGGCGACTTCAACGGTTGGCAAAAGACAGAGGCTTATCGTTGCAAGAAACTCGACGGCGGAAATTGGGAGCTCAAACTTCCTTACGACGCTCTGAAACACGGCGACCTTTACAAGATGAATGTGCGTTGGGACGGCGGCGAAGGCGAACGTATTCCCGCATGGTGTCAACGTGTCGTGCAGGACGACAAGACGAAAATTTTTTCCGCGCAAGTTTGGGAAAGCAATTACACTTGGCACGACGACGGCTTCAAAGTCAACAAAGATCCGCTGTTGATTTATGAATGTCACGTCGGCATGGCGCAGGACGCCGAAAAAGTCGGCACGTATCGCGAATTCAAAGACAATATCTTGCCGCGAATCAAGAAAGCCGGCTACACCGCGATTCAAGTCATGGCGATTCAAGAGCATCCTTACTACGGCAGCTTCGGCTATCACGTCTCAAGTTTCTTTGCGCCCTCAAGTCGTTGCGGCACGCCCGATGAGTTGAAGGAAATGATTGATGCCGCGCACGCAATGGGACTCGGAGTTATCATGGACATTGTTCACAGCCACGCGGTCAAGAACGAAGTTGAAGGTCTCGGCAATTTGGCGGGCGACCCGAATCAATTTTTCTATCCCGGCGATCGTCATGAACATCCCGCGTGGGACAGCCTCTGTTTCGATTACGGCAAAGACGACGTGTTACATTTCCTGCTTAGCAACTGTAAGTATTGGTTGCAGGAATATCACTTCGACGGCTTCAGATTCGACGGCGTGACTTCAATGCTTTACTACAGCCACGGACTCGGCGAGGCATTCACAGGTTACGGCGACTATTTCAACGGGCACGAAGACGACAACGCGATTTGCTATCTCATGCTTGCGAATCAGCTCATTCACGAAGTCAAGCCCGATGCGATAACCATTGCCGAAGACGTGAGCGGAATGCCCGGACTTGCCGCGAAATTTGAAGACGGCGGCTTTGGATTTGATTATCGTCTCGCGCTCAACGTTCCCGATTATTGGATCAAGACAATCAAAGAGCTCAAGGACGAAGATTGGAAACCGTCAAGCATTTTCTGGGAAATGACAAATCGCCGCGCAGGAGAGAAAACTGTTTCTTATGCCGAAAGCCACGACCAAGCACTCGTCGGCGACAAGACGATTATTTTCCGCTTGATTGATGCCGATATGTATTGGCACTTCCGCAAAGGCGATGAGAATGCGGCGGCGACTCGCGGTATTGCTCTGCACAAAATGATTCGCCTCGTGACGGTCTCGACGATTAACGGCGGCTACTTGAACTTCATGGGCAACGAGTTCGGTCATCCCGAATGGATTGATTTCCCGCGCGAAGGCAACAAATGGAGTCACAAATATGCGCAACGTCAATGGCACCTGGCTGACGACCACACGCTTTGCTATCATTGGCTCGGAGATTTCGATCGCGCGATGTTGGAGACGATTAAGCTTGAACACGACTTCGCGGATTTGCCCGTTGTGGAAATTTGGCACGACGACGGAGATCAAGTGCTCGCTTACATGCGCGGCAAGTTGGTTTTCGTGTTTAACTTCAATCCGACGACTTCTTTCACAGGTTACGGCTTCCTCGTTCCGAAAGGCAAATATAAAGTCGTTCTCAACAGCGACAATCCCGACTTCGGCGGCTTCGGCTTGACTGATGACAGCGTGACGCATTACACGAATTATGATCCGCTCTACGATGAAGACCGCAAAGGCTGGCTCAAGCTCTACATTCCCGCGCGCAGTGCCGTTGTTCTTAAGAAAGTGTAAACTTCGCAGGAAATAGGGAAGTAGGGAAATAGGGAAATAGAAATGCTGATTCCCTGTTTCCCTGATTCCCTATTTTAATGCAACTTTAAAGCGGGCGTGATAGATTTTGCCGCAAGGAGAGTGATTGAAATGCAAGTGAGAAAAATTTTATCGACAGTCGCGGCGGCAATTCTGTTGATGACAACTGCAACCGTTTGCGCCGAATCAGAGGCGATTATTCAGTCTGACAAAAGGTCTGTCGCCGATTATGCCGATAAGGCGCAGGGAAATTTTACCGGTTTGATTGTCGACTGCAGAGGATTGGGACTCGCGCCCGTGATGAGCCCGGTTATTTTCAACACCAACGGCACGAAAATTTACGGGCACAAAAATCTTGATCCCGACAAAATCAATTCGCAAGGCATGGTCGACTATGCCAAAAGTCTCGACGGTGTTGCCCGCGCAGGTGACAATCCTCTTGTCGTCAAGGCGGTGCGACTCGAAAACTTCAACAGCTGTCCCGTTTTGACCATCGCCGATTCAAATCTCGTCTTGATTGAAAATTACGCGACGAAGTTTCTAAAAAATTTGAAGGTCGTCTTCCTCTGCGATTAAGGAGTTGAAAAAATTTTGAGCGCAGAATTTATCAAACTCGTTTCTGAACTGCACCGCGAACGATTTAACATGCACCTTGCCAACCTTGCGCATAATCAGACGCCGTGCGGAATTTTTTTCGGCTTTGAACTCATTCCGAACGATTCGGCAATGGCAATTCAAGCACTCAAAAAAATTTCGCTGAACCTTTCTTGCGTGATTGTTATTGCCGATATTCAAGCCGAGGCGTTGAAAAATTTGGTCGACGTGCCCGTAATCACGCTTGAAGATTTTGAGCATTTCGGCGAAGAAAATTTTCCCGTCAAGCCGCAAGAAGTTTTCGTTCCCGCACCATTGGCGGATCTCGCATTTTTTCCTTACTTCAAACGTTGCGGCATTGAAATTATCGCGCCCACATACACGAAAGATCAACAACAATATTTTCTCTGCATGATGGCATATCTGCCACAGCTTTACGACGTTCACGAGATGCTTGCAAGCGACGAATCCAAAAAAAGTTTTCCGCGCAGCAATTAAAGGACGTTTGACCGGCAGAATCAGCGATTATCGTTTCGCTTCCGAAGCTCAATATTTTTTGGAAGGTTTCACTCCGACGACCGGCGACATTGCCATTGACGGCGGTGCTTACGACGGCGCAACTTCCATTGCCTTTGCAAAATGCGGCGCGAAAGTTTTTGCCTTTGAAATGGACGTGACCAACTTTCAAAACTGCGCGGCACGATTGAAACGTTTCGGCGGCGATTATGACATCACGCTTGAGAATATGGGCTTGAGCGACACCGAAGGCACGGAGAATTACAATTTCTATGGAACGGGCAGCAGTAAAAATCCCAACGGCACTTTGACGGCGCAGTTCATTGATCTCGACACTTACGTTGCCCGAAAAAATTTGCCGCGCGTCGACTACATCAAACTCGACATTGAAGGCGCGGAACTTGACATGTTGCACGGTGCGGTGCAGACGATTAAACGTTGCAAGCCGAAGATGGCGATTAGTGTTTATCACCAGATTGACGATTTGTGGACACTTGCACTGTATGTAAAATCTTTGCGTCCCGATTACGAGTTTGAATTTCGGCACTATCGCATTGACTGCACCGATTACATGCTCGAAGACGAGCATCGCGCGATTCTGAAATATTTCGGATTGAGCTTTCTTATTCCCAATCATGGTGAAATGGTTTTGTATTGCCGCTGAAAATTTTCCTGCCAATGAAAAATCCCGCCGCTCGATTGAGTGACGGGAAATTTTTTGCCCAAAAATTTTCACATAATGGAACCGTCAACGTGACATTTCAACCGACCGATTAACGCATCTTCCGATAAAAAATCCCCCGACGTTTTTGTCGAGGGATAATTTTCTTTGTAAGTTGTAGTTTACGGAATTGGAACGCCTTTAACCAAAAGTCTTGCCTTGGCTCTGGCAAGTGCCGCTTCCGCACGGTCAATGTCGATGTCTTCGTGAGATTTCGGCGCACTTTTATAAGTACTGACACGTTCCTCCGCGCGTTTGAATGCCGCCTTAGCTCTGTCAACGTCGATATCGTCGGGTGATTCGGCACTGTCGGCAAGAATCGTGATTTTATCGGGCGTGACTTCCATAAAGCCGCCGCCTACAAAAAGTTGAGTTTCGCCGCCGTCAACTTTGATTCGCATTGCGTGCGGGATAAGTTCCGTCAAAAGTCTTGCGTGCTTTGGAAGAATGCCCAATTCGCCGCAAATGGAACGTGTGATGAGCATGTTAATATCTTTGGAAAAAACTTCGCCTTTATCGGGCGTGGCAACCTCAAGCAGGATTGTAGCCATAGCTTACGCCTCCTTGAGTCGTTGAGCCTTTTGTACTGCCTCTTCAATGCCGCCGACCATGTAAAACGCATTTTCGGGCAAGTCGTCGTATTTGCCGGAAAGAATTTCTTTAAAGCCGCGAATCGTGTCCTTAAGCGCGACGTATTTGCCGGGCGAGCCTGTGAAGACTTCGGCGACTGCAAACGGTTGCGACAAGAAACGCTGAATCTTTCTTGCGCGGCTGACGGTGAGCTTATCGTTGTCGGAAAGTTCTTCCATGCCGAGAATCGCGATGATGTCTTGCAACTCTTTGTACTTCTGCAGAACAGCTTGCACGCCGCGAGCAACTTCGTAATGTTCCTGTCCGATGACGTGCGGATCAAGAATACGGCTTGTTGAATCGAGCGGATCGACTGCGGGATAAATGCCCAGCTCCGCGATTTGACGGCTTAAAACTGTCGTCGCGTCAAGGTGCGTGAACGTCGCGGCAGGTGCCGGGTCAGTCAAGTCGTCAGCGGGAACGTAAACGGCTTGCACGGACGTTATCGAGCCTTTTTTAGTCGAAGTGATACGTTCTTGCAACGCGCCGACGTCTGTCGTCAAAGTTGGCTGATAACCGACGGCGGACGGCATACGACCGAGCAACGCGGAAACTTCCGAGCCTGCCTGAATGAAACGGAAAATGTTATCGATGAAAAGCAGAACGTCCTTGCCTTGAGCGTCGCGGAAATATTCTGCCATTGTCAAGCCCGTCAAGCCGACGCGCATACGAGCACCGGGCGGTTCGTTCATTTGCCCGTAAACGAGAGCAGTTTTATCGATAACGCCGGACTCCGTCATTTCGCTCCAAAGGTCATTGCCTTCGCGAGTACGTTCGCCGACGCCCGAAAAGACCGAATAGCCGCCGTGTTCCGTTGCGATGTTGTGAATCAGCTCCATAATCAAAACGGTTTTGCCGACGCCTGCACCGCCGAATAAGCCAATCTTGCCGCCGCGAGAATATGGCGCGATTAAGTCAACGACTTTAATGCCGGTCTCAAGAATCGTCGTGGAAGTTTCCTGTTCTTCAAAACTTGGAGCCTTGCGGTGAATCGGCAGCCAATGTTTGTTGTTGACGGGCGCGGGATTGTTGTCGACGGTTTGACCGAGAACGTTGAAGACGCGTCCCAAACATTCTTCGCCGACGGGCACGGTGATTGGTGCGCCGGTATCTTCCGCCGTCATTCCGCGAACAAGACCGTCCGTTGAGCTCATTGCAATGCAGCGCGTGACGCCGTCGCCGAGATGTTGCATGACTTCAGCGACGAGATCAATTTCAACGTTGCCGGACTTGCCCTTTATTTTTACCGCGTTCAGAATTTCGGGCAATTCGCCGACGGGAAATTCGATGTCGACGACCGCGCCGATAACCTGAACAACTTTACCTTTCGCCAAATTTGTGTCACTCCTTTATTCAAGCGCGTTGGCACCGCCGACAATCTCGTTGATCTCGTTGGTGATGCCCGCCTGACGAACTTTGTTGTAGAAGAGATTGAGCCTGCCGACAAGTTCTTGAGCGTTATCGGTTGCATTGCTCATTGCGTTCATGCGCGAACTTAATTCGGACGCGGCAGAGTGGAGCATTGCGCCATAAATTCTCGTTGCCAATCTGCGCGGGAGAAAGTCGTTCAAAATTTTGACAACGTCGGGCTCGTAAATGTATTCTTCTTTGAGCGTCGCACTAGCCTTTGCAAAGTCATCGGTGATAATCGGCAGCAATGTCACGTCGTCGGGCACGCAACTAATCGCAGATTTGAACTGCGTATAAATCAACGTCACGTCAATAATCTCGCCGCTGTCGAAACGTTCGACAACCAAATCTGCAATTTCTTTGGCGTATTTGTATTGCGGACGTTCGCTGATGCCGTGATAGCTTTTGATGACGTTGTAGCCGCGTTGACGGAAATGAGTCGTTGCGCGTCTGCCGACGGTGATGAGTTCAATGCCGTCAATGTAATCTGCGTCGTGATATTCGCGGGCAACGTTGACATTACCGCCGGTCGCACCGCCGCGAGCCGTAGCCTTTGCAATGCCGCCCGTCGCGCTGACTTGAAGTTGTTGCTTTTGCGTTCGCGTGCCAACAGGTTTAACGCCTTTTAGCGCGTCGAAATTTTTCTTGTGGAAATTTTCGTCGTCGCCGTCATCTTCGCCGGTAGAAATGCTTTCGCCGGTGCCGTCATATTCAATCGTGTCGTGCGCCTCTTTGAAGACGTTGCTTGAAAACGAGCCCGCAAGCCCTTTGTCAGACGCAATGACGATGAACAGAAATTTTCCTGCGCCTTCTTGCTGATCGGCAATTAAATCGGCACGAGTCTTAACAAACGGATGTTCATACTCTTGTCCGCGCATTTGAGTCATCACGCGCCGCATAATTTCTTTTGTCTTGGCAACGTAAGGAAGATTGCTCAAGAGTGCTTCGCGAGCCGCATTGAATCTTGAACGCGCGATCATGTCCATTGCGTTTGTGATTTTTTGAATGTTTTTGACGCTCTTAATTCGGCGGCGAATGTGTTGTAAATTTGCCATTTACGCCACCGCCTCAAGCTTCAGCCTTATAAGTGACTGTCTCTTTAAATTCGGTGATTGCCGCTTTAATCTCGGCTTCGAGCGCGTCGTCGAGTTTCTTCTTTTCAGCGATTTTCTTGCCGATACCGGGATGATTGGTGTGCATGAACTTGATAAAGTCGTTGTGGAAGGTAACGACCTTATCAACGGGAATGTCCGCCAAAAATCCTCTGACCGCCGTGAAAATCGTCAACACTTGATCTTCGACGGCAAGCGGAGAGTATTGAGCCTGCTTGAGCGTTTCAACCATGCGTGCGCCTCTGTCGAGTTGAGCCTTAGTCGCTTTGTCGAGGTCGGAGCCGAATTGTGCAAATGCCGCCAATTCACGATACTGCGCCAAATCCAAACGCATTGTGCCCGCAACTTGTTTCATGGCTTTAATCTGTGCAGAGCCGCCGACGCGCGAGACCGATAAGCCGACGCTGATTGCAGGACGAATGCCGGAATAAAATGCGTCCGTTTCCAACATGATTTGCCCGTCAGTGATTGAAATGACGTTCGTGGGAATGTACGCGGAAACGTCGCCCGCTTGAGTTTCGATAATCGGTAACGCCGTGATTGAGCCTGCGCCGAGTCTGTCGGAAAGTTTCGCCGCACGTTCAAGCAGTCTTGAATGCAAATAGAAAACGTCGCCGGGATAAGCTTCACGTCCGGGCGGTCTTCTAAGCAGCAGTGACATTGCACGATAAGCCGCCGCGTGTTTCGTCAAGTCGTCGTAAATGCACAGGCAGTGCCCGTGTTTGTCGTACATGAAATATTCCGCCATCGTAACGCCGGAATACGGCGCGAGATATTGCAACGGAGCGGAGTCGGCAGCAGTCGCGGCAACGACGATTGAATATTCCATTGCGCCATGATCTTCCAACGTCTTGACGACGCGCGCGACAGTCGACGCCTTTTGACCGATTGCAACGTAAATGCAAATGCAGTTCTGCCCTTTCTGATTGATAATCGTGTCGACAGCGATAGCCGATTTGCCGGTGCCGCGGTCGCCGATAATCAATTCACGTTGTCCGCGTCCAATCGGAACCAATGCGTCGATAGCCTTCAAGCCCGTCTGCAGCGGCTCATGAACAGATTTTCTGTCGGCAATGCCCGGAGCTTTGAACTCAACGGGACGCGCCATATTCGTTTTAATCGGACCTTTGCCGTCAATCGGACGACCGAGCGCATCAACGACGCGACCGATCATGTTTTCGCCGACGGGCACTTGCATGATTCTGCCGGTGCGTTTGACGGTGTGACCTTCCTTAATTTCGTTGTCACGACCGAGAATAACCGCGCCGACGTTGTCCTGCTCCAAGTTCAGAACGAGACCAAAAATATCGTCGCCGAAGTCAAGCAACTCGCCGCTCATAGCCTTATCGAGTCCGTGAATGTGCGCGATGCCGTCACCAATCTCAATGACCGTGCCGACTTCGTCCACGTTCAAATCGACGTTGTAATTTTTAATCTGATCCTTGATTATCGCAGTAATTTCATCAGGATTTATCTTCATGTTTTTGACTTCACCTCACAAGTGAATTAGTCGTATCTGACCTCGTAATCGATGCCGAGATATTTTAAGCCGAACTTCCAAATTCTTTTGGCGAACTCGTCGTTGTCGACAAAATTTTCCGTGCCGCCGTCAACGCTGTAGAAAATCAAGCCGTCGTTTTCGCGAAAAGAGTAATTGTTCACCACGACGGTCGCGCCGACAAATTTCACGTCCACGCCGAAAGTGCGATTGTCCCTGTATTGCGTGCGGTTGATGAAAGTTTCCGTCATCACGAAACATCTCACGCGACTGCTGTAACTTTCAATCGGCACATCTTGCGCGAAAATTTTTGCGTTGCCGAAAAAAATCACCGTTGCCGCCATCAGAGCCGCGCAGAAAAATTTTTTGAACATGAGCCGTTATCTCTGTGCGAGCATTGACGTTCTCAAGTTGCGCAGTCGTCCTGCCGCCGAGCCGTCGATAAGTTTGTCGCCGATTTTCAAAATGACGCCGCCGAGAATTGACGTGTCCTTGTGCGTGCGAACTTGAATTTTGCGTCCCGTGAGCGATGCGAGCTTTTTGATAAGCGCGTCCTGTTGTTTCTTCGTGAGCGGAAAAGCCGTCGTCACGTCCGCGATTAAAATGCCCTGCTCCTTATTTTTCAGCGACGTGAAAATATCGTAAATCTCGTTGAAGACGCCGATACGTTTCTTGTCGACGAGCAACATCAGGAAATTCATTACGGTTGCGGAAATTTCACTGTCGAAAGCACGCACGAGCAAATCTTTCTTAGCCTTTTGCGGCACGAGCGGATTTTGGAAGAATTTAACCGCGTCGGGAATTGAGAACACGTCTTCGCGAACTCTGGCTAAATCTTTGTCGTAGCCGTCAAGATTTTTCTCGTCCTTGGCGATCTCGAAAATCGCCGTGGCATATTTTGAGGCGAGCTGAATGTTAAGCATAACCTCACCTCAAATCAGCGAACATGTTCTTATCAAGTTTGGAAATGAAATCGTTGACAAGCTTGTCGTTTTCTTTGGTGTCGATATTTTTCATAACGACTTTGCCCGCCGCCGCCAAACTCAACGAAACAATTTGAGACTTCATCTCGTCAAAGGCGCGGTTGCGTTCATTTTCAATTTCAGCCTGCGCGGTTGCCTTCATGCGTTCAATTTCCTTGCGAGTTTCGGCAACGGCGGCATCGTGTTCTTGGCGTGCAGTGACATTCGCTTTGTCGACGATGTCTTGAGCTTTTTTGTGCGCGTCGGCGAGTTGAACTTTGTATTGCTCCAAAGTCTGTTCGGCGGCTTTACGGTCAGCTTCTGCCTTGTCGAGATCGCCCTTGATTTTGTCGGAGCGTTGTTGCAAGAGTCGGGCGACGGGTTTATAAGCAACTGCACGCAAAAGCACGACGAGAATTAAAAAGTTGAGAATCTGCGCGAGAATCGTTGCGTTAATTTCAATCAAAACAATCACCCCATTCTATCAATTAGGAATGTGGAATTAGGAATTAGGAATTGTTTGTTCATTCCTCATTACTCATTCCTAATTCCTAATTAAAGAAGCGGGTTTGCATAGAGCATGATGAGCGCGACAACCGTTGCGATAATCGCCATAGCCTCGATCAAGCCGACGGAGATGAGCGTGTTCGTGAAGAGAGTATTCTTCGCTTCCGGTTGACGCGTGATGCCGTCAATGAATTTGCTGGTTACGAGACCGTCGCCGACGCCCGCGCCGATTGCTGCCAATCCCATCGTGATACCTGCGCCCAAAAGTGCTGCCGCTACCATAATTGCATGTTCCATAATAAAAAGTCCTCCTTAACAATAAAAAAATTTCTGTTTACTCGGCGTGATCTTCCTTGACCGCGTTGGCAAGGTACGCCATTGAAAGCATCGTGAAGATGACCGCCTGCACACAGCTGATAAAAATACTGAACGCCAACCAACAAACGGAAGGTATCGGCATCCAAATCGGCATCAGCTTGAGCAAAACGATGATGAGAATTTCGCCCGCGAGAATGTTTCCGAACAGACGGAAGGCAAGCGTTATCGGCTTTGCAATCTCTTCAATCATGTTGATGACGACAAAAACCGGCGTCGGTTGGAAAAAGTGCGCGATGTAATGACCGCCCTTGAAGTAAAGTCCGAGACAGTGAACCATCACTACGACCAGGAGCGCAAGTCCAAGCGTCGTGTTTAAGTCGTTGGTTGGTGACGCCATCAAAGGCACGAGACCGATTAAATTGCTGGCGAGCAGGAACATAAACAGCCCGACGATAAACGGAGCGAGCATTCTGCCGCGCCTGCCCATCATTGCGTCGATTTGATCGTGGAGCCACAGGATTATCATTTCGACGAAATTTTGCCAGCCTTGCGGGACGACTTTCAAGTTTCGAGTTGCAAGGCACGCGATTAGAATCACAATGCCCATTGCCAGCCACGTCATCTTGAGCGTTTCGATGTTGAAGGTCAAGCCGAGAAAACGTATTGTCTCGCGGACACCAATGTCATGCATAAATTCACCTCCTTTGCGCAAAAAAATTTCGGAGCCGGAGTTTTCACCTCCTCTATCTCATGCGCAAAAGTTTAGCACGCGCAGATTATTTTTGCTGTTACAAAAGTCTCCGCGTCAAAATTTTTTTCTGACTTCGGAGCGAGCCAAGATAAAGAGTGTCGTCAAGTAAAACACGCCGAACGATATTGCCGACGCCAAGAAAAGTTCCGTGGAAATGTGCACGGCGACCGCCAACACCGCGAAAATCATTGCGAGCCTCAAAAGCAGTCCGATTAACATAATCTTCTTTGCTTGCGGTGCAGGTGAATTCGCGGCGGCTTCCAATCGTGCTGCCGTCGACAAGAAATAAAAAAAGTTCAGCAGTGCGCCGATTAAAACCGCTCCACACAATCGAAGCTGTCCCGCTGAAATGAGTTGCAAGGACAAAATTGCCGCCACTGCCAGAAAAACTTTCCAACTTCCCTTGAACGTACTCAATACCTGTCTCATGCGTGCAAACTTCGACGCAATAAACATTTTCCCTTCCCGCGCGAAAAGTTTTGTGATATACTTGCCCGCAACGAAATTTGAGAGGAGAAAATTTTTTTGAGCAAAGATAAACCGCCTAAGCAGAGACGTTCATTTAAATTCATATTCAAAATTTTTAGGTTGCTTATCGCGTTGGCGTTTACGTTTGTAATTTCGTTCGCGGCGACTTTGGCGTTGAAAGTCGATAATCCCGCCGATTTGCTCGGCTCGTTCGGCAATGAATTTTTTTCGCAAGACGACTCGGCAGATTCTTCCGGCACGACTGAAATAAAAACTCTCTTCGACGAACAAAACAATCAACCGTTCGACACGACGCGCGACAGAGATCAAGATTCAGCGGTCAAAGATACAGAGATTGATGAAAAAAATTCTCCTGCACCTTCAACGCCCGAACCTTCACCGCAAGACGAGAAAATCGGTTTCGTCGACAAGGTGAGCAGAATTGCCGACATCAAGCCCGCCGTCAACGCGAAGATTAAAAATATCCCGCACTACGTCAAGCTCAACAAGATGCCGCCTCTCCTGTTTCAAGCCATCGTTTCCGTCGAAGACGCGCGTTTTTATAAGCACAAAGGCTTTGACATCAAAGGAATTGCCCGCGCGATTTTCGTTAACGTGGAAGCCGGCGAAATTCAAGAAGGAGGCTCGACAATCACTCAACAGACCGTCAAAAATCTTTTTCTCACGAGCGACGCAACTTTTACGCGAAAACTTGAGGAGCTCGTTCTGTCAATGAATCTTGAGAAAAATTTTGACAAGGACGAAATTCTGGAGCTCTATTTGAATTCGATTTACTTCGGCTCGGATTTTTACGGCATTTACGACGCGGCGCACGGTTATTTCGATAAGGAGCCTGCCGATTTGACAATCGCCGAATGCGCAATGCTCGCCGGCTTGCCAAATGCTCCGAGTCTCTATTCGCCTTACGTCGACTTTCACCGCGCCAAGAAACGTCAACTGGTCGTTATTGACGCGATGGAAAAATTGGGCGTCATAAATTCTCGCGAGGCGGAAAGTGCTCGCATTGAGGAAATTATTTTGGCGCACTGAAAAATTTTTGGGAGGAATAATTTTGGCTGAAGACAAAGAATTCTCTAAGCGCACGAATCAATTTATCGCGCTCACGGCGTTGATTCTTGCCATCTGCGCGACTTTTGCATCACTCTATGCCGGTGCCAACGCAAGCAAAGGAATTTTGGCGCAAAGTCAAGCGTCGGACGGTTGGGCTTACTATCAGGCGAAAAGTATCAAGCAGACGCTTTACGAGAGTGAACTTGCCATGTTGGAGATTGACCCGCCTTCAAATGCTGATCCCGCCAAACTCGACGCACTGAAGAAAAATTACAGCGACAACATTGCCCGCTACGAAAGAGAACAGGAAGAAATTCGGACGAACGCCACGGCTAAAGAAGCTGACCGCGATCACTTTCTCGCGCTCAACAAAGGTTTTGCCGGTGCGTTGACTTATCTGCAAATCGCGATTCTGTTGGTCTCGCTCGCCGGGCTCGTCAAGCAGATTTATTTTTGGTATATCGGAATGGCGGTCGGAGCGTTCGGAATTTTTAACTTTGTCACGACGATGATGACCGTTTGAAAAATTTTTCCCGCCGCGTTCGATTGCGGCAATTTTTTTTGAGGACAATTTGACATGATGAAAAAATTTTTTTTCGCGCTGATGATTCTGTTTGCAACGACGACTTGTCACGCCAAGGAAGTTGACGATCTCGACGCGGCGGAATTGCGACTTGCTTGCGCGATTTGTTCAATGGGAGCTTACAGCGATGCCGAAAGCAATTTCTTGCGCACGACGTTAATCACTCGCGGCTGGCAAATTGAAACGCTTTCGCAAAAGACTAATCGCGCGGACGCCAAAGCTTATCTTGTCAGTCGCGGCGACGTGAAAATTTTGGCGATTGCGGGCACGGAAAGTCTTCGCGATGTTGAAGTTGATTTTCGTGTCGGACGCGTGAATTTGCACGATGACACCGCGCTTGCCGCTTACGATAAAAAATCCGCCGATAAATTTTTCGTGCACAGAGGCTTCCGCGATTATGCGGACGTGGTTTTGAGCGACGGGCTTGCCGAACGTCTGAAAAATTCTTTCGACAAAAATCCCAACGAGACGCTTTACTTGACGGGTCACAGCTTAGGCGGAGCGGTTGCGATTGTCGCGGGCATTCGACTGATTGATTCGGGCGTTGATAATTCGCGGCTCAAAGTGATAACGTTCGGCTCGCCTGCTGTCGGTTCGCACAAGCTTGCCAAAAATTACGACGACAAATTAGATTTGACTCGCGTGGTTATGCGCGGCGATGTCATGAAAAAATCTTTGCGCGTTCTCGGCTACGTTCAATTCGGCAAGACCGTTGAATATCGTCAACACGTCACAGACAATCACACGGCTCACAAAATGGCGGCTTATCTTGACTGCGCAATTCGCGACTTCTGCGCGGCAGGCGGAACATTTCAGCACGAGGCGCAAAATAAAATTGATGAGCCGATTTACGCCGCACCGATTTTCCTGCTAAAGGACAGTTTCCACAATTATTTTGAACGCGCTCAACGACATTTTGGCGAATCATTTCAGCAATATCACCTTCGCGGACAAGTTGAGAATTGAACTTGAGGAGGACAAGATTTTAAACGCGGACTTCAGCGAATTTGTTGATGCCGCCAACGCCAACGATTGCAAGTATGTGCTGATTAGAATTCTGCGCGCAAAAAAAATTCGTGACGATGTGCAGGGCGACGTAAAAGTTACGATTGAAGAAATCATTTTGGACGCGAACGGCATTCCGCTGTCAATGCACACGACCGGCTCGACGACGGCGAATTTGACGATTTTTGAGGCGGCACTGTCCGCGCAGGAGGCTTTAAATGAGAATCGCCACCTTCCGCAATCTTGACGAGAATTTTTTTCTAGAGCGTGTTGGTAAATTTCATTTGGCGTATATTTTTTTTGTTTATAGGATCTACTTTTTCTTTGCTACGCCCAAAGAAAAAGTAGCAAAAAGAAAGGGCGTTCGTCCGGCAAAGAAACATCCTGTTTCTATTGCCGGCGGCGCACATCCCTGTGCGCCGGGTCTAAGCTCTATTCAACGTGACTTTATCAAAAGTCTTTAATCGACAGCTCCCGCAACTTTGACGAGAATTTTTTATGCAATCGACGGCTCCGTGAACAACAGCATTTTTTGCAACGGCGGCAGGAAAAATTTTTTCGGGCGCGAAGTTCAAACGCAAATTAACCACGCGAACATGAAAGGAGTTTTTTTAATGATAGGTGTCAGAAATGTTGTTGCGATAGTTTGCGGCGGTGGCCCGGCACCCGGCATCAACGCGGTCATCAATGCGGTCACGAACACGGCTAATCGTCACGGCTGGGACGTTTTGGGCATGTACGACGGCTTTTCGCATCTCGGTCGCGGTGAAAAAAGTTACATTCGCCTTGACGCGGCTGCTGTCAATCGCATTCACTTGACGGGCGGCTGTATCTTGCGTATGTCACGCTTCAATCCTACTAAGAAAGAATCCGATTTGCGCACGGTCGTCGACACGTTGACGGAACTCGGCGTCGGCTATCTCGTGACAATCGGCGGCGATGATACTGCGTTCAGCTCGTCGGCAGTTTCGGAATACGCTCGCAAACTCGGCAGGACGATTAACGTTGTGCACGTCCCGAAAACTATCGACAACGACTTGCCGTTGCCCGAAGGTATTCCGACGTTCGGCTTTGAAACTGCCCGCGCATTCGGCACGACTGAAATTCAAAACCTCATGGAAGACGCTCACACCTCGAACAATCGCTGGTACTTTACAATCGCAATGGGCAGAACCGCCGGACATTTGGCATTGGGCATGGGCAGAAGTGCAGGTGCCGCCGTCACGATTATCCCTGAAGAATTCCCGCAGGAAAAGATTCGTCTTCAACAGGTCGTCGACATTATCACCGGCTCAATCGTCAAACGCTACCTTATCGGCAAAAATTACGGCGTCGCGGTCGTTGCGGAAGGTGTCATTGAAAAAATCGCTGAAGAAGACTTCCAAGAGCTCGGCAACGTCGTCCTTGATGAGCACGGTCACATTCGCTATGCTGAACTCGACTTCGGCGAAATTCTCAAGCAAAAAGTTTTGGCTGAACTTAAACGCATCGGCATAAAAATTTCTATCGTCGACAAAGAAATCGGCTACGAACTGCGCTGCACGGCTCCAATCGCTTACGACATCGACTATGCTCGCAATCTCGGCTATGAGGCAATGCAATTCCTTATGCGCGGCGAAAGCGGT
>CAJOHG010000034.1:0-26682 GCA_905234395.1 uncultured Selenomonadaceae bacterium
GTGAATCAAGCTTGCTCAATATACACCCGCAACCTAACTTTGTCAATACCCTCTCCAAAATTTTTTTTAAATTTTTTTCGCACGCCGTTAAAGCCCGTCGTGACGCCGTTTGTGAAAAATTTTTATACCTGCTTGCTTGAAATCGGGCAAATATTTTATAATCGCGTTGAAGTATTTTTGGGGGGCGTTGAACATGAAACTCACGCGCAGAACTTTTGTTAAACTCGCAGGCCTCGCGGGAATTGTCGGTTTGACGGGCACTCTGGCGGGCTGTGAAAATAAATCGGCGGGCAATTCAAATACAACGGCTAATGTTGCGGGAGCAAATAAGATTCCGCACGACGCTAAGGCGACGGTATACTTCAGCAAGACAATCGACGCCGAACATCTAATCGCACTTTACAATAAAATCAACGGCGACATTACCGGCAAGGTAGCCATCAAACTTCACACAGGCGAACCGAATGCTCCGAACATTTTGCCGCCCGATATGGTGAAAATTTTTCAAGCGCAGGTTCCGAACTCCGCGATTGTTGAAACGAATGTTGCTTATGGCGGAATGCGTTCGACGACTGAAGGGCACCGACGCGTTTTAAAAGATAACGGTTGGACGTTTTGCCCGGTCGACATCATGGACGAAGACGGCGACGTTGACTTTCCGATTAGCAACGGTTTTCATCTTAAAAAAGTCGCGATGGGTGCGCATATCAACAATTACGATTCGATGATTGTTTTAACGCATTTCAAAGGGCACGCAATGGGCGGCTTCGGCGGTTCGTTGAAAAATATTGCTATCGGTTGCGCGTCGGGCAAAAAAGGTAAACGTCAAGTTCACGGGCTTGAAGACTACGGTGAATGGATTCGCGGCGATAAATTCATGGAAATGTTGGCTGACAGCGGCAAGGCGATTTGCGAACATTTCGGCAAGCAGATTGTCTATCTGAATGTCCTGCAACGATTGAGCGTCGATTGTGACTGCGCGGGAGCCGGTGCCGCCGCTCCTGAAATGCCTGACCTCGGAATTCTCGCATCGACTGATATTTTGGCGGTTGATCAAGCGTCTGTCGATATGATTTACAAATTCCCCGGCGACGAGAAAAATTCTCTGATTGAGCGCATTGAATCGCGTCACGGACTGCGCCAACTTAGCGCAATGGCTGAACATGAAATGGGCACGTCTGATTATGAACTCGTCTCCATTGATTGATTCGCGGCGGACGACAATTAAACAAATTCAAAAAATCCTCCGATGCCATCGAGGGATTTTTTTTTATTGCCTTTGTTGTCGACGTGTGAAAGTTTAACTTCATCTTGCAAGCCGCTTGTCACTGAAAATATTTTCCGCTAAAATATGTCCATTGTCTATCAACCTTCTAGCTTTTGAAAGGAGGTGAGAGCAATGCTTACGACAATCGTGACGACCGTCGTAGCGAACGTAGCATCGGGTGTAATCCTGTACTTCGTTTGCAAGTGGCTCGACAGGCATTTCAGATAAACAGAGCACAGTGGTTATCGTTACACTGCAAAACGAACAAACAGCCATAAAACGTTTGAACCCCGAGCTGGAGACTCGGGGTTCTTTGTATTGCCTATCAAGCAATGCTCACGACATGTAAGTTGTCTTATTAGACGCTTGCACTATATCACGGCGCGGAAAAATTTGCAAGCCGCTTGTCTCTGAAAATATTTTCATGTATACTTTCGGCGGCGTCATCAGACCCCAATCTTAAACGAAAGGGGGTGGAAGCCATGATCGAGATGTTCGTCATATCGGTCGCGGCAGGTGTAGCTACTCACTTCATCTGCAAATGGTTGGATCGCCACTTCTAATTGATGACACAGCCTGAGGGTTAGCGTTCACCCCAAAAAGCGCGTAACAAAGAAAAGCCCTCGTGGGATCGAGGGCTTTTCTTTTGTGGTAACCATGATCGAGACTTTGTGTAGTCAATATTCGTCGTACAAACTATATCACGGCGCGAAAAATTTTTCAAGTCATTTCTTTGACGTGCGACTCAATGAACTCGATCTCCGCCGCCGACAAATTGTATTTGCGATAAAGTTGCAAGTCGATCTCGTGAATGCTCACGTTCCAATCGATGTCGCTTGAAGACGTGAAATCTTGCAACGGAACTTTTGACCACGTTTGCGGCGGATTGTGTTGTGTAACCTTCAGAATGCCCAGCATCACGCGGCAAAACTTGCTCTTGATGTATCGTATGCAGGCGTCCGCTTCCGCACGAGTATCAAACGCTCCGACGCTGATAAAGGTCTGTGTAGAGCCGACAAGCGGCAAGCCGACAAGCGGTGTACTCAACACTTCACCGATAGCTCCGCTGCCGTTAGAGTCGGGCACGAAAACTTTAAATTTCTCCAAACTCTCGTGGTGTGTAACATAATCACGGCGCACCCATTTAAAAACGCGTTGTTTGTTTTCTAATCCGTAAAGTTGAATGTACTCGTGTCCGTCGTCAGGCTTTGTGTCAAAGAAAATTTCAGGCATTAATTCAAAAACGTTTGAAGACATCTGATATTGATTGCCTTTGCTGAAATTATTTATTGCGTTTGGAAAATCTTTGTGAGCTTTTGGCGTTAAGCTGTAAGCTGTGCGAGAGTACATAATTTCGCTAAGCGGTTTGAAATTCGGATTGTCGAGGACGGCTTTTTGATGAATGGAAATTAATTCGTCGAACGGAATGAACGTGCCGATAACTCCGAAATTTTCGTCGGCGTCATAAAGAGTAATTGCCACGCCGCCTTTGATGTCGGAGGTTGGGAAAAATTCTTTGCCGTCGACTTCGTAACGTACAACTTTCAAGTGCGGATTGTTGAGGATTCTGTTTCTAAAGTCCTGAGGCGTCGCGCCCGCGTTAAACAAAAATCTTGCAGGCGTAATGAGCGAGGCTTTATCGGCAAGCTTGAAGGCGGCTTCCAAAAACAAATGATAGACCGGCGCGGCGAAAGTTTTATTATCTCCACTGCCTGACGTTTGATAGGGCGGGTTGCCGACAACGGCGTCGAAAAACATTTTGCCAACTCCTTTGCTCCAAAAATTTTCTTCAGTGATGCGCCCGATGAATCGCGAGGGAATTTCCTTGAGCGTCGTGATAAGGTCGCCGAAAAATTTTGCATTGACAATGCCGCCGCGATAGCCCGTCAAAGTTCTGCGAGTGATTTTCTGCGCCATGGGCGTCTTGCAAATGACAAAGACGTTTTCGGCAACGGCAGCGTCCCAAATTTTTTGCAGTTCGTCAAGCGGAAGAATTTTCTCGTCACGGTCGGCAAGTCGTGCGCGATAAATGCTGTAGGCGACGTAAAGCGGATAAAGTCCCGTCTTCGAGTTGATCTCCAGAATTTTTTTGTCGGGCAGGAAAATTTCTGTCGGCAGTTGTCGCGGCGAATCAAGAATTTCCTCGTGAGCGGCGTCGAAAAAATCACAGCCTCCGAACACCGCGCTAAGGTGCAGATTGACGACTCTCCACGGCGTGAGGACGGTTTCCTTGTCGGGATTTTTGAACGTGGCAAAGAGAGCTGCAATTTTCTTGACGCGTTCGGTCGGAATGAGTTCATCTGCGCGGCGAGCACGTTCGCGAATGTTATGCCCTGCCTCGACAAAAATATCGCGGTCGTAATATCGGGTGAATTCGGCGAAAAAATCTTTGGTTACGCCTTTGGGCATGAACTCCGTCCAGCTGTCGTCGTCGATAAGGTTTGCAAATTCGTCAATGGTGATGTCGTCGTCGATTGGAACGTCCGCGCCGTAAATCAGCAGAGGCATACGAATCGAAATGCCGCGCAAGATTGAAATTGCGGCGTTCTTCATTTTGCGGCGTCTACGAAGTTCCAATTCTTCGGGAGTCGGTTCGCGTTTAAGTTCGTCGCGAATTTTTTTGAGTTCCTTGCCGGTGAGACCTTGCGCGTTGATTGTCAAAGTTTTCTGTTGAGCTTTCGACGAGCCGATAATCCCGCGCAGTTTGTCAAGTTTCGTGATGTCAAGGTCGGTGAGCTTGAGCAATTCGTCGTTGTAAAGATAACGATCCTCGAAACCGTTGCGAACGACACGTTCTGCATAAGCGCGTTTAAGTTGTCGGAAAAGGTCGTCGGGCTTGAGTTCCTTCATGCGCGAACCTTCAACGGCAATGACGGGACAAAAGCTGAAGAAATTTTCCAAAGCGTGAACGTCGTCGCGAGTGGATTTGCCTGCGCGGACATTGACGGCAACGGATTCGGCAACCATTTTAAGTGCACGGTCGGGCGCGAAATCAAAGACGTAAGCATTAGTTTTGATGACGCCGCCTTTATTGCAAGGATTCTGCACGCGGAAAATCGTTTGGAGATAATTCATCGCGGAGGTTGAATAACTTCCCGCGAGCATTAAAACTGCAGTCCATTCGGGAACGGTGACGCCCGCCGTTAATTTGCCGCAAGAAAGTGTAATCGTGTAGTCGTGATTGTCAATGGCGTCTTGAACTTTTTCGAGAGCGTCGGCAGGTTCATCATCAATATCACCGTCGCCGGCAACGTTGACGACTTTAAACGCGCCGAAGACTTTGTGACGTTTCAACATGGAGCTTAGCGCACGACCTTCCTTGACGCCGGGCACAATCCACAACGTATGACGGAACATATCGCGCCAATCTGCACGGGAGAACGGATAATTGTTGTCGTCGCGTTTGACGAGGAGATCGAGAAAATTTTTGACAGCCGACGCGTGAACAAAGTTATCGCCTTCGACGCGGAAGAATTCGCGGAAGTTGAAGGTCTTGCCTTCCATGACGGTGCGAGGAATTTTCATCAGCTTGCCGAGGTCGTAAGTGAGAATGTTCATCTGCGGCAATTCGGCGTAGGGATTCGTGTCGGGAGAATTTTTATCCCAAGCGGCTTTAGCCTGTTGCTCCATGACGTAATCCCAGGTGAAAGTGTTTTCGTCGTCGAAGTCGTCGATTATGTTAAACGGCGTGCCGCTCAGCGCGAGAAATTTCGTCGACGGCTTGACGAGTTCGCTGATAACTTTGTCGCCGAGCGCGGTTTGAGTTCCTTCGTGAGCCTCGTCGACGATAACAAAATCCCACGGCGTTTCAAATGCAACGGAGTTCTTATCAAATTTTCCGCCAACAGTATCGGAGCCGCGCAAGTCTTGCATTGACGCAAAGTAAACGAAATTTTTATCGCCCGCAAGCAAATTTTCAAGCGTCGCGCCCTTATCTTTGGAGCCGTAAGAAAAATTTTTGTTGCCGCCGAAAATAATCTTGAAGTTGTTAAACCATTCTTCGTCGACAACGGGACGATGCGTAACGATAATCGTTCGGGCGAAATTCATGCGCTCAACGACTTTCAACGCGCAAACCGTCTTGCCGAAACGCATTTTCGCATTCCACAGGAAACGATTGTTATCTTTGCGCTTGAAGTATTCGACGGTGCGATTAACGGCGTCGCTTTGCTCATCACGCAAAACAATTTCGCGAACGTCCTGCGCGGCAACAAAATCGTGTTCACCGTGCTTGACGGCGTTAATTGCGGCTATCGCGTCGGACAGAGAAATTTTGAACCATTCGCGGGCGTTGGTGCCTTTGATTTTGGTTTTGAAACGTTTCAGCAGTTGATGAACGTTGCGGTCGCTGAAAGAGTCGCCGTTGTCTTTTACGGCAAATTCGGTGTGCAAAAGGTTGTAAGCAATGCCGGCGGTCGTCGTGTATTGACTGATTCGTTCGTGCGCCGAAGTTTCCAAATCTTTGCCGTTGAAAGTTGCCTCGCCGATTTTCAGCAGCCCGCGATGCGAATTCAAGCCCGGTATCTCGAAAACGTAAATCAATTTTCGTTGCGCGACTTCGTAAAGTTTCATCGCCGCTTCCCTCCAAACAACTCGACGAATTCAAAAGTTTTGTTCGTGCTCCAATCTTTGATTCGACAGTTCACGCCGCCGAAAAGATTTGCTCCGTCCATAAAAGGCGGCGAATTCGTCAAGCCGTCCATCTGCCAAAAATTCCACGAGACAATTTCGGCGACTTGCATTAGAAAATCTGCGCGGACTTTGACGGAAAATTTCTCCGCGAAAAAATCTTCGACAGTCAGCAAAATATTTCGTCGCGCCAAAAAAAGATTGTCGCCCTGAAATTCGTAACCGTAAACGCTCTTGACTGCACGAATCGCAAAGTCAATCCAATCGGCAACGGTTGAAGTCTCCGCATTGACAACGCGCAATTTCCTGTCGAGCAGTCCGCAACGTTCGGCAATGTCAATCTCTTTGCCCGTCGCGGCGTCGTAACGATTGACAATGTAAGGAGCTTCGCCGCAAGTTATCTCCAAAAATTTCGCGTCGACAAATTTTTTCCAATCGTCCTCGAACGGCTTGCAAATTAAATCGTTTTGAAGTTTGCAGACTTCGTGCGGCGTGAAAATTTCTGCGCGGGAACGAGTGCGAAATTTTTGGTCGGCACGATTTTTTTCATGGCGCGGCACAATCGATTCAACGTCCTCAAGAGTTATCTCGCGTGTCTTGTCGAAACCGTTCGCCCAAATGATATTGCCGTTCGTCGTGCAGTCAAGCAGGAGCGTTGCGATAATTTCATCAGTCAGCGGCAACAATGTCAGTCTCCTCTGCAAGTTCGGCGTTCAATTCCGCGTCAACGTTGCTGTTCTCCGTCCGCAAAACTTCAAGGCACCGTTCAGCCAAAGCAGGCGCGTCCTCCGTGATAACTTCCCAAATAATTTTCCTGCTGCGTTTGCCGTAGTTGTGAATCAACTGATTGCGCATGTCTTTATTTGCCGCCACGGAATATCAGCAAGTGTATTTTTCATCTCGCCAGATAAGCCGCGTTCCAATTCTCCAAGCTGTCCGATATAGAACGCGCTCAAGTCAACGTAGCGATAATTTTTCTTGTCGATGAATTCGTCGTAAGTTTGAACGTCGTCACTTATGGCTTTCAACTTTCGACACCATTTTACAATGTGGAAAAGCCGTTGCAAATCTGCACGTTTACCTCTCATAAAGCAACACCTCATCTTTTTTAATCGTTGATAAAAATCTTTTGCCGGCGTCTTCTCTGTCAACCAAATCAAGTTCCAATCCCAATGCCCGTTGAAGGTCGCCGTAAAAGCCGCCATATTCCCAACCTCTGAATTTGCCGCCGTCGTGAATCAAATCCACGTCGCTTTGAGAATCAGCCTCGCCTCGCGCGTAGCTGCCGAACAAACTCAATCGCTCCACGCCGTAACGTTCGCAAATCGGTGTCACGGCACGTTTAATTTCTTCAATCGTCAACATTTCATCACTTCCTGTAAGGCTTGACCTTCCAATAATCCACAAAATCATCGGCGCAGACAAAATCGCTCGAAGAATTTTTCAGCCGCGAAAATTTTTCCGTGTCGCGGAACATCAGCCACAACCGGCTTTCGACGTGATAAGCGCACGCTTTGAAGTTGTACTGCGCAAAAATTTTTTTCATGGCGGAATTTGTCCAAAACGTCGCGTGAACGGGTTGCAGATAAAACCAATTCGGATCGCGCGGAATTTCTTCGCAAACGAGCGTATGCAATGCACAAGTGCCGTCCGCCGTCAACAACGCGAAAATTTTTTCAACGTCACTCGCGCCGAGCAAATGTTCAAAGACCGAGCAAGTTATCACGAAATCGAAACTCGCGGGCGTCAAATTTTCTGCCGACAAATAATTTTCGTTCGGACGAGCCATGTACTCATCGAATTTCATCAGCGGCGGCAACGAGACTTTTTCCGCAAGATAAGCCGATAATTTTCCGTCGCCCGCACCGTAATCGACTGCCCGCGCAGATTTTTCCACGACGCCGATTTGAATCAGCTCCGCCAAAACATTTGCCTGCGCATGAAGTCGTTCCAACCATCGCGGATCAATTTCAAGCTCATTCGTATTTTGATAGGCACCGTGACATTCGCGATTGAGATTCGTCCATTGGTCGTGCGGCATATCGTAAAGCGTCTTCGCGACGACAAGCCCGCAATTTTCACAGCGAACATACTCGCACGCGTCCAAATATTTCATGCCGAAAAATTTTTCCATGAACGGCGACATCTGCCCGCCGCAAACAAAACATTTCATAAGCTCACCTTCCGAATAAAATTTCGTCGAGTATATCATATTGACGCACCTAATCAAAACCGCTAAACTGCCTGCAGAAAATTTTTGGAGGTGCGATTTATGCAAGTGACTAAGACAAATCTTGACGGCGTGTTGATTTTGGAACCGAAAGTTTTCGGCGACGCGCGCGGTTGGTTTATGGAAACGTGGTCGGCTCGAAAATTTCAGGCGGCAGGCTTGACGTTTGAATTCGTGCAGGACAATCAATCCTACTCTGCTCAACGCGGCACCTTTCGCGGACTGCACTATCAAACAGCTCCTTTTGCACAGACAAAGCTTGTCCGTTGCACGCGCGGAAAACTTTTGGACATTGCCGTTGACATTCGCGAAGGCTCCGAGACTTTTGCAAGGTGGATCGCCGTTGAATTGACCGCCGATAACAAAAAGCAGTTGCTGATACCGCGCGGCTTTGCTCACGGATTTTTGACGTTGACCGACGACGTTGAGATTCAGTACAAAGCCGATAATTTTTACGCGCCGACGTGCGACGGAAATATCATTTGGAACGATTCGGAAATTGCGCTTGATTTGCCGTTCGCGCCGACGATTCTCGCCGATAAAGACGCCAAAGCTCCAACGCTCCGTGAACGTCTCGAACGTAACGAATTGAGATTCTGACATGCAACTGACACCCGAACAACAAGCGGCGGTCGACAGTCGCGGCGAAAATTTATTGTTGGCGGCAGGCGCAGGAGCCGGCAAAACTCGAACATTGGTTGAACGCGTCATCAAACTGCTTGAAGAAAATTTTTGCAACGTCGACGAAATGCTAATCGTGACATTCACAAATGCCGCCGCACAAGAAATGCGTTCGCGAATTCAATCCGCGCTGATGAAACGACTTGAGACCGAACTCGACGTTGACAAACAAATTGCCCTTGAACGTCACGTAATTTTATTGAGCGGTGCGCATATCTCAACGTTTGATTCGTTCTGCCAATCGGTTTTGCGTCGGAACTTTGCACGAATTGATCTCGACCCGAAATTTCGTGCCGCCGACACCAACGAAACCGACTTACTTAAACGCGAAGTCATCGAAGAACTTTTCGAGGCGAATTATGCCGGCGGAAGTGACGCGTTCAAAAATTTCACGGACGCATTCGGCGGCAACGTTCACGGCGACGACAGAATTCACGAAATGATTATCGACCTGCACGACTTTTCGTTGAGTATGCCTTATCCCGACGCGTGGCTTGATTCACTCGCTGAACCTTACGATTTGCCGGAAACTGCGCGGCTCGCGGATACGACGTGGTTTAAATTTCTAAAGCCGTACATTGACGCGACGCTGAAAAAAATTTTCGACGACTGCTCGGAGGCTCAAAGTCTCGCCGAAAAAAATAACGTCAAAGTTCAAATCATCGGCGGCGATTTTAATCAGCTCAACGGCTTGAAAAATTCGCTCGACGATTGGAACGCGCTCTACGACAAAATTCACTCGATAAAATTTGCAAGCTTCGGCGGCGGAAAATTCGTCGGCGACAGGCTGATTGTCAAAACTAAGATTCAAACTCTGCGCGAAGGTTACAAGTCCAAGCTCCTAAATCTGCGCGAAAAAATTTTTCTTGCCGACGAAAATAAAATGCTCTCCGATATTCGTGAACTCGTTGCGCCGATTCGTGAACTCGTCCGCGTGACGAAAGCTTTTGCCGAAAAATTTTCTGCCGCAAAACGTGAACGCGGTATCATCGACTTTCACGACATGGAACATCTCGCGCTGAAAATTTTCGACGTTGCGCCCGAAGTCGCCAAATTTTATCGCGACAAATTTAAATTCATCATGGTTGACGAATATCAGGACACAAACGGCGTGCAGGAAGCGATTATCCAAAAAATTTCTCGCGGCGACAATTTATTTCTCGTCGGCGACGTGAAGCAGTCGATTTATCGTTTCCGGCTCGTCGACAGCGCGAACTTCAAAGACAAGATGGCAAGTGACGCTTACCGTTGCATCAACCTGTCGAAAAATTTTCGCAGTCGGGAACAAATCATCGCGGCGGTCAACGAAATTTTTAAGCGGCTGATGAATCGTCGTGCGACGGAAATTGACTACGACGCGGCGGCTCAACTGCAATTCGGCGCGGATTATGAACTTGGCGAAAAATTTTTTGACGAGCGTCCCGAATTTTTTTTCATCAAGAAGGAAAGCGACATCGACGACGACAGCGCGAACATTGAAATTGAAATGCGTTTCATTGCGGGAAAAATTCACGAGCTGATTGCGTCGAAGAAACTCATTCGTGACGGCGACGACTATCGACCGATTGAATTCCGCGACATCGTGATTTTGCACCGTTCGCCGAAAACGAAAGCCTTTGAAATTCTCGACACGCTGAAGAAATTCGGAGTGCCCGCTTACGTTCCCGACGAAGAGAAATATTTTCAGGCGACGGAAATTCAAATCGTCACGAGCCTTTTAAATCTGCTTGACAACGCGCGACAAGATATTCCACTTGCGGCGGTAATGTTGAGTTCGATTGGCGGATTCAGCGCGGAAGAATTGGCGCAAATCAGAATCGCAACGCCTAACGAAGATTTTTACACGGCTGTCAGTCGCGGCGGCGACAAGTGCAAAAATTTTTTGTCGAAGCTCAATCATTGGCGGGAAATGGCGCGTCAAGTCGGCGTCCCGGAACTTTTGAGCAAACTTTATCGCGAAACCGGCTATTACGATTCAATCGGCGCGGAAGATCGCGGCAAAGCTCGTCAGGCGAATTTGCGAATCCTAATCGACCGTGCGGCGACTTTCGAGGCGAATAACACTCGCGGCTTGTCAAGGTTTGTCGAATTCTTGAAGAAACTTCGCGACGTCGGCAACGATATGACGACTGCCGCAACTCTCGGCGAAAATGAAAACGTCGTGCGCGTCGTGACAATTCACAAGAGCAAAGGTCTCGAATATCCCGTTGTGTTCGTCGCGGGCATTGGCAAAGAATTCAACACGGAAGATTACACTCGCGCGAAAATTTTCCGTCACCGCGAATTCGGCATCGGAGTTTATCGCACGTTGAAAGATTCACAGCTCAAAGTCAAGACGCTGGCAACTCAAGCCGTTGCAAAAAAAATTGCGGACGAATCACGCGCCGAAGAGTTGCGAACGCTTTACGTTGCGTTGACGCGTGCGGAAGAAAAATTATTTCTCGTGGGCGTGACAAGCAACAAAAAGCTCAACGAATTGCGACCCGTCGACGTGCCGGACGACTACGACATTTTATCGGCGGGAAAATTCATGGATTGGTTGTTGCCGCTGAAAGACGCGCTCGCACCGTTCATCAAGTCCGAACTCGTCACGCAGTCACAAGTTTTGGAAATTTCGGAGCGACCGATTGACGCCGCGCAGATGAAAATTTTGACGACGCCCGAAAAACTTTCATCAACACCGATTGCGAACATTCCCGCGAAACTTTCCGTCACCGAATTAAAACGCCGTGCGCTGGAAGACGATTTGCCGCAACTTGAAGACTTCACGCCGCGAGAAAAATTTATCTATCGACGCCCGGATTTTATGCAGACGAAAAAAATTTCCGGCGCGGAATTCGGCACGCTGATGCATCGCGTCATGCAGAGTTTGAACTTGAGCGGCGACTTATCGGCACGCGGAATTTCGGAGCAGGTTGAAGATTTGGCACGTCGACAAATTATTTCGTCCGAACACGTCAAGCTTGTCCGCGCAGATAAAATTGCAAAATTCTTCGCGAGTGAACTCGGTCAACGTCTCGTCACGTCGCAGGAATTTTATCGCGAATTGCCGTTCAGCCGACTGATTGACGCGCAGAAATTTTTCCACGTCGACGAAAAAATTTTCATCCAGGGCATAATCGATTTGCTGTTCAAAGATTCGGCGGGACGATGGATTTTGCTCGACTACAAAACGGATCGCGACTCGCCCGACATTGCCGAACGTTATCGCGTACAAATTGAGCTGTATACTCAAGCCGTTGAATCATTGCTGAAAATTTCCGTTGCCGAAAAATATTTGTACCTGCTAAACGTCGGGCGACTTGTGAGGCTGTAAATCATGGACTGCAAAAAAATTTTTATCTTGTCGTTGGCAATGTGGCTGATGTTCGCGTGCAAAATTTCCGTTGCCGAAAAATATTTGTACCTGCTAGACGGCGGGCGACTTGTGAGGCTATGAATCATGGACTGCAAAAAAATTTTTATCTTGTCGTTGGCAATGTGGCTGATGTTTTTCCCGGCGGCGTTCGCGGCAGAAAATGTTGACGTTCAAGCGTTGAAGGAGACTTACGACTTGCAACGGCACGAAGAAGGCGGCTACTTCGCCGAAATTTACACTGCGCCTTTCCGTCATAAAAAACGCGCGACTGCCGGCAGCATTTACTTTCTGCTCGACAAGGAAGACGTTTCGCATTTTCATCAGCTCGATTGCGACGAGATTTGGTTTTATCACGCGGGTTGCGGCATGAAAATTACCGTGCTCAACGACGGGCGCATTGATGAATTTTTTCTTGGCGTCGGCGATAAAAATTCTCGCGCAATGGTCGTCATTCCCGCAGGAGCAATTTTCGCCGCCGAAAATATCGACAAGACGAGCTACACTTTCATTTCATGTGTGACGACGCCGCGATTCACTTACAAAGGTTTTCGGTTGATAACGCGTGCGGAGCTCAAGAAAATTTATCCGCGAATCAGCGACGAAATTTTGCGGCTGGCTTATGAAAAAATCTAGGAGGTTTTAACGTGATAAAAGTTTTGGTGAACGGAGCACTCGGACGCATGGGACGAACGGTTTGCGCCGCAGTCAATGCCGATTCCGAATTGGAGCTTGTCGGAGCAGTTGACGCCTTCGACGGTGAAATTGACGGCTTGAAAGTTGAGACGAATCTCGACGCCGCGTTGAAAAAATTTTCGCCCGATGTGATGGTTGACTTCACGCGCCCTGATGTCGTCTTCGATAACGTGATGACCGCGCTCGCAAATAAAGTTTCGCCTGTTGTCGGCACGACCGGCTTGAGCGACGACGCTAAGGAAAAAATTCGTGAACTCGCCGAAAAAAATCAGACGCCTGCATTTATCGCGCCGAATTTTGCATTGGGCGCAGTGCTGATGATGTTGCTCTCGCGCAAAGTTGCGAAGTACATGCCCGACGTTGAGATAATCGAACTGCACCACGACAAAAAACTTGATGCGCCATCTGGCACCGCCGAATTAACTGCCAAAATGATTTCGGAAGTTCGTCAACCGCACAAGCAAGGGCATCCCGATGAAGTTGAGCGATTGGCTCACGTTCGCGGCGCGGAAGTTGACGGCATAAGAATTCACAGCGTGCGACTGCCCGGCTACGTTGCGCACCAGGAAGTTATTTTCGGCGGGCTCGGTCAAACGTTGACAATCCGTCATGATTCGATGGGCAGAGAATCTTTTATGCCGGGCGTTATTCTCGCGTGCAAGAAAGTTCTCGCGCTCAAAGGCTTGACGATTGGTCTTGATAAGATTTTGGATTGAGGTGACGACGTGAAAAAAATTTTTATCGCACTGCTCGCCGCGCTGATGATTTCTCTGTTGACGGCTTGCGGCTCTTCCGCCGAAAAAACTTCGCCCGCCGATAAGTCCGACGATAAAATTTTGGTCGCATATTTTTCGTGCACAGGAAACACAAAGAAAGCCGCGCTTGAAGTCGCAGAGATTCTTCACGCCGACACGTTCGAGATTGTGCCCGCCGAACCTTATTCGCTTGACGATTTGAATTACAACATCGAAAATTGTCGCGCCAACGTCGAGCAAAAAGATTCAAACTCTCGTCCCGCCATTGCAAAAAAAATTGACAACGCCGCGCAGTACAAGACGATTGTCATTGCATTTCCGATTTGGTGGCACGAAGAGCCGCGCATTATCGACACGTTTGTTGAGAGCTATGACCTTGCAGGAAAAGTTATCGTTCCAGTGTGCACCAGCGGCGGCAGCGACATCAACACCGCCACGAAAAATTTGCAGGCTCTGTGCAAAGGTGCAACTGTCAAGGACGGCAAACGACTCGGAATTATTTCAATCGATGAAGTCAAAACTTGGCTTGATTCGCTCGGCTTATGAGCAGATGGATTTTGTTCGCGCTGTTCGTCGCGGAAATGTGTTTTCAATTCCTGCCCAAAATCTTGCACGAAATTTTCGGCGTCGCGCTGACGGTTGCGATAATCGTTCACGTGGTGATAACTCGTCGTCGATTCTCCGCGCTGACAAAAAAAATATCGCCGCGAAAAATTTTAGCCGTGACGATAAATTTGGCGATGACAATCTGCGCGGCAGTGATTTTTTTTAGCGGCGTGTGCATGTCGAATTATCTGTTCGCGGACGCGGTGAGATTTGAATTGCGGCGCAACATGACAATTCATCAACTGCACGTCGCTCTGCCGTATCTGCTGATGATTTTAATCGGCGTGCATATCGGACTGCATTGGCGCGAAATTTGGCAACGATATTTCAAACGATTTGGCGCGGAAAATTTTTTCACGGCGGCGGGAATAATCTTGTCAACGTTCGGAGCGGCAGGAATGTTTATGAATCGCGTCGGTGACAGAATTTTGATGAAACACATTTTCGGCACGCCCGCAACCGAATTGCCCGGCATCGTCTTCGCGCTGATGATTGTCGGCGGAATGATTTTCTTCGCGCTGATGACATTCCTAATCGACAAAAAATTTTCTGCAAGGAGTTGATTGACATGAAGTATTTTTCAACGCTGATTGTGTTTGCGATTTTGTTCGCAAGTTTGTCCGTTGCCTATGCTGACGTTGCGCCGTATCCTCGTCCTCGTCCGCATCGCGAAGTTACACAAACTCAAATCGTGACGACAAGCATTGACAATCTCGGCAAACTTTCCATGAAGTTCACATTTCCCGCCGCCTGCGACTATGAATATCAGCTCGTCGACAAGCAAACGGGCGTTGCGTTGAAGTCCGGCAAAGGCGCGTATCAAAACAACACAGTTGAAGACGTTGCGGACTTGAGCAGTCGGCTTGGCAATGAGAAAAATTATTTCGTGCTCAAGATTCAGATGTCGAACGTGCAGTTTAAAACGCGTTTCGGCACAAAAATTCTCAGCGACAAGAGCGTCGTAACAAAGATTATTCTCGTCGAAAAGGGCAGTTCGGATAACGTTTACGATTTGCGCGTTTACGACGGCGAAATTAATTGATATGTCGACGCTGTTTTTCTACACGCTGCAACATTTTGCGGTTGACGGAATTTGCGGAGCGACACTCGCCGCTTACGCCGTGAATGAGCCGTTTCTTGAGCCGATAATTTTTTATTTCAGCCTGTACAATCTGCTCGCGTTCGGCACGCAATTTCTTATCGGTTATCTGCTCGACAAGAGAGAAAATTTTTTGCCGTATGCGCCGATAATCGCACTCGCGCTGTTGAGTTTGGGAACGATTTCCGAACTCGGCATTTCAATTCAAATCGTGCTGATTGGCTTGGGCAACAGTCTTTTTCACGTGGCGATTGGCAGCGTCGTCCTGCGACAATATGACACTTACAAGGAGCTTGGAATTTTCGTTTCAAGCGGCGCGATCGGTCTGGCATTGGGACTGAATTTTTTTGTCGACGCAAAAATTTTCGTGCTGATTTACGCGCTCGCAACGGTGATAATTTTCCGTCGCAATGTGATTAGCAAACAGATTGACACGCCCGAATCGTCGCGAAAAAAATTTCCCTCTCTGCCGTGGAATGTCGCTTGCCTCTGCGTGATGTTGTTGCTCGGTTGCATCGTGCTGAGAAGCTTTGGCGGCGGCAACAATTCGGCGCAATACGTGATGCTTTTCCCGTGCGTTTATGCGGCAGGAAAAATTCTCGGTGGAATTTGTTGCGACAGTCTCGGCTACAAAAATACAATCGCGCTGATTTTTATCGTCGGCTTTCTGTCGTTGCAATGGAACGGACTTTTCGCGGCAGTGACGTTGACGCTTGCATCTAACATGACAATGCCGTTGACGTTGCGACTTGTTCATTGGTGCAAGCCGAATTTTCCCGGTCTGATGTTCGGCTTGGCGGCAGGATGTCTCTTGCCGGGCTTCTTCCTGGAAAATTTCAACGTCGTTCCGCAAGCAATGATCGTGATACAATTTTTATCGCTGTTCGTCGCGGGAACATTGTTTGCTCGCGAAAAAATTTTTCAACGTGAGGCGGCTCAACAATGATATTTGACGTGGCTCCGCTGACAATCACGCAAGAATTTTTGGGCATTGCGCCGACGTTTGAATCGGAACTGACCGGCTTTGCATTGTTGACGGTGCTGATTGAAGTGCCGCTGTTTTATCTGTGCGGTTGGCGACGATTCGGCGACTGTCTGTATTTCGCCGTCGTGAACGTCGTGACGAATCTTCTGCTCAACGAATTTTTGTCGGCAACGGACGCGGAATTTTATTGGCAAATCGTCTTGCCGAGTGAAGTCGTCGTCGTGATGTTGGAATTCGTTTTGTGCACCTACCGAATCAGCGACAATCGGCGAAAACTTTTGGCGACGTTGATTTTCACAAACGCGGCGAGTTTCTTGGCGGGACTCGTCCTAATTTAAACGGAGGAATGATTTTGTTTGTCAGAGGAGAGCTTGAGAAAATTGAACGCAAAGTTTTGAACGGCAAGAGACTTTCTCGCACGGACGGCGAAATTTTATTCAACTGCAACGAATTGAGTTGGCTCGGTGCGCTTGCCGATTACGTGCGGAAAAAAATCAGCGGCAACGTCGTTTATTACAACGTCAACTGCCATGTCAACCTTACGAATATTTGCGTGTCGCGTTGCAAATTTTGTGCGTTCGGGCGTGATGTCGAAAGTCGCGGTGCCTATGCAATGACGATTGACGACGCGATTAAACTCGTCACGGAAGCAAGTCGCGATCCACATTTGACGGGACTGCACATTGTCAGCGGACTGCACCCGACGTGGACTTTTGAACATTACGTTGAATTCGTCGAGACGCTCCACGAAAAATTTCCGCATTTGCACATCAAAGGATTCACGGGCGTTGAAATTCAACACTTCGTCAAAATCAGCGGCTTGAGTGTCGCGGACGTGTTGCTCCGTTTGAAAGCTGCGGGACTTGAGGCGATTGCCGGCGGCGGCGCAGAAATTTTAACTGACCGCGTGCGAAAAATTCTCTGCCCGAAAAAAGCTACCGTCGACGAATGGCTGAACGTTGCTCGCACGGCGCACGGTCTCGGCATAAAAACAAACGCTTCCATGCTTTACGGACACATCGAGACGCTTGCCGAACGCGTCGAACATTTGATAAGACTGCGCGAACTTCAAGACGAGACGGGCGGCTTCCAAACGTTTATCTGCTTTCCGTTCCTGCCTAAGAATACCGCGCTCGAACATGAAATCAAACAAACGTCAATGTGGGACGATTTGCGCACGATGGCAATTTCACGGCTCATGCTTGACAACTTCCGCAACATTAAAGCTTATTGGGTGATGTTGACGGTGCCGGTTGCGCAAGTCGCGTTGAGTTTCGGAGCAAACGACATTGACGGGACGATTCACCGCGAAAATATTTTGCACGACGCCGGAGCAACTTCGCCGCGAGCATTGGCTGAAGACGAGATTATCAAAATCATTCGCGACGCAGGACGAATTCCTACTGCTTACGGTGCGTTTAATATGCTTTGACTGCCGACAGTGGTGACGTAACAAAATTCAACTCCATACTCTAAACTCCAAACTGTCAAGATGTTGCCATGAAGTCGATTTGATGTTAGAATCACAGAAAAATTTTTTTTTGATGGGAGGCGGCGCAATGAACGGCAGCGAAAACGGTTATGCGGGCGCAATTTTTTTCGCACTGATGACTTTGGGCGCACTCTTGAAACTCGACGACACTAACGGCTTGATTGTCGGAGCAGTCGGCGCACTTTTGGCGGCGATAAGTTTGCGGCGTGCTCTTATCAAATCGGCTCAAGCGGCTGAAGAAGATCTTCAACGCATAGAAATTCAGTTTCAACAACTGCGCAACAAAATCACTGAAACTGCCGAATCGACTGCAACTGCAATGGAGTCCGTCAACGTCGCCGCGCAACTCGTCCGCGAAAATATGCAAGTCTTTGCCGTGCGCCTTGACGAACTCGACAAATTGACAGGGCTCATTGAAAATCTGGCGACAATCGACGAATCAATAAACGCTCTTGCCAAAACCGTCGAATCCGTCAACACAAACATCGTCTCGCTTGATGAGAACTCTTCCGCGCTCAATGCCGAGGTCGAAAAATTTTTCGTCGCACTTCAAGAAAAGGACAATTCCGCCGCCGTCACCGATGAATTGAAAAAAATCGTCGAACTTGAAGATGCCAACAGGACAAATTTGCAAGCCATCTTGAAATTTGTGCAACTCGTTGAACATGCTATGGAGAATCCGATTCAAACGGAGTCGCTCGAAAAAATTTCTGCGGCGATTGAAAATCTGGACGTTAATCTCGCCGAAATTGTCAAGCGCAACGACGACAAATCATTGGAAAAAATTTCTGCGGCGATTAAAAATTTGGACGTTAATCTCGCCGAAATTGTCAAGCTCAACGACGGCAAATCATTGGAAAAAATCCTCGCGGCGATTAAAAATTTGGACGTTAATCTCGCCGAAATTGTCAAGCTCAACGACGGCAAATCATTGGAAAAAATCCTCGCGTCGATTAAAAATTTGAACGTCAATCTCGCCGAATTGGTCAAACTCAATGACAACAAGTCCTCTGCATTGGACGAGAAAGATATTAGTTTGCTCAAAAAGATTGTAGCGAAGATCAGCCTCAAGTGAAGGAGTTTTAAAATGATTCTTTGTGTGGAAGTGAATGTCTTCGGCGTGCTTGATGAGAACGCCTATTTTTTTGTCGACGACAGCACAAAGCACGGCTTTTTGATTGATCCCGGTGCTCAAGCCGACGAACTTTTGAAAATCATCAGCGAACGCGGCTGGACGATTGAAAAAATTTTGCTCACGCACGGGCACTTCGATCATATCGGCGCGGTCAATGAGATTCAGCGCAAATTAAAAATCTCCGTCTGCATGAGCAAGAGCGGAGATTATTACGCCAAAAATCCCGAAATGAATTGTTCGATTTTTTACGGCAACAAGATTGTCCTCGACGATGTGACTTGCCTCGACGACTACAGCGAAATTTTTTTGTCCGCGAATCCGAATTTTGGCGTGAAGTTGATTGCCGCACCGGGTCACACACTCGACGGCGCGATTTACTACAGCTCGGCGGAAGGCGTCGCGTTTGTCGGCGATACGATTTTTCGCAACGGCTACGGTCGAACCGATTTGCCCGGCGGCAGTGAACTTGAGCTGATGAAGACGATTCGCGATAAAGTTTTCACGTTGCCCGATGAAACAACTTTGCTTTGCGGACACGGTTTACAAACGACCGTTGCCGACGAAAAAAATTTTTGGTGATTAAATGTTCGCGTTGACGCCGTGATTGTCGAAGACGCTCAAAATTTCGCGGAGCTTAGTTTTGGCGGGATTGTAGTCGATGGTCGTTTCGCCGTCGTGAGCGTGAATGTGAACGTAGAGGACGCCGGGCAGTCCGAGCAAATTTTTTTCGACAGCCGCCGCATTTTCGGACGTGTAACCTTTAGCGGTGAATTGCAGCCGAGTATTGCCGCCGCCTTCGCCGCAACCGCATTCTTTGCACATAATCAAAACACCTCGCAGAAAATTTTTACCGCCGAATTATACAGCGCGTCGAATTCTTGTACAAGCCCTGCTGCGGGATTGAAGCAACGTGACGTTGTATCCAACGGGTATGCTTTTAAGTCGTACTGCAAATGCGGTCGTTGACGATAACTTGACTTTGCAGGAAAGGGAATTTTTATGTCAAAGCTCTTATTGGTTTTCATAGGCGGAGAATTGGGCGGCAACGTGACGTTGCATCCAACGGGACTGCTTTTAAATCGTACTGCAAATGCGGTCGTTTACGATAACTTGACTTTGCAGGAGAGGAAATTTTTATGTCAAAGCTTTTATTGGTTTTCATAGGCGGAGGATTGGGCGCAGTGTCAAGATTTTTGGTGACGACGGCACTGGCGGGAAAACTCGGCAACTTTCCGCTCGGAACTCTCGCCGCGAATTTTTTCGGAAGTCTGTTGATGGGACTGGTCGTCGGAATTTTGGCGGGTCGCGTGAACGTTTCAACGGAGCCGATTCGTTTGTTCGTCGCGGTAGGATTTTTGGGCGGCTTTACAACTTTTTCTTCCTTTTCAGCCGAAACACTCGCTCTGATTAACGGCGGACAAATTTTCGCGGCAATGGCAAATGTTATCGTCAGCGTGGTCGCGGGATTGGCGGCGTGCGCTGTCGGTTTAAAGATTGGAGGCATTTAAAATGGCAAAAGCATTAATTCATTACGGGCGCGCTCGGCACAAAAGAGGCTCGTGAAATGTTGCCGCGTCTCGTGAAAAAATTGGAGGCTATCGTCGAAGAAGGCGCAGTTGATTTGATTTTCACGCAGGACACGCACACCGACAATTATCTTGACACGCAGGAAGGGCGGAATTTGCCGGTGCCGCACTGCATAAAAAAATCGGACGGTTGGCAAATCGTTCCGGAGTTGCAAAAGTTCACGTCGCGAGCAAAAGCCGTCATCGAGAAAAAAGCATTCGGCTCAACGCGTCTGCCGTCGCTCATCAAGCCTTATGAAGTCGTCGAATTCGCGGGCGTATGTACTGACGTTTGCATTATCTCCAACGCACTGCTGATTAAGGCGTTTTATCCCGAACAGCGCATTCAAATCGACGCGGCTTGTTGTGCAGGCTCCACGCCCGAAGCTCATCAAAAGGCTCTGGACATTATGGCGAATTGTCAATGCAAAATCATCAACGCTTGAATTGTTAGCTTTAAGCTGTAAGCTGTAAGCTTTAAGGAAAAACCTTAAAGCTCTAAGCTTAAAGCTCTAAGCTTAAAGCTCAAAGCTCAAAGCTCTAAGCTCTAAGCTCAAAGCTCAAAGCTAATGTGACGATAAATAAATCCTATGTTGCAGGAAATACCTTCGACGCAACGAATACCTTTCGCGGAATGATTAAAGGTTTCTTCCGTGAGAGGTGATTTTTTATGGAGATGTTTCTAGGTTTCCTTGTATTGCTGGCGTGTTTACTCGTCGGCGTGCGACACGGAGGCATCGGGCTTGCCGTCATAAGCGGTATCGGTCTTGTAATTTTTACATTCGTATTCGGCTACAAGCCCGGCACTCCACCGATTGACGTTATGTTGACGATCTTGGCGGTCGTAACCTGCGCAGGATTTCTGCAGACTTCGGGCGGCTTAACGGTCATGCTCAAATACGCGGAAAAATTCCTGCGCAACAATCCAAAGCACGTGACAATTCTCGCGCCGTTGACAACGTGGTTTCTAACGGTCTTATGCGGCACAGGTCACGTCGTCTATACAATGTTCCCGATTATCTACGACATCGCGATTAAACAAAACATTCGTCCTGAACGTCCAATGGCGGTCGCATCAGTCGCGTCGCAGATGGGAATTTGCGCATCGCCGGTATCAGTCGCAATCGTGTCAATCGTCGGCTTCATGGCGGCGGCAGGTCACAATTATTCCGTGTTGCAACTTTTGGCAGTCGCAATGCCCGCAACCGGTATCGGCGTTTTTATGGCGGCACTGTGGAGCTATCGTCGCGGCAAAGACCTTGACAAAGACGAACGCTTCCAAGAATTCATCAAAGACCCTGCCAACAAAGAATACGTTTACGGCGACACCGAATCTTTGATGGACAAAGAGCTTCCGCCGAGTTTTTATCACGCAATGTACATTTTCTTCGCAGGTATCGTCGTTATCGCATGTTTGGGCAATTTCCCGGATCTTTTGCCGCATTTCCCGAACGCTAAAGGCGAAATGAAAGCAATTTCAATGACGGCGGTTATCCAAATGGTTATGCTCCTCGTCGCCGCGACAATTCTTTTCGTCTGCAAAGTCAAAGCTAAAGACGTCGGCAACAGTCAAGTTTTCAAAAGCGGTATCGTCGCGTTAGTCTCCGTTTACGGCGTCGCGTGGATGGCAAATACTTGCTTCGGTGCGCATATGGCGTTCCTGAAAGATTTTCTCGGCAATGCTGTCGCAACATACCCTTGGGCGTTCGCAATTATCGCGTTCCTGACTTCAAAGCTCGTCAACTCTCAAGCGGCAGCTATTGCGATTGTCTTCCCGATGGCGTTGAGCGTCGGAATGGACCCGGTTATTATCATGTCGTTTATCAGCGCGTGCTACGGCTACTTCTTCCTGCCAACGTATCCTTCAGACCTCGCCTGCATAGGTTTCGACCGTTCGGGCACGACGAGAATCGGCAAATACATTTTGAATCACTCGTTCATGATTCCCGGTTTAATCGGTGTCATCAGCGGTTGCTGTGTCGGATTCGTGATGGCGCACATCGTTTTGTAAGCTGAAAATAATTTTTCCAAAAAAAATCCCCGATAAATCGCGTCGGGGAATTTTTTTTTGATAGCGGTGTTCTTTTGAAAGAAAATTTTTTTCATCGTGTTGAACGTTCAATTCAAAATAAAAAGCAGAGAAATCATAATGAAAAAGTTTATTCTTAGAACGTGTGTTCATAAAAGTTTACTTAATCTCAGCTTCGGTAACGGTCAGCCATAATCTTTTGAAAGTCGACGAGAGTGATTGAGCCAAGAACACTTGCCGGCAGTGCGGTATCAACTTCTTCGGTATTTCTACTCTCAAGTACAGCGCATTGACAAGTTCTCTTTTTTCCACTTGCGATTTCTCATTATACTCAATCTCTGCTCGATTGGGTGCCGCAACGAGCTTGATATTAGGAAATGGCAGGACTATGCATGTCTTTCAAATTCAGCGCAGGTTACGTGACGACTTCAGCGATTGACCGAATTTTACAATCGACACCGCGTAAAGTGCCGTGAATACTGCCGCGAGAATGTAACTTATCGTGTAACTTAGTCCGAAGCCAATCGGCGCGTGCAAGATATACGTTGAGACCATGTACATGTAAAAAGTTCCGGGGACAACCGCCATGATGTATGGCATGTTGTTGCGAATCATGTAGACGGCAATCATCGCGAAGGCAAATACGGCAATAGTCTCGTTCGCCCAAGAGAAATATCTCCACAACATCATGAAGCCGCTCTTGTCAGTTTTGGCGTAATAGAGCACAACCGCGACAATCGCAAAAATCATAAATGCGAGCGTGAAGACGTTCATTTTCTTTTTCGTGTCAATGTGAAGAGCATCGCCGAGCATCAGACGCAATGACCTTAACGCCGTGTCGCCCGAAGTTATTGCAAGGACAATGACGCCTAAAACTGCAATCATGCCGCCGATTGAGCCGAGCATATTTTGAGCGATAATGCCGACGACAACCGCCGCTTGCTTGAAGAGATTTTCATTCGTCGCGAGACCGGCATTGACTGCACCCATAGCCGCGCCTGCCCAGCTCATCGCGATAAAACCTTCGGCAATCATCGTGTTGTAATAGACAAGCCGTCCGTGCTTTTCATCAGTGACCGAACGCGCAATCAACGTTGCCTGCGTGGAGTGGAAGCCGCTCGTTATGCCGCAAGCAACCGTTATGAAGAAAATCGGGATGAAATTTTCGCCGTAAGGATGAACGTTGGCAATGCCCGCTTCCCAAACTTCCGTCAACGGATAGCCGTTGATAAACAGTCCGAAGAAAATTCCGACGGCACTCAAAAGCAGGATAAAGCCGAAAATCGGATAGATGCGCCCGATAATTTTGTCAATCGGCAGGAGCGTGGCGACAAGATAATACGCAAAAATGACGCCGTAAACCATGATGACTTCTGTGCTCAACGCTGATGCGTCGCCTTTCATGATGTGCGCGACGAACAAATCGCCGGGTGTGTAGATAAAGACCGTGCCGACCAAAAGCATAAGAAAGCAGATAAAAATGTTATAGACGCCGTAAACTTTGCCGCCGAGAAATCTTTTGACGAGCGAGGGCATTTGTTCGCCGCCGTTGCGCAAAGAAATCATGCCGCTCATGTAGTCGTGGAATGCGCCGCCGATAACGCAACCGATTGGAATTGTAATAAATGCTATCGGACCAAAGAGAATGCCTTGAATCGGACCGAGCACCGGACCTGTTCCCGCAATGTTCAAAAGTTCAATCAAGCAATTCTTCCACTTGTTCATGGGCACGTAATCAACGCCGTCTCTTTTGGCAACTGCGGGAGTTTTGACAGCGGAATTCGGTTTCATCACGCGTTCGCAAAAGGAGCCGTAAATCGCCGCGCCGACAATCAAAATCACCAGTCCGATTATAAAAGTTATCACGGTAAATCACTTCCTGTTCAGAGCTTATATTTTTCTTTAATCTGCAACTTGACCGTCTCATTCGCCAAAAAATCTTCGTAGGTTGAAATTCTGTCTACGGTGCCCTGCGTCGTGATGTCGATGATTCGGTCGGCAATGGCTTGAATGAATTCGCGATCCTCGTCGACAAAGATAATCGTGCCGGGAAATTCAACGAGACTTTCTTCCAACGCCTCAATCGTCGGCAAATCAAGGCAAGCAGTCGGATTGTCGAGCAACAAAAAATTCGTCGTGGTCTGCGCAAGTTTGTCGAATTCGATTTTCGCCGCCGCGTGAGTATAAACTCTGGGCATTGAAAAAACTTTCACGCCGTCGGAAAAAATTATTTGTCCGCGCAGACAACCGCCCGTTTCGTCGCCCGACTGATAAGCCGTCGCCAAAGTCTTTAGCAATTTGGATTTGCCGCGCTCATTTCGTCCGACGAACGCAATTTTTTGTCCTTGGCGAATGGTGAAACTTACGTCCTTAAAGAGCGGTTCGCCGTCACGATTTTTCAGCAAATTGTTTGCTTCCAAAACGATTGGCACTGCTCCCGAAGGTGTCGGCGGCAAAAGTTCGGCGCAGTTGATTTTTATCGGTTCCGATTGTGCACCGCCGAGTTGAATTATTCGCGAGCAAATTTGATGCAGAAAATATCGGTCACTGCTGACGATTACGCACGTCAATTTTTCGTGTCGGCACAGGAAATTTATCAACCACTCAATTCCTTCAGTGTCAAGATTTTTTGTCGGCTCATCCAAAAGCAGAATGATTTTCTCGTCGTTCAGTCCGCGCAGAGCACGTTTAAGTTTGTCGACGGCAGACATTTCCGCCATGCGCAATTCTGAAAAATCGGCGTAGACATTGCCGTTGACGGTGAGCACTTCGCCAAAAATTTTCACGTCGCCAGCCGTGGGCAACAATCTGCCCGCCATGATGTCAAGCAACGTGGATTTGCCGGAGCCTTCGCCGCCGATTATGCCGACCTTTTCGCCGCGAGCAACTTCCAAATTAAAATCGGAAAAAATTTCGTGCCTGCCGAGCTTGAGTTCCAAACTCTTTATGTTAATCAAATTTCCCACTCCTTTGCGCGAAGGATATAACAACGTTCGCCCGCTGTCAATGCAAAAAAAAATGGGCACTTCGCCCAAATGATTGTCGTGTCAATTTTTGCGTCCGGAAACTTTACCGCCGTCCGTCGATGTTTTCTTGTTGCCCTGCGAACGACCTTTAATCGTGTCGCTGATTTTTTTCATGCCGCCTTTGGAGTCTTCCTCATCTTTCAGACCGCGCGCCATATTTTTCAACTTGTCCGCCATGCCCGCACCTAACTTTGCCATAACGTTCACCTCGTCGAAACTTTTTGCGCAGAGTATACAGAAATTTTTTTTGCAAGTCAATGTGCAGGACAGGAGCCGTTGCCGATTGAATGTTTAAATTGATTTGGGAGGGATTCTGATGAATTTGCCGCAATGTGAAATTTTTACTCCGTCGCCCGCGCAGGAGATTTTGTTTGTGAGCGGCGGACGCGTTCCGAATGTCGATTGGTTTAAAAGCGTTGCAAACGGGCGAAAAATTTTTTGCGTCGACAAGGGCATTGAACTTTGCAAAGCGTGCGACCTCGTTCCGAATTTTTTGCTCGGCGATTTTGACAGCGCGAACAGTTCAGCAGTCGATTGGGCGCGGGCAAAAAAAATTCCCGTCGAAAGTCATCCATCCGACAAGGATTTGACCGATACGCAACTTGCGCTTAATCGTGCCGCAGAAATTTTCGGTGAACACACTGCGATTTTGACGGGAGCTTTCGGCGGACGATTCGACCATCTTTACAGCACGTTGTTCACCTGCGCGGCGATTGCCGAAAAAATTTTTCTTGCCGACGAACGCGAGATTGTTCTCTACGTGAAGAGCGGCGAGTCCGTTGACGTGAAATTTTTCCGCAAACCGTTGGCAGTGAGTTTGTTGCCGATGACTGCGACTTGCACGGGCGTCACGACGAAAAATTTGCATTGGGAGCTTGACGGCGCGACTTTGACGCAAAATTTTCCGAACGCAATCAGCAACCGCATTGACGATGAAAAAATTTCCGTAAGCGTCATGAACGGCACGTTGACGATTTACGCGTGCTTTGACGAATGATAACCGCATTGACGATGAAAAAATTTCCGTGAGCGTCATGAACGGCACGTTGACTGTTTACGCGTGCTTTGACGAATGATAACCGCATTGACGATGAAAAAATTTCCGTAAGCGTCACGAACGGCACGTTGACGA
>CAJOHG010000034.1:26726-36381 GCA_905234395.1 uncultured Selenomonadaceae bacterium
GCGTGCTTTGACGAATGATAACCGCATTGACGATGAAAAAATTTCCGTAAGCGTCACGAACGGCACGTTGACGATTTACGCGTGCTTTGACGAATTAAAGATATGGCAGAAGTTTTTCGGCAAGATTCAGCGTTTGACGCTTCTCTTCTTCCGTAAAATTTGAGAAAGACACGTGACCGATTATTTTCAGATGAAGTGCCGCAAATCTTGCCGCAGAGTCTATCAAGTCGTAATTGAAAATTTTGCTTGAAAGAGGAATTTTGCTCGGAAGCTCAATTTCGGGAACGGTGTTGTTGTCCCGCGAAAAAGTGCCTAAGCTGAAGTTTAAGGACTTTTCCAACTCAATGAATGAGAGAAAATCTTCGTCCGAATCGTTGATGCCGGGCAAAATTATGTACTTGCCGACAATTTGTCGCGGACTGATGGCGGCTTGGCTGTATCTTTTCAAATTCTCAATCACTTTCGGGAAGTTGTTCAAGCCTTTGACTTTGTGCCATGTTTCGGCAGTGCCGCAGTCGATGGAAATATTCAGCAACGCTTGAGGATTTTCATGCATCTCTTGAGCCATATCCTCGTCGAAAATGAAACCGTTCGTAAAGAAAAAGGTCGGAGATCCTTTCGCCAACCGCATAATATGTTTTTTGTAAGGATGTATGGTTATCTCGCCGCCGGCAATAAACCATCGTGCGTCGGGCGAAATAATCTTTTCACTCTTGACTAAGTTTAAGAAGTCAAAAATTTTTCCGTAGCCTTCGACAACGATAGGATTCTTTTCCCAACCGAGCGGAAGGTCTTCACGGACGCGACAATAAGAGCAACGACATTGACAAGGAGAAGGATACGGCGCAAAGGTGACTTTGTTAATTTGCAGAGAAAATCCCCAGTCGCCTTTCCGATATTCGTAGCATTTGGCGCAAGGAACATTTTCATACGAAGACGACGCCACTCCTCCTCTAATTATTAAACGGTCTCTCATGCCGAGAAAACGTTCCAAAGTCTCTTCGGCAGTTTTGGCAAAGGGCATACCCGGAGCCGATCTGTTGCAACACAAAGACAAAATTTTTTGGTTGCGTTCATGGTCGAAAGGAAAATCCAAACGTCCGCCGACAGATAAATGCAACTGTCCCAAATCAGAACAACCGTAGTATTCCATGAAAAATTCCTCCAAAACTTTAAACCTGTCACCTTATGCGCCCGATAATCGACTCGCCGCCGCGAACTTTGTCGCCTTTCTTGACGAGAACATCAACGCTTGAGGGAACAACAATTTCAGTGCACGAGCCGAAACGAATCAAGCCGTAAAGTTCGCCTTTCTCAAGCTTGTCGTCGAGAGTGACCCAACTGACAATTCGTCGAGCCAAAATTCCTGCGACTTGAGTGACCGTCACGCGCAATTTGTCGTTTTCAATGCCGATAAGGTGCCGCTCATTTTCAAAGCCGACAGAATCTTTGTAAGCCGGACGAAATCTGCCGCAGACGTATTTTTGAATTTTAATTTCGCCGGCGATTGGACTGCGATTGACGTGAACATCAAAGACCGACAAAAAAATTATGATCTTGCGGCAAGTGCCTTTGACAAAATCGTCGTCGTCGAGTTCCACAACGTCTTGAACAGTTCCATCTGCGGGCGAGACGATTAAATTTTCATCGGCGGGAATTTTTCTGTTGGGATTACGAAAAAAATAAATGCAGTAACAAGCGATAACTGCGGGCAAAATCGCGGCGTAAGGATGAATCAACATGCCGAGAAAAATCGCGATTAGGAGCGCGACGCCCGCAAAGTAATAGCCTTCCTTGATGATGCTCAAAATTTTCACGCTCCTGTTGAGCTTTAAGGTTTGAGCTTTGAGCTTTTAGGTTTTTTCCTTAAAGCTTACAGCTTACAGCCTAAAGCTTTTTTCTGCTTATGAACTTTCAAAACGAATTTCGGCAAGGCAAGCAATCTTCCTGCGCGGGAAGGTTGCAACATTGCGCGGAAAAGCCATTCGAGCCGAGCCTTTTGCATCCAAAGCGGTGCACGTTTGACGACGCCTGCCATAACGTCGAAAGTTCCGCCGACGCCGATTGACACGGGAATTTTTAATTCGTTCATGTGCGCGAAAAGCCATTTCTCCTGCTTTGGAACGCCCAATGCCGCCAATAAAACATCTGTGCGGGAATTTTTTATCTGCGAAATTATTTCGGGCTCGTCGTCTGCGGTGAAGTAGCCGTTTCTTGTGCCAACGATTTTTATGCCGGGATAAAGCATTTCGGCTTTTGATTTTGCTTTGTCGGCGATGCCGGGCGCAGATCCGAACAAAAAAAATTTAAAATCATGTGCGGGAGCAATTTTCATGAGTTCTTGAACCAAATCGAAGCCCGCGACACGTTCGGGCATGAATTTTCCGAGATGATGTGCCGCCCAAACAGTTCCCGCTCCGTCCGGCACGACCAAATTTGCCGCGTTCAAGATCGTTTTTAATTCGTCGTCGTGTGTCGCCCGCAAAAGCATTTCCGCATTAGCCGTCGCCACGATTGACGGTTTGCCCGCCGCAATTAAATTCGTCACGCGTTCGACAGCTTGAGCCATCGTCACCGCGTCGACTTTAACACCCAAAATTTCTACACGTTCATTCAACGTAAAAACTCCAATTCAAAGATTCGCTTGAACATTGGATGCAACGTCACGTTGCCGCCCAAAATTTCTACACGTTCACTCATTGAAAAGCTCCAAAAAAATTCCGTTCTCCATGTCGCGAATATTATACAACGTCGGCAGGACGAGAAAAGTTTCTTCCAAGTTGTGCCGCGCATCCCGCCAACCTTTGCCGTCCGTTATCCACACGAATTCAAAACCGTCAATGCCGCGCGATTCAAGAGCGATTGTCTTGTAACTTCGGGCAGTCTCGTTGAGTTTGGAGCCGCCGCTCGCATAAAAATTCGTCTCGATGCCGAAAACTTTGCTCGGCGTCTTGACGACAAAATCAAAACGTTTGGTCGTAATGCCCGCCGCCGAAATTGCGCTGAGATCAAGCCCATAAGTTTTTTCCACTTTCTCAAGCTTCATTTGGTCACGATAAGCAACTCCCGCATCAATCAAAAATTTCTCAACGAGATTTTCCATTTGCTTGCCGCCGCGATTTTTCCGAGCGTTTGAATCAAGTCCGGTCTCAACGCCTGCCAAATAACCGAAAAGATTACCGCCGATAATATGATTTTGCAGGAAATCAAACAAGCCCGTCTCCCGCATAAAATATTTGTACTGCTCTACAGATTGATTCGGCGTGTCGAAATTGTAGTTGATACCGTTACAAAAAATTTCGCACTGACGAACACCAAGAAGGCGAGGAATTGCCTTTAAACATTCGGGATGTTCTACTAAAATATTTTCAAAATCACGCTCTATATTTTTTGAGCCGACAAGCGGATTCAAAAGTTCAATCTCCGACCTTAATCGCTCGACATTGTTAGTAACTTTGTTAAAGTCCGTGTAATATTCGTAGCCGTTTATTGAATCGCGAAATGTGGCTAGCCATTCCTCAAAAATTCTGTTCTTCAAAACGCATCAGCCTTTCCTTAGCCAGTGCAATAAAATCGCGGTCGTTTTCAATTCCGATAAATTTTCTTCCGCCCAAAAGTTTACATGCGACACCGGTCGTGCCCGAACCGCAAAAAGGATCTAAAATCAAATCGCCTTCGCGAGTGGACGCCAACAAAATTTTTTTCAGCAGATACAGCGGTTTTTGTGCAGGGTGTTTGCCAAAAATTTTTTCATTCTTTGGTGTCAATTTGCCTAACCAAACATCTTTCATTTGCTTGCCGTCGTTTAGTTCCTTCATGAGCGCATAGTTGAAAAAATGTTTGGCGGAAGCGTTTTTTTTTGCCCAGAGGATTGTTTCCGTGCTGTGCGTGAAATATCTGCAACTCAAATTTGGCGGCGGATTAGTTTTTTGCCACGTGATGTTGTTCATTATTTTAAAGCCCGTCTGTTCAAGAGCCATGCCGACCGAATAAATATTGTGCAACGTCCCGCTAATCCAAATCGTGCCGTTGGGCTTGAGAATTTTTCTGCAAAGACCAATCCATTCCAAATTGAATTTGTGCTTGTCCTCAAAGTTTTTCGCTTTGTCCCAGTCGCCTTTGTCAACAGAAACAGCTTTGCCGCCGCGACAAGTTATGCCGCCGCTTGACAAAAAATATGGCGGGTCAGCAAAAATCACGTCAACATATTCAGCGGGAAAGGTTTGTTCATCTTTCAGCAGTTCAAGCGAATTGGCAAGATATAATTTAGAATCTTCGTCCTTGAAATATAAATTTTCCCTCACTCCACGGTCACCGACTTTGCAAGGTTTCGAGGCTTGTCAACGTCGCAACCGCGAGTTATCGCCGCGTAATAGGCTAAAAGTTGCAAGGGCACGACGGTTAAGAGCGGAATCAACAGCTCATCAGTTTCCGGGACAAAGATAACGTGGTCAAGATATTTTTCAAGCTCCGAGTCGCCTTGAGCCGCAATGCCGATAACAATCGCGTCGCGGGCTTTAACTTCCTTGATGTTCGACAAAGTTTTTTCGTAGACGCTCTTTTGAGTGGCAAGCGCGATGACCGGGACGCCTTCGACAATCAGCGCAAGAGTACCGTGTTTGAGTTCGCCCGACGCATAAGCTTCCGCGTGAATGTAGGAAATTTCTTTGAGCTTGAGCGCACCTTCCAATGCAACGTCGTAATCGAGACTGCGCCCGATATAAAACACGTCCTCGTTAAAGCCGTATTGCCGAGCGAAAGTTTTTATCGGCTCCACGTCCGAGAGCGTCTCGCTAATCTGCGCGGGAATTTTTTTGAGCAAATCGATAAGCTCGCGAATTTTTTCAGGCGACAACGTTGAGCAAATCTGCGCCATGTAAAGTGCAAGCATGAACATCAAAATTAATTGCGTCGTGTAAGCTTTCGTTGACGCAACGGCAATTTCCGGGCCTGCCCACGTGTGAATCACTTGATGAGCCTCGCGGGCGATTGAGGAGCCGACGACGTTTGTTATCGCCAAAGTTTTCGCGCCGAGACGTTTCGATTCTTTCAGCGCGGCTAATGTGTCCGACGTTTCGCCCGATTGACTGACCACGATAACCAAAGTTTTTTCGTCGACAATCGGATCGCGATAACGGTACTCGCTCGCCAAATCGACTTCAACCAATTTGCGCGCCAACTTCTCAATGTAAAATTTGCCGACAAGCCCGGCGTGATAAGCAGTGCCGCACGCGACGATATAAATTTTGTCGATGCCGTCAAGGAAATTTTTATCCCAATTCAGTTCGTCGAGAATGATTGAGCCGCCGTCTTTGGCAATGCGTTTGCTCATGGTGTCGCGCACGGCTTTTGGTTGCTCGTTAATCTCCTTCAGCATGAAGTGTTCGTAGCCGCCCTTTTCTGCAGCCTCCGCGTTCCACGTCACGTGAAAAATTTTCTTGTTGATGCGTTCGCCGCGACGATTGAGAATTTCAACGGAGTCTTTGCGCACCAATGCAAGTTCGCCGTCGTTTAAAATGTAAGTTTGCCGCGTGTGATTGATGATTGCCGGAATGTCCGACGCGATGAAATTTTCGCCGCGACCTAAGCCGACGACAAGCGGATTGTCCTGTTTGGCGCAAATCAAAATATCGGGATGATTCTTCGCCATGAACGCCAACGAATAGGAGCCTTCGATTTTATTCAGAACTTCGCGGACAGCCTCGACAAAATCGCCGTGATAAGATTCTTCAAGCAAATGAGCAATGACTTCGGTATCGGTTTCGCTCGTGAAGACGTGCCCGCGACTTATCAAGCCTTCGCGCAACGGCAGATAGTTTTCGATAATTCCGTTGTGGACGACGACAAATTCACCGCGGCAATCGCTGTGAGGATGAGCATTTGAATCGGAAGGACGACCGTGCGTCGCCCAACGCGTGTGACCAATTCCAACAGTTCCGGTGGGCATGTGACCGCGCAATTTGTCCTTGAGAGCGTCAAGCCGTCCGACCGCCTTTTCAACAAAAACACTGTCGCCGCAATCGACTGCAATGCCCGCCGAATCGTAGCCGCGATATTCCAATTTCGTCAAGCCGTCCAAAAGAATGGGAGCCGCTTTTTTATCGCCAATGTATCCGACAATACCACACATGATTTATTTCCTCCGTTGCACGCTGAATTTTTCGTGAATCATTTTCGGGCGATTATATCAAGTTAAACGTCAACGGGCAAGGAAAAAGTTTTGTGTGTGCATTGCAATTCATGACCGCTTGATTTACACTGCAACTGATCTTTTGCAAGGAGTGATTCTTATGTCGAAAACCATCACGCTCACCAACGACAACGACGTTTACGAAAACTCGACGGCTAAAAGAAAAATTTTAGCTCGCGGCGGCAACGATTCAATCCGCAACTACAATGCCGCATCAAAGGTCACAATCGACGCGGGCAAAGGCAACGATATTGTTCGCAACTACGCCTCGAATGTCACAATCGGCGGCGGCGACGGTAAAGATTATCTCACAAGCAGCGGCTATTACGACGGCAAAAATATTTCAATGAGCGGCGGTGCGGGCAACGACACCATTAACAACAGCGCGGACAAAGTTACAATCACTGCAGGCGACGGCAATGATGAGATTGAAAATTTCGGCAAAAATATTTCAATCAGCGGCGGCACAGGCGACGATTCCATACGAAATGCTTACTTTGACGTTGACGGCAACAATGTCACAATAAACGGCGGCGCGGGCAATGATTCTATCAGCAACGCAGGCAACAATGTCACAGTTCTCGGCGGCGAAGGAAACGACAAAATTGAAAACAAAAGCAACGAGTATGTCGTCATTAAAGGCGGCACGGGCAATGATGAGATCGAGAACGACAGCGGCTGTTACGTCACAGTCGACGGCGGCGAAGGAAACGATTCAATTTATGTCGTCGGTTGCTCCAACGTGACAATTAACGGCGGTGACGGCAATGATCACATTCGTGTCGGCGATTCCGGCTTGGCAGGAGCCGTTCGCGCAATAACTCAAAAGATTACAACAAAAGGCGGTGCAGGTAACGATACCATTATCAACAGCGGCAGAAAAGTTCTCTTTGAATACAACAACGGTGACGGCTTCGATTCAATCGTCGGCTTCAAAGCAGACTCAACGCTTTCAATCGGCGGCGGCACGTATTCTACGACTAAGAGCGGCTCCGATGTGATTGTCACGGTCGGCGACGGCAAAATAACTCTCGTCGGTGCGGCGGATTTGTCAACCGTCAACATCAAGGGCACGCTCGACGGCGGAACAAGTTCAAAGACTTTGACATTGACGAATAATTCTGCCGCAAAGGTGACGCTCGGCTCAAGTGTTCAAGTCGCTGATGCTTCCGCGCGCACCAAGGCAATTAAAATTACGGGCAACAAACTTGCAAACACAATCACCGGCGGAAACGGTAAGGACACGTTAAGCGGCGGTAAAGGCAATGATAAACTTCTCGGCGGTGCAGGAAATGATTCGTTAAGCGGCGACGACGGTAAGGACACTTTATATGGCGGCTCCGGCAAAGACATTCTCAAAGGCGGTGCAGGTAATGATTCACTGCGCGGCGGCAAAGGCAACGATTCACTTTGGGGCGGCAAAGGAGATGATTCGCTTTGGGGCGATGCAGGTGCTGACAAATTTATTTATAGCAACGGTGACGGCAAGGACGTTATCTACGGTTTTGCCAATAATGACTCGCTCACGTTGGACAGCCTCAAATTCACGTCGTCTTACAGTTCGACAAGCGGCGCATTGTCTTTGAAAGTCTCTAATGGCTCCGTCACGTTGAAAGATTTCACTGCGACGAGTTTCAACATCAACGGCTCAACTTACAAAATCAGCGGCACCAAGTTGAAGAAACAATAATCGCCTGCAAAATTTTTGGTGCAACGAAATTTTTATGATATACTTCATTCCTAAGCATAACGTTTCAAGTTTGTAAGGAGTGATTTTTTTATGACGACAATCAATTTCGACCTGCAACGCTTTGCACCGCCCGATATGCCCGGCGGCTCAAGCTCCTCAAGTTCCGTTTCATACAGCGCGGCGAATTCAATCACGTCTGCCGGCACTTACTCAAGTAAAACTTACAAATCCACGACCGCCGATCAAAATTCCGTGTTGGTCAGTTTGTCGAGCGGCACCGTTAATTTGATCAATCCGACCGTCACAAAATCGGGCGACAGCGACGGCGGCGACAACTGCAACTTTTACGGCATAAACTCTGCTGTGATGGCTCTCGGCGGCGGCACTGTCTCCATAAGCGGCGGAACGGTCACTGCCACGGCAAAAGGCGCGAACGGCATTTTCAGCTACGGCAACGACTCCGTAAGCGGCGACGGCACAACAGTTTACATCACAGGCACGACGATTAAAACCACGGGCGATAACGGCGGCGGTATCATGACGACTTACGGCGGCAAAACCGTTGCCAAAAATTTGACAATAACCACGACCGGCAACTCTTCTGCACCGATAAGAACTGATCGCGGCGGCGGTTGGGTCACGGTCACGGGCGGCTCTTACACGTCAAGCGGCGTCGGTTCTCCCGCAATTTATTCCACTGCTGAAGTCGTCGTTTCGGACGCGTCGTTGACTTCCAATCACTCCGAAGGCGTCTGCATTGAAGGCAAAAATTCTGTCGCATTGACGAATTGCACACTTTCGGCGAGCAACGACTCAATCAACGGCAACGCGACGTTCAAAGATTCGATTATGATTTATCAGTCGATGTCGGGCGACGCGGACAGCGGCACGTCAAGCTTTTCAATGACAGGCGGCGTTATTAACAGCTCAAGCGGGCACGTCTTCCACGTCACCAACACGAGCGCGGTTATCAGCTTGAACGGCGTCACGATTAACGACAGCGGCGACGGAGTTTTACTCTCCGTTTGCGATGACGGTTGGAGCGGTGCATCAAACATTGCAACACTTAACGCAAGCAGTCAAACTCTGTCGGGTGATATTCTCGTCGGCGACGATTCAACTTTGACGCTCAACCTTTCCGATTCGACGACGTTCACGGGCAATATCAGCGGCTCAATCACCAATGCGAAGGGCACGAACGTTTCAAGCGATGTCGGCACCGTCAACGTTGCGCTTGATTCGTCGAGCAAATGGTACTTGACGGGCGACACGTATATCAGTTCATTCAGCGGCACGGCGGCGAATGTCATCACGGGCAGTTACAGTCTTTACGTCAACAATTCCGTCCTTAGCGGCACCTCGAAGACCGATACTTCCTCTTCAATCGTCTCGCTCACTTCGGGCGCAGATTCTTACACCAACACTTTGACCGGCGCGACGATTAAAGGTCTCGGCGGCAACGACACAATCACCAACAGCGGCGACAGCGTTTCAGTCGACGGCGGCAGCGGCAAAGACATTCTCTCCAACAGCGGCAAGAACGTCACGCTTTACGGCGGCTCCGGCAACGACACGTTGACGGGCGGCTCAAGTGCGGACATTCTTCGCGGTGGTAGTGGTAACGATTCACTTAACGGCGGCGACGATAACGATAAACTTTACGGCAATGCAGGCAACGACACTTTGCTCGGCGGCAATGGTGCTGACACCTTGAGCGGCTACACGGGCAATGATATTCTTTACGGCGGTGCAGGAAACGATTCACTTAACGGCGG
>CAJOHG010000034.1:36416-43930 GCA_905234395.1 uncultured Selenomonadaceae bacterium
CTTTGCTCGGCGGCAATGGTGCTGACACCTTGAGCGGCTACACGGGCAATGATATTCTTTACGGCGGTGCAGGAAACGATTCACTTAACGGCGGCGACGGTAAAGACACATTAAACGGCGGAAGCGGTAAGGACAAACTTCTCGGCGGTGCAGGTAATGATTCACTTAACGGCGGAACAGGCAACGATTCACTTTGGGGCGGAAGCGGCAGTGACACTTTCTACTACGCCAAAGGTGACGGCAAGGACGTTATCTATGGTTTTGCCAATAATGATTCGCTCACGTTGGACGGTCTGACTTTCACGTCGTCTTACAGCTCAACAAGCGGTGCACTTGCCTTGAAAGTCACAAGCGGCTCCGTCACGCTTAAAGACTTCACTGCCACGACTTTCCATATAAACAGCTCAACTTATAAGCTAAGCGGCACCAAACTTGTCAAACAATAAAATTCTGCGACAATCATAAAACTCGTCGTGCGTAAAAAATTTGCGGCGAGGATTTTTTTTTGCTATCATGACAAAAAAATTCGAGGAGGAAATTTTTCTATGAAAATCATTGTGACGGGCGGTGCGGGATTTATCGGCGGCAATTTCGTTTATTACGAGCTTAAACATCACGCAGAAGACCAAATCATTTGCCTTGACAAGCTCACCTATGCCGGCAATCTTGAGACTTTAGCCGACGCTTTCAAGTCGCCGAACTTTAAATTTGTCCGCGCAGACATTGCCGACCGCGACGCTGTCTACAAACTTTTTGCGGAGGTCAAGCCGGATGTTGTCGTTAATTTTGCGGCGGAAAGTCACGTTGATCGCTCAATCGAAGACCCGGAACTTTTCTTGCGCACAAATATCATCGGCACGAGCGTTTTGCTTGACGCCTGCAAAAAATTCGGCATTGAACGTTTCCATCAAGTTTCAACCGATGAAGTGTACGGCGACCTTCCGCTTGACCGTCCCGACTTATTTTTTACCGAGACGACCAATTTGCACACGTCCAGCCCGTATTCCGCGAGCAAAGCGTCCGCCGATTTACTTGTGCAAGCTTATCAACGAACCTACAAAATTCCCGCGACAATCAGCCGTTGCTCCAACAATTACGGTGCGTACCATTTTCCCGAAAAATTAATTCCGCTCATGATTATCAACGCGCTCAACGACAAAAAATTGCCCGTCTACGGCAAAGGAATCAACGTTCGCGATTGGCTTTACGTCGAAGATCACTGCACGGCGATTGACTTGATTATTCGGCACGGCACTGTCGGCGAAGTCTACAACATTGGCGGACACAATGAGCGCACGAATTTGGAAGTCGTCAAAACGATTCTGCGAATTTTGGGCAAGAGCGAGGACTTGATTCAATTCGTCACCGACCGCAAAGGGCACGATCAACGCTACGCCATTGACCCGACGAAAATTTCAAACGAACTCGGTTGGACGCCGCAAACTCGTTTCGACGACGGCATTAAGCTAACTGTTGACTGGTACCTTAATAATCGCGCGTGGTGGGAAAAAATTATCAGCGGCGAGTACAAAAATTATTATGCCAAAATGTACGACAACCGCTGACGGAGGAATTTTTATGCGTTACGTTTATCCCGCGATTATTAAACCCGACGCAGAGTTTAACGATTGGTTTCAAGCAACGTTCCCCGACCTTGACTGTTCAACCGACGGAATTGATGATTTGTATTACACGTTGGTTCGGGCGGCGGAACTTTTAAATAAACATATGATTGAGCTTGAAGACACGGGCAAAGAAATTCCTGCGGCGACTTACATCAAAGACGTTGAAGTTTCCGACGGCGAAATTGTCACGTTGATTAAAGCCGACACCGACGCTTATCGCTTGCTCCGCGCAAAAATGTTGATTCCTTAATTCGGCGGAGGCGATTTTATGAAATATGTTTATCCTGCGATTTTTCGTAAAGCCATTGACATTGAAGATTGTTATTGCGTTGAATTTCCCGACGTTGAGGGCGCGATAACTCAAGGTTATGGTCTCTTTGAGGCAATCGAAATGGCGGAAGATGCACTGGCAGGTATGTTGTCCGATTGGGAATATTACAAGGCGGGCAACCTTAAATATGCTATGTCAAATCGAATCGTCCCGCCGACGCCGATTAATCAAATCGAAGCCGAGCCTGACGAATACTCGACAAGCGCATTTGTCACGTTGATAAAAGCTGATACCGACGCTTACAGAAAAATGTTAGCCGAAAAATTTCCTGCGTCGACGGGCGCGGCATGAAAAAATTTTTGCGCAGCGGCTACACAACGGGAGCATGTGCGGCGGCGGGCGTCAAAGCGGCGTTGATTTACTTGACGGCGGGCGAGATTGTCGACAGCGTGAAAATTATCGCGCTTGACGGCACGGAGCTGCAAATTCCCGTTGAACGCGTCGAAAAAATTTCTGACGGCAGAATTCGCGCAGAGATCATCAAATTTTCCGGCGACGATCCCGACATCACCAACGGCGCATCAGTTTTTACGACGATTAAAATTTCGGGCGACAAAATTACTTTTCACGCAGGAGTTGGCGTCGGACACATCACCAAGCCCGGACTTCAGCTCAAAGTCGGTGAACCTGCAATCAATCCTGCACCGAGGCAATTAATTCGCAACGTCGCGGCAGAATTCGGCGTCAACGGGCTTGAAGTCGAAATTTCAATTCCTGCGGGCGTCGAATTGGCAAAGCGGACTTTAAATCCCGTGCTCGGCGTCGAAGGCGGACTTTCGATTATCGGCTCAACGGGCGTATTGCGTCCAATGAGCGAGGATGCGTTTAAAAATTCTCTCGTCCCGCAAATCGACGTTGCATTGGCGGCGGGATTCGACACGCTGATTTTCGTGCCCGGCAAAATCGGCGAGACCATTGCAAAACAACTCGGCTTTCCCGACGGCGCGATAATTCAGACGAGTAATTTTATCGGCTTCATGTTGGAGGCGGCGGCTGAACGAAACGTTGCGCGAATAATTTTGTGCGGACACATCGGCAAGCTGATTAAAGTCGCGGCGGGAATTTTTCACACGCACAATCGCGTTGCCGACGCTCGACTGGAGACTTTGGCGGCTTATTCTGCGGCGGAAGGTTTATCTTCAATCGAAGTGCAAAAAATTTTATCTGCCAACACCACCGAAGATGCCGCGCAGATTATTTCCGCGAACGGACTCGAATGCGTTTACAAAAAAATTTCCGCGCGCGCAAGTCTCCGTGCCGAACGTTACGTTTTCGGCAAGCTCAAGGTCGGCACGATTCTCGTTGACTACGCGGGAAAAATTTTGGGTCTCGACGACACGGCGGAAGAAATTTTGCGGAGGCGATAAATTTTGTTGAGCACGCGGCGGCTTTTGCGAATTCGATTGTTCTTTGAAGGCGCACTCGTCGGAATTTTCACGGGCATAATCGTTGCGGCGTTGAGGTTTTTGCTCGACGAGGCGGACATTTATCGCCCGATAATTTTCGCGCACGTCGACAGCTTCGGAAAAATTTTCCCGGCAATCGGCGTGATGATTTTAATCGCGGCAATTTTGTCGGCGGCAATAAAATTCGATTCGCAAGTCGCCGGCAGCGGCATTCCACAGCTCAAAGGAATTTTGCAAGGTCGCACGCAAATGATCAAACCGTTGCGCTTACTTGCCGTGAAATTTTTCGCAACAGTCGCGGCAATCGGTGCGGGAATGTCACTCGGACGCGCGGGAATCAGCGTGCAATTCGGAGCGGCAGTCGGAAATTTTTTCACGCGAATAATTTACAGAGACAACGCTCAACACGAGGCAGTCGAAGGAAATTTTTTGTTGACGGCGGGCGCGGGAGCAGGATTGGCGGCAATTTTCAACGCACCGTTGGCGGGCGTGATTTTCTGCATTGAAGAGTTGCGCAAAAGATTTTCGCAGGAAATTTTAATCGCGGCGGTCACTGCTTCGGTTATCGCGTCGTTCGTCGTGAAAATGGTTTTCGGAGTGCGCCCGGTCTTCGAGACAATCACCGCGTCACCGTTGCATTTGCCGACCGTCACGACAATTCCGACGCTTGAAATGGCGACAACTTTATCAGCCGCGCCCGTGAAATTTTTCGTGCTGTTCATGCTGCTCGGAATTTTGTGCGGAATTTTCGGCGCAATGTTTTCAAAATCTCTGCTCGGAGCACTTGACGTTTACGACCGCTTGAAAATTTTCGGCACGCGAAGATTCGCAATCCCGCTCTTGTTGGCAATACCAATCGGCGTCGAATTGCCGGAGATTCTCGGTTGCGGCAACGTCCTTGTCGACGAACTTTTAATCACGCACAACGCTTTGACCTTGCTTTTGATTTTGTTGGCGGGAAAAATTTTCTACACGCTGATTTGTTTCGGCACCAACGCGCCCGGCGGATTGTTCTTGCCCGTGCTGACAATCGGCGCATTAATCGGCAACGTCTTCGCGCGAACAGGAAATTCACTGCACATTTTCACGGCTGATTGGACGACGCTTTTTATAATCTTCGGAATGGCGGCATTTTTCGCGGCAGTAGTCAAAGCACCGATTACGGGCAGCATTTTGATTTTGGAGCTGACGGGACAATTTTCGCACCTCGTCGGATTGATTGTAGTGAGCGGCGCGGCGTTCATGATCTCTGACTTGTGCGGCGGCGAACCGATTTTTTCCGCACTGCTCAAACGTTCAAAAGACAACACTCACTGAAAGAGGCGATTCACATGACGAAAAAATTTTTTCTGCGTTGCCAAGAACTGCTGGTAAAGTCACGTTGAATAGAACTAAGACCCGGCGCACAGGGATGTGCGCCGCCGGCAATAGAAACAGGATGTTTCTTTGCCGGTCAAACGCCCTTTTCTTTTGCTTACTTTTCTTTTGGGCGGAAATTTACAAGCCAAATGCAATTCACCAACACACCCTAAAACGTTCAAAAGATAATATTCACTGAAAGAGGCGATTCACATGACGAAAAAATTTTTTCTGCGTTGCTGTATGATATTGCTCGCGCCACTGATTCAAATGTTCTCGTGCACGTGCGAGGCGTCGGCAATGCGACAAATCATAATCGATACGGACATGGGCGGCGACGATGCGGCGGCATTGATTTTGGCGGCGAAAAGTCCCAACGTAAAAATTGCGGGCGTCACAGTTTTGGCGGGCAATGTCAACTTGGAACAGGCGGCTCAAAATGCGTTGGCGACTTTGGAAATCGCGGGCGTCAACATTCCCGTCTACAAAGGTGCAGATCGTTCGCTTGTCAACAGGGAAGTCAAACTTTTCAGCGTCTACGGCTCCGACGGCATGGGCGACGCAGATTTGATTCACCCGAAAAGCAAAGTTCAATCGAAATCGGCGGTGGATTTTATTTTGGAGACCGTCAAAAAAAATCCCGACCAAATTGAAATTGTCATGCTCGGCCCGGCGACGAATATTGCTTTGGCGATTCAGAAAGATCCCGTCACGATGAAACGCGTCAAAAAATTCTGGTCAATGGGAACGTCAGGTTTCGGCGAAGGCAATGCGACGCCCGTTGCCGAATTCAACACTTTCAAAGACGCCGAGGCTTACAAAGTCATGCTTGATTCGGGCGTGCCCGTGACGGTTGTCGGACTTGACATTATGTCGCCGGAAGTTTGCTTGAACAGAGAGATTTTGAATGCAATGAAAAATTCTTCGCCGACGCAAAGCTTTGTTGCCCGTGCCAATGAAAAATATTTAAATTTCTGCCGCGACGAGTTGCACAGCTCCGACGCGATTTTCTGCGACCCGGTGACGATGGCAGTTGCGCTTTGGGACGACTTCACTTTGGAGACGGCGACTTGTCACGCAAGCTGTCTCACCGAGCCGAACGAAACTTACGGGCAAGTTATCTTCTACCGCAAAAATCACATGTACGACACGATGGTTACTTTCGATTCTTATCCCGTCGAAGTCGTCACCAAAATAAAAGCCGCTGAATTTTTCCCGCGTTATCGTGCCGCAATTTGAGAAGCCGCAACCATCACAAAAAAATTCGCCGAACACGCGACGGAAAAAATTTTCATCAACGGACACAGTTAATTGAGGAGCAATTTTTATGAGACGACAAAAATATTTGACGCTGTCGGCAATGATCGTGTACTTGACCTATATCGGAATGGTCGCGCCGCTGTCGACGGATTTATATCTTCCTGCGCTGCCGGAAATGGGCAAATACTTCGCGACAAGTGAATTCCTCGTCGGTTTGACGCTGACGATTTTTTTCTTTGTGTTCGCGGTGTCAATGATACTTTTCGGACCTTTGAGCGACAAATTCGGCAGACGACCGATTTTGATTTTCGGCGCGGCAGCTTACACGGCGGCATCATTTGCTTGCGCAATCTCGGCGGATATTTATTCGCTGCTTATCGGAAGATTTTTTCAAGCAGTCGGCGCAGGCGCAATGATCACTGTCTCGACGGCGATCATCAAAGATTGTTTTCGCGGGCAGATAATGACAAAAATTTTAGCGATAACTCAAGCACTCGGCGTTATCGCTCCAATGGCGGCTCCACTAATCGGCGGCTTGCTGTTGACGTTCACCGATTGGCGCGGCTCATTTTATCTGCTGACGATTTTGGGCGCGATAAATTTATTCGTGGCGTTTTTATTTTGCGAGACGTTGCCCGAACAAAAACGTTATCGCGGCGATATTTTACAATCGCTGACACTGCTCGTTGACGCGGCGCGAAAAAAATATTTCATGGCGGTGATGATTATGTTCGCGCTGATGTCGTCACCGTTCATGGCGTATTTAAGCTCGTCGTCGTTCATCTACGTTGAGCACTTCTCGTTGACGGCGCAGGAGTACAGTTACTTTTTCGCGTTCAATGCGTCGGCATCGATTTTGGGACCAATTCTCTATCTGAAGTTGAAAGATTTGATGTCAAACGCCGGCTTGGTGCGAATGATATATTTTATCGCGATTGTGAGCGGAATTTTGGTGCTGACGGTCGGACAATCACGCGCGGTGATGTTTCTAATATCTTTCCTGCCGTTCACGGCGATTGGCTCAATGGTTCGTCCGTTCGCCACGGAAATTTTGTTGCTTGAGGCAAAAGAGAACGTCGGAACGGCGTCATCGGTGATAAATTTCGTTCCGACCTTGTTCGGGAGTCTCGGCATGATGCTCGGCACGTTGCCTTGGGGAAATTTCATCAGCGGACTCGGAATAATCATTTTGGCGGCGACGGCGTTATCAATCGCGCTGTGGACTTTGATTAAGTTCGGACGTTTCGGTGCCGCTCGTCAAAGTGCAAGCGACGTGACCAATTAAATTCATACTGCCGACGCGATAGCCCTGCAAATCCAACATGACATAATCGAATCCCGGAGACTTGAATTTGTCGATGATATTGCCGCGCTGATTGATGTTTCATGCTATACAACCGCATAAACGGCAATTCGATATTTTGACGGCTGGTCACTTTGCCGAATACTTAACCGTTAAATTCATACTGCCGACGCGATAGCCCTGCAAATCCAACGTGACATAATCGAATCCCAGAGACTTGAATTTGTCGA